>NZ_JBNWKB010000037.1:0-780 GCF_050509525.1 Gaetbulibacter sp. PBL-D1 | reverse complement strand
GATCAAGATGCTAACGACTTAACTCTTACTGGTGATGTAACAGATGAAGCGGATAACTGTGACGCTGGTTTAGAAGCGACTTACTCAGATGCGATTGCTGATGGTAACTGTGCTAACGAATCTGTAATCACACGTACTTGGTCATTAACTGATGATTGTGGTAATACTGCTACGCTTGTTCAAACTATTAATGTGGTAGATACTACTGCGCCTGTCATTGACACTAACGCAACAGATATTATTGTTGAATGTGATGGTTCAGGTAATAACGGAGAAATAGAAAACTGGTTAAATAATAATGGTGGTGCTGTAGCATCAGATAATTGTGGTGCTATAACCTGGACAAATGATTACAATGGAGCTCAATCAGATTGTTCTGCTCCAGTAACAGTAACATTTACAGCTACTGATGCTTGTGGAAATTCATCAACTACAACAGCTTCTTATGCTATTCAAGACACTACTGCTCCTTCTATAGATACTACTAGCGCTAACTTAACTGTAGAATGTGATGGAGCTGGTAATGTTGACGATATTAATGATTGGTTAACTAATAATGGTGGCGCTATTGCCTCTGATGATTGTTCAGCAATTACATGGACAAATGACTTTACTAAACTTGCAGATGCTTGTGGTGCAACTGGTTCAGCTACTGTAACATTTACAGCTACTGATGGTTGTGGTAACTCAAGTACTACTACTGCTATATTTACTATCGTAGATACTACTGCGCCTACATTTACTGTACCTGCTGATGTAACTATCGAGTGTGATCAAGAT
>NZ_JBNWKB010000036.1:1082-1650 GCF_050509525.1 Gaetbulibacter sp. PBL-D1 | reverse complement strand
CTGCATCAAATACAACAGACACATCAACAGATTTAAGCTGGAATGCTTCAACTGATAATGTAGGTGTAACTGCGTATAATGTTTATCAAGATGGAAGCTTAATAGCATCTACGCCTTCAACAAGCTATCAAGTAACAGGGTTAAGTCCTAGTACAACGTATGCGTTTTATGTTACTGCGTTAGATGCAGCTGGAAATATGTCTTCGCAAAGTAATACAGTTAATGTTACTACTCAAGATGTACAGATTACATACTGTTCCTCTGCAAGCTCAAATGTAAATGATGAATACATAAGTAGAGTACAGCTAAACACAATTGACAATAGCTCAGGTGCTCAGTTCTATTCAGATTTTACAAGTATTTCAACTACCTTAACTAAAGGAAGTCAATATACAATTACTGTAACACCAACTTGGACAGGAACAACCTATAACGAAGCATATTCGGTATGGATAGATTACAATAGAGATGGAGATTTTAATGATGCAGGAGAGCAAGTGTGGACACAATCGCCAACACAAACAACACCAGTTTCAGGAACATTTACTATTCCAACAAATGCAGTAGA
>NZ_JBNWKB010000036.1:750-1072 GCF_050509525.1 Gaetbulibacter sp. PBL-D1 | reverse complement strand
GACAGGAACAACCTATAACGAAGCATATTCGGTATGGATAGATTACAATAGAGATGGAGATTTTAATGATGCAGGAGAGCAAGTGTGGACACAATCACCAACACAAACAACACCAGTTTCAGGAACATTTACTATTCCAACAAATGCAGTAGAAAACGCAACAAGAATGCGTGTGTCTATGAAATATAATGGAGTTCCAACTGCATGTGAGTCGTTTACCTATGGTGAAGTTGAAGATTATACAGTTGTGATTCAAGGTTCAGGACCAGATATAGTTGCGCCTGTTATAACACTTAATGGAGCTTCAGCAATTAATTTAGTA
>NZ_JBNWKB010000036.1:0-740 GCF_050509525.1 Gaetbulibacter sp. PBL-D1 | reverse complement strand
TCAACAAGAATGCGTGTGTCTATGAAATATAATGGAGTTCCAACTGCATGTGAGTCGTTTACCTATGGTGAAGTTGAAGATTATACAGTTGTGATTCAAGGTTCAGGACCAGATACAGTTGCGCCTGTTATAACACTTAATGGAGCTTCAGCAATTAATTTAGTTGAGGGTTCAACATATAGTGAGTTAGGAGCTACTGCTACTGATAATGTTGATGGCGATATTACAGCAAATATTGTTATTGGAGGAGATGTGGTAAATACAAGTTCTGTTGGTACTTATGTAGTAACGTATAATGTTAGTGATGCTGCAGGTAATGCCGCTGCAGAAGTTACTAGAACTGTTACTGTAACCGAAGCACCTGATGGCTGTTCAGGAGGAATTTCGTCTTTCCCTTATACCGAAGGGTTTGAAAATACTTTAGGTGCATGGACACAATCAACTAGCGATGATGTTGATTGGACAGTAGATGCAAATGGAACACCATCAAGCAATACAGGACCTTCAAGCGCTTTCCAAGGATCTTACTATGTGTATGTTGAGGCTTCTAGCCCTAATTATCCAAATCAACGAGCAATATTAAATTCTCCTTGTTTTGACTTAAGTAGTTTATCTGATGCTACGTTTAGTTTTAAATATCATATGTATGGAGCTGCTGATATGGGAACTCTTGATTTAGAAATTAGTACTGATAGTGGAAATTCTTGGAGTAGTATTTGGAATCAATCAGGAAACCAAGG
>NZ_JBNWKB010000035.1:0-2008 GCF_050509525.1 Gaetbulibacter sp. PBL-D1 | reverse complement strand
AAATTGTGACCAGTGTCAACATGCATTAATGGAAATGGTATTTTAGCAGGATAAAATGCTTTTTTGGCTAAATGTGTTACCAAGATAGAATCTTTTCCTCCTGAAAATAAAATTACTGGATTTTCAAATTGTGCCCAAACTTCACGTAAAACAAAAATTGCCTCACTCTCTAACTCGTCTAGATAATTTAAATAATACTTACTCATCAACTCCGCTTTTTATTCAAATAATATATCTCTAATTTTAAAACCACCTAATCTTCCGGATCCCTTCCAATCTTTTCTTTTATATATAAATACATCTACACTATCGAAGTAGTTTGTACTTTTCAATATCTGCTTTGCAATAACATACTTCTGCCCTTCAATAATCTCTATTTCAGGATTAAAAGACATATTAAGTGGTTTTTCTAAAGTTCTATCAAAAGCTCGAATTCCCATACTAAATGCTTCAACTGTTTCTGGGGTTGCATTATTATCCAATAAAAAAACAAAACCTATTAAACTGTCATTTTCTTTTTGAATCCCAAACTTATTTACCTTGTATCCACTTGTGAGGTCTTTTTCTATTGGTCTTAAATCTAACAACGAGGATTCAAAAGCACTTGGTGGAGGTGTCTCTTCAGTGGATTGGTTAATTTCCTTTTTTGTGTTTTCCTTTTTTTCTGATTTACAAGAAAGCAGACAAAATAAAGCAATACTGAGTATATAAAATTTAGTTTTCATCATGTATTAATTTGTGACTTATATATTTCATAATCGAATCAACAGCAACTTCAATACTTTGTTCTTCAGTTTTGATTTCGATATCAGGTGTTTCTGGCTTTTCATAAGGCGAAGAAACTCCTGTCATATTTGTAATTTCACCTGCTCTTGCTTTTTTATAAAGCCCTTTTACATCACGTCTTTCACACTCTTCAACACTTGTGTTTACAAATATTTCGACAAAGTTAACATCTTTAACGATACTTTTTATGTTCTCTCGGTCTTTTTTGTAAGGTGATACAAAAGCTGCAAGTGTTACTATACCTGCATTAACCATTAAGTTGGCTATTTCAGCAATTCTACGGATATTTTCAGTTCTATCTTCTGGAACAAAGGTTAAGTCTTTATTAATTCCTTTTCTTATGTTATCACCATCTAACATATAGGTCCTTACACCTTGTTGGAATAGCTTTTGTTCTACTAAATTAGCAATTGTAGATTTACCCGAACCCGAAAGCCCTGTAAACCATAACAAAAAAGAGTTGTGTCCGTTTAACTTTCGTCTATCATCTATAGATATTTGATAATTGTATGGGATAATGTTTTCCTCCATTTTATTTATTGTTTCTTTTACTTAATCCAAAATCTATATTATACCACACGCGCTCATGTAAATAGTAAAGTATCATTTTAGTTACCACCTCAGCAAAACCAATTTGTAATGCTGAAAGTGGGTTGCCAGAAATAATCCACGCTAATGTCATTGTATCTATTGTTCCTATAAACCGCCAAGTAATTGTTTTAGCTATATGTCGTTTTCTACTTTCAAGAAGAACACCGTCCTTCGATAAATTAATTTTGTACCAAACACGTTCGTGTAAATAGTATAATACAGATTTGGTAGTGACTTCTGCAAACCCTATTTTAAGTCCTGCTAAAGGATCTCCTGTAATTATCCAAGAAAGAATTATTGTATCTATTGTTCCAACAACCCTCCATGTTATGGTTTTGGCTATATGTCTTTTATAGGATACATCTGCCATTTATTTGCTAACTAAAAAATAACTGTTTAATAGGTTTTCTTTATTGTATGCTAATGGTTTATTTGTTTCTTTTGAAATAACTTGTAATCCAACAGCATTACAAATGGCTTGTCCTGCTGCAGTGTCCCATTCCATTGTAGGTGCATATCGTGGATATACATCGGCATTTCCTTCGGCAACTAAACAGAATTTTAAGGAGCTTCCTTTTGATACTATTTCAACCTCTTTACCATCTGCTTTCAAACTTTCTACAAAATCTAA
>NZ_JBNWKB010000034.1:0-3477 GCF_050509525.1 Gaetbulibacter sp. PBL-D1 | reverse complement strand
AATTTTTGTTTCTTGATTAATTGCAACAACATTAGCAAGTTCAAGCGGAGTTCCTATACTGTCTTTTACTACACCTTCTACTTTTATTTGAGCAAAGGAATTGCTTGCTGCTAAGAGCAGCATGAACATAAAGATTTTTTTCATTTGATTTTTTAGTTGGGATTATTTAAAAGTGAATTGATTAGAAACGTCTGTTACCACGACCTCCTCTGCCTCCATACATTTCGCGCATTTCTTCAATTTTATCTTTCATGATTTGGTTGTACTCTTCTCTTGTTACTTCTTTACCTTTTGAAGGCATTTTAATCTCTTCTTTTTCTTCAGGATTCATTACAATTTTAGAACACAATATTGTTGTTCTACCTGCATTAACTTCAAGAATTAAACCTGGTAATCCCCAATATTCTCCTGGACCTTGGTTTACTGGGATTTGTGGTGTATACCAAGCTGTAATGGTTATTTCTTTTGGCACTTCCAACTCACTCATTGGATCATCTCTATCTACTGAATCTTTAGATTTTTCTGCTTTTTCCTTTTCGTCATTGTCTCTATCTCTTCGTCTTCGCATATTCATAAAATCCATTTCATCTACTTTTTTTACAGCTGTAGCTTTATAACAAGTGTATTGACCAATTTGCTTGGTTTCTCCCTCCATTTTCCACTCTAGAGTTTCAAGCTCATCAACAACTAAAAACTGTTTTCCAAAAAACTCCTGTTCTTGTAAAAGCTTAGATTCCTTCACATTTTTGTATTGCGGACCACCTGTAAAACTACTCATCATTCCTCTCCATGGACCTCCTCCTGAACCTGGTGTTTCTAGCTTTTCTTCTTCTTTATATGTAGACTCTGTTCTATTAAAGGTTAGTATAAAGGTTTTTTCGAGCATGCTTCTCATACGCTCAGTAATCATCTTTTTTTGTTCTTCGCTCATTTGTCGACCTCCAAAATTATCCATGTCGACTGTAGTCTTGGATTGATAGATTGCTTTACCTTGAAATTCTTGAGCTAAAAGCGTGTTACTGAATAGTGTAATTAATACAACACAAAGTTTAATTGAGATTGATTTCATTGTTTTAAGTCTAAAGAGTCTGTGTTAAAAATACAGTTTTAACTATTGTTAGACATCTAAAACAATTGAAAGTTTAATTGTAAAATGTTAAAATCCAATAAAAACTAACCTCCTATTCTTATCTCAATCTCTTGTCCATCACCTTTTCCTCTTCTTGGGCTATAACGTTCTTTCATCTCTTCCATTTTCTTTTCCATAATTTTATCAAACTCTTCTTTAGTCACTTTTTTACCTTTTTTAGGCTCAGTGATTTCAACTTCATTTTTTGGATTGAGCACTATTTTACTACAAATGACAGTTTCTGATCCATCGTTTACCTCAAGAATTAAACCTGGAAGTCCATAATAGTTACCTGGACCGTTGTTTATAGGAATTTGAGGCGTATACCATGCTGTAATAGTTATGGTTTCCATTTCAGGTTCTTTTTCTTCATCTAAATCTTTATCACCATTAACGCTAATACCTCCAACAATTTTTGGTCGCTCGCGAGTTATGGTTGCTTTATAGCAAGTGTATTCGCCAATGTTTTTAGTCTCTGAGCCAAATTGCCAATCAAGTTTTTTTAGCTCGTCTTTTATCAAAAAGATTTTTCCAAACACATCATTTTGATTAGTGTAGCGTTCTTCTTTTGTGTTTTTATACAGCACATCTGCTCCTCCTGTGTTTATCATTACTACTTCCATCCCACCAGGTTGTGGAGCTCCAAGCGATTCTTCTTCTTTATAAACCGATTCCTCTTTATTAAACGTAAGTATGTACGTTTTTTCAAACTGCTTTTTAAGCATATCCATCATTTTTTGATGCATTTCAGAGTTTACCTGAGTACTGTCTAGTTTAATATCTACTTTTCGTTTTGACTTGTAGGTTGCAACTCCTGTAAACTCTTGAGCGTGACTTTTTATAGACGCTAAAAGCACTACTGCAATTAAAACTTTTACTATATCTTTCATGGTCTTATTTATTGATTGTTATAATAGTCTGTTACTAATTTTTTTATAGTATTGATGTTGTTATAAAATGCTTCTTTCTCTCCTGCTTTTCCAGTGATTTTATAAGTTGCAGAAGCTTCTTTTCCATTAGATATTGGCTTACCATTACATTTTATCTCAAATGAAATGTTTTCATCAGGACTCATATCGTCAACGATACTTTTTATGTCATTAAGATTAAATGTGCTTTCCAACTCTTTAACAGAATCGATAGTTATTGACACTTCAATACTTTGAATTGTTGTTGCTAAAGTTTCATCTGCATTTTGTAGTTCCTTTATTTGACTAAAAGATGTAAATGCAATTAAAAAAGTAATCGTGGTAATTAGTGTTTTCATTTATGTTCGTTTTTTGATTAATACTCTACAAACTTAAACCAACCCAAATGAGTATTAAGTTAACCAGTGTTAACGTGTGTTAACCGATTAGTTTTTATCTTCTTTAACATTTACTTTTGACCTATGAATAATTCTAGATACCGAATAATATTATACTTCATAGTTACCGTAATACTTAGCACTATTGCGATACAAGTGTATTGGAATTATAAAAACTATTTAGCCAACAAGCAACAGCTTATTAAAGATGTTCAGGTAAGTTTAGACAAAGCTGTTGATGATTACTATGTTAATCTTGCTGAACAAACCACCATTGGATTTGCTTTTGAAAGCGATTATAAAGACGATTTTTTTGCCGAAGACCATAAGTTTGACTCCATTTTAAAGCAAATTGATATTACTCAAAAAAAGTTTAAAAACCTTGATAGCCTTAATCTTGAAACTACTGATGGTATTTCTATTTACAGAGGCGCTAATGTAGATTCAATTTTAAATGCAAAATGGGATCACAAAAAACTGAATTCTATTGACATAAAAAAAGACTCTATAAAAGTAAAAGGGTTTGAGTTACTAACGTCTAAAGTTGTTATTTCTATTTCAAATGACACGCTTGATGTTAAAAAAATTGACAGTTTAATAACTACTGACTTATCTCAAAAAAACATCACTATTGATTACAAACTTGACTTTAATAGGAACAAAACAAAGAAGATAAAAGACACAATAACCGATTCAAAAAACATTTTAAACGTTGCTTCAAAATCCACGTTATTACCTAAAGGAAGTTCTTTAAATTTAAGTTTTGAAAACCAAACAAAGCTTATTTTAAAACGCATTTTTGGTGGTATTTTAATTTCCACATTGTTAATTCTGGCAGTGATAAGCTGTTTGTTTTATTTACTTAAAATCATCAAGCACCAAAAACAATTAGCTGAAGTAAAAAATGATCTCATCAGCAACATTACACACGAATTCAAAACACCTATTGCAACCATTGGTGTTGCACTTGAAAGCATTCAAAACTTTAATGTTATTGAAGATAAAGCTAAAACAAAAACGTATTTAGATTTATCAAACACGC
>NZ_JBNWKB010000033.1:0-5439 GCF_050509525.1 Gaetbulibacter sp. PBL-D1 | reverse complement strand
GTGTAACCTTCAACCAAAAAGCAATTATCTTCTTTAGCAATACTTTGTTTTGCATGATACAAACCATACAACACTTTACTCTTATGATATATGGTACTCTCTGGCGAGTTTAGGTATTTTGCAGCTTTTTTATCGTTAGTTAGTATTCTACCTCCAAACCCTAAAACACGACCACTCATGCTATGTATAGGAAACATCACACGACCTTTAAAACGGTCAAAAGTTTTATTGTCCTTTACAATGGTAAGTCCTGTTTTTTCGAGGAATTCCATTTGATAGCCTTTTTTTACAGCCTCATCAGTAAAGGCTTGCCACTCATCTGGTGAGTATCCTAATTGAAACTTTTTAATGGTTTCGTTGGTAAATCCACGTTCTTTAAAATAGCTTAATCCAATGGCTTGACCTTGGTCTGTTTTAAACATGACTTTTTGAAAATAGTCATTTGCAAACTCGCTAACCAAATACATGCTTTCACGTTCGTTGGCTTCTTCTTTTTGCTCATTGGTTTGTTCGGTTTCTTCAACGTCAATATTATACTTTTTTGCTAAGTATTTTATAGCCTCAGGATAAGTGAAATGCTCGTGCTCCATCAAAAACGTTACCACATTACCACCTTTACCACTACTAAAATCTTTCCAGATCTGTTTTACAGGTGACACCATAAAGCTAGGTGTACGCTCGTCACTAAAAGGACTCAACCCTTTAAAGTTAGTGCCTGATTTTTTTAAGGTTACAAAATCACCAATAACCTCCTCTACACGAGCGGTTTCAAAGACATGTTCTATGGTAGATTTTGATATCAACGTTGAAAAAAATTTGCAGACTGTAAATGTACTATAAAACTCCTTGTCTAAAAAATTTAAGCTGAGAGTAAAAACTTGACATTATAAAATAAAAAACCGAACTTCGTTTAACAGTCGATATAAATTATTAAAACAATTCATGTCTTTATTTTACCTGTAATTATATGAAAAAGAAAATTCCGATAGCATTAAGAAAGTTTTTTGATAAGTATTCAAACTATAATGATAGTTTATTTGAAATCGAAATTGGAGACGAACCTTTGTTGATATTTACAGATGTTGATATAAATAGTGGTTATTATTTTCAAGTAAAAAAAATCAATGCTGGCTCCAATACTAATTCAGGAAAAACAACTTATACCCTAGAATATTTGCCATATAATGAGGAAACTATTTCCAAAAGAGAGGCAACAGTTGTGCTGACGTACATAAAAGAGCATTTTGAAAAATGGGTAAACATTTTACTTGAAGCTAATAAAGAAAGCCCTTTGTTTGATGATAATATAACTCAAGCCTATTTTGATGAGATTGGACCTAAATTTAAAATTATTGATGAAGACGCAAATTATAAACCATTTTCTATAGAACAGCAAAAGAAAATTTTAGTCTTTTTGGATAATGCCGAAAGAGTTTTAAAAGAGAATCCGAAACAAACCTCAGATGTTAAGGAATCAATAGAACTGATTAATGAAACAAAAAAAAACATTAACGTTTCAACCAAAACAAAAGTCATTAATAATATTAGGAAAATAGTTGCTAAAGGATTTAAGATAGGCTTAAAAGTAGGTGAAAAACTATTGATTGAATTCACTACTGAATTGACTAAAAAATTATTAATCGGATAAAAAACTACAGGTAACACCGTGTATAATTCATTACTTCTGATTTTCCTCGTTGAAAGTCCTTGCAAATTTTCTATTCGGTATGTATTTGCTAAATTAGTAACCAGACCAGCGCAACAAACCATGCACAAACCGTTAAACGAAACCAAATCTTCAGCATTATCATATATTAAAAAAACCTCCAGTTAAGGAGGCTTTTTTACTAACTCAAATAATTGTTTTAATCTAAATCAAAGCGTAAACCCATTGATAAATTGTGTTGGTCAAACGCTTGGTCTTTAAATAAAGGGTTTAAATCGTATTTCATGTACAATCCCATACTGCCATAACCAACATAAGCGCCAAGACCATATACAAAATCGGAAGTATTGTAATTACGCTTTATTTTTTCTTTTACTCTATCTCCATCTTGCTTGTATCTTAGTTTTTGCTGCGTACCAATGTTAAATCCTGCGTAAGCACCAACACCAATTTTAAATTTGTTGTGTGTTGAATAACGGAAATAATCGTCTTTTTCGATTTTTTTAGATGGACCAAATTCAAAATACACTGGCACTACCAAATTGGTTACTCTAAATTCAGACTCTTTTAACTCATACGGAAACTCCTCTAATGTAGTTACGTTACCATCTTGCACAAAGTATTTATCATCTTTAGGTGATAGTTTGTTCCACTGAAAAGAGAATCCGTACTTTAAACGTAAGGCATTTGAGTTTTTAAATACTCTGGTTTTCCAAGCCCAACCTAACTCTACAAATCCTGAGTTCATAAAACCGTATTCATCACCTATTTTTTGTCCGTCACCAATAGCGTTGTTAAAACCTGCTGCAAACACAAGATCGCTAGTTGTGCGTTTGTCGTATTTTCGGAACTTTTTTCTGTTCTTTATTCTAAAACCTGCAAAGCTTTCGCCATCACCTCCAAAACTGAATCCGAAATAGTCTCCTTTATCGTCGTCCAAATTATCATAACCTATTTCGTTACGCTTTAGCAACTCTATTTTGTTATCTATAATTGCAATACGATTTTCAATATTTAGCGCACGCTTTTTGGCTACTTCTTTTTTAAGCGCATCGGCTTTTTCTTGAGTGATTTCGCCATTTTCCAATCGAAGATTTATAGCCTCAACTTCTTTTTTAAGATACTCGCGTTCTTCTTCTTCAATTTTTTTCTTTAACTCATCAAGGCTCTCAATTTTAAACTGATTTTTAGACTTTTGAATTGTGTCTTGTGCGTTCATTTTACCTACAACTAGGCATAAGATTACTAGCACTACGCATTTTGTAATAGTGTTCATAACTGTTCGTTTTGTGATTAATGTTTCTTTTTAAGTGTTAATGATTTCGTTCAGCAACTGCAGTTTTTACTGTGTCGAAACTATTTTTAAGAGCATCAAATACTTTTGCTCTAAACGATTGCTCTAGCTCATCTTCAACGTCTTGAAGTAAAGCATCAGCACTTACCGTTCTTGTGGTTTCGTTGTATAATCTGTTTTTAAGTATTTCTCGTTCTGCTTGTTTTAAAAGCGAATCAATTTCGGCATTACTAACTGTAACATCTTCGAGGTTGAGCTTTTTTATTTCGTCAACTACATCGTTTATTTTAGCTTTTTCAAACTCTAATGAGTTTAAAGGAGTCTCTAAGTGCTTAACTTTTTCTTGCTCTTTAGTAGTGGTTGCAGCCACAGCTTCTTTAATTGTAACCGTTGTATTAGGACTTACAATTCTTGTTGATTTTGGCACCACTGCTCCATTTTTTGGGGTAGAAATTGTTTTTTTAGTTGATTTTTTAATGTCTTCAACTTGTTCTACAGCAACAGTATTTTCTTCTTTTTGGTTTTCAACAGGATTTAAAACTTCTTCTTTTAATTGTTCTTCTTTAGTTTCAGTATCTACAATTGCTGGTGTGCTGTTTTCTAATTCTGAATTATTAAAAAACAATGTCGTTACTAAAGCAACACCTACAATGCTTGCTGCAATACCAACCCAAAAATATACCGTTTTGGGTTTTCTTTTATCTTGATTATCTAAACGTTTTGCCAAAACATCCCAACTTGCCTCAGATGGCTGTATAGTACGCTCCTCAATCTTCTCCTTAAGATTTTCCTCAAACTTAATTGGTGCCATAACTAGATGTGTTTAATTTTTTAATGTTTTCTTGAAGCATTTGTCTTGCTTTGAAGAGTTGCGATTTTGATGTTCCTTCTGATATATTTAATAGTTCTGCAATTTCTTGGTGCTTATAACCTTCTATAGCATACATTACAAAAACCATTTTATAACCTTCTGGCAATTCATCAATCAATTGTTGTAATTCAGCCATTTCAATTTCGGTATTGATATTATTTGCATAATCGTGAGGCATTGTTACCTCTTCTACCGAAAACTCAATTTGCTTTTGCTGTCTTAAAAATGATATTGCTTCTCGTACCATTATTTTTCTCAGCCAACCTTCAAAACTTCCCAGATTTTTAAAACTCTTTAAATTTGTAAACGCTTTAAAAAACCCATTTAGCATTACCTCTTCAGCTTTTTGAACATCTTTTATATAATACCTGCAAACACTCAACATTTTAGGCGCATGTATTTCGTACAACACATGTTGCGCCTCGCGATTGTTTTTCGCAGCTTTACTGATAAGTTCAGTGTTATTATTATGCAATTGAATAACTTTCAAAATAGCTTTCATAAGGTCTTCTATTTATAAAGACGAAAGTTTTTTTTAAACGGTTGCCTGAAGTATGAAAAAAAAATTATTTTTTTCTGTCAATCACGTAATTCACCATAAGTTCTAGTGAATCTTTAAATTCAGATTTTGGGTATGCATCAAGAATTTGAAGTGCTTCTGTTTGAAACTGTTTCATTTTATCAATTGCATATTCCAATCCTCCATTAGCTTTAACAAAAGCTATAACCTCTTTAACACGCTTTGTGTTTTTGTTATGATTTTTGATGGAGTTTATTAACCATTTTCTTTCCTTATCTGAACTGTTGTTGAGCACATAAATGAGTGGCAAAGTCATTTTTTGCTCTTTAATATCGATTCCTGTAGGCTTACCGATAGCTTCATCTCCATAATCGAACAAATCATCTTTAATTTGAAATGCCATCCCAATAAGCTCACCAAATTTTCGCATGGTTTCTACTTCGGGTGAATTTGGTTTTACCGAAGCTGCACCTAAACTGCAACAAGCCGCAATAAGTGTTGCTGTTTTTTGACGGATAATCTCGTAATAGACGTCTTCAGTAATATCAAGCTGTCTCGCTTTTTCAATTTGGAGCAACTCACCTTCGCTCATTTCTCGAACAGCTACTGAAATAATTTTAAGTAAATCAAAATCATTATTATCAATTGACAGCAACAATCCTTTAGACAATAAAAAATCACCTATAAGTACTGCAATTTTATTTTTCCAAAGTGCATTTATAGAAAAGAATCCTCTACGTCTATTACTATCATCAACAACATCGTCATGCACTAAAGTAGCAGTATGAATCAATTCAATTACCGAAGCACCTCTATAAGTTCGCTCACTAACTTCGCCATTTTTAATCATTTTAGCTACCAGAAACACAAACATAGGTCGCATTTGCTTCCCTTTTCTATTAACAATGTAGTGTGTAATTCTGTTGAGTAATGCAACCTTAGAAGACATTGACAAACGGAACTTTTCTTCGAAAAGATCCATTTCATAAGCAATAGGTTGTTTTATTTGTTCTGTAATTTTCAATTAAAAAGCTACTAAAATTGAGAACAACAAACGTACTAAAAAAGCTTGTGATATGCTATTTTAG
>NZ_JBNWKB010000032.1:0-7248 GCF_050509525.1 Gaetbulibacter sp. PBL-D1 | reverse complement strand
AAATATACTTATAAGCCATACCAAACGCAATAGCAAGACCAAAACTAAGAAGCGTTCCTATAAGAATATATTCGGTAAGTTTACGGTCTTTAGCTTTTGAAAGATCTCCAAACCTGAAAACAGATTTGGCAGCAATTAAAAACCCAATGCCTTCCCAATAATCCATTACTATAAAGGCAAAAACAAATAAACGCTCGAGCATACCTATGTATGCTCCTGCATTTTCTAAAGACTCACCTTTAAGGTCTTCTTCTAGTTGCCATTTAGAAATTAGTGTTTTCATAATTACCGATGAAACCACAGTAACACCTAACAAACCTGTAACAAACAATAAAAATTGACTAGAGAAAAAGCTGTCTGTGTTTATGCTGTAAGGTTCATAAATGTTTACAACCAATGCAATTACTAAAAGGTGTGCCAATTGATCTAACCCAAACAGTAAACGTGTATTCAGTTTGTTTTTTAGGTTTAGTTTTATCACATCTATACCATAATGGCTTATTAATACTATCAATAGTCCTAGCCAATATTTAAAATTGAATTGAAGTACAATAACCAACGCAATTAAGTGTACTAGGATATGCCAATACAAGTACTTGGATTTGTGTTTAAATTTTTCTTTATGCTTTACCCATTTTTCTGGTTGTAACAAAAAGTCTCCAACAATATGAGCAAGTACTAGTTTTATAAATAAAGATATCATAGTGTTTTAATGTATTAGTGTGTAATTTTTTTGCGCGAAAAGGATTTGGGTTCTTTTCCATTGTAGCGGAAAAAGCATTAATAAGATTGAATTTTCATCTTAGAAATTTAGCAGCAATTAATTATACACATAGTTGTAAACTGTTTAATTATTATTTGGATTCTTTACAAAAATTTCTTTCTCAAAATAAGTTCGAGACTCAGCATATGCTTTAACACTATCTTTAGTGATAAAATCATTTGTATATTCAATCATTAGTCCTCTTATCGTTTTTTTACCAGTTGTTTTGAATTTTCCACTAAATGCGGCTACTTTATTCAAATCATAATCACCAAAATCGGCATTATGGATTGTATCAATTTTCGCATGTTGAAATGTGTCCAATTTTACTAACTCTATATTAGAGAAATCTTTGGTTAAAGTATAAGTGTTATCTACAATGACTTTAATTTTTGAATCATATTCTCTAAGTAAAGGTGAACCACAGTATGCGTAACCAAAATAATAATCAGAAATAGAAATAGCATCCTTTGTTAAAAAGGTAAACTTGTCATAACTTGTATTTCTATGACCTAATGTGCCACTAATAAACTCTTTCTGATTGTATACATTATTTTCTTTATTGTAAGCAATTGTGTCTTCGTTTTTATCTAGATACCAATTTCTGTTAATTTCAGATTTGCCCTTTATACAGAAATATTCTCTTATCTCTCTTAACTTAGATGTTTGATCATACAACATCCATTTTCCAATTTTCTCTCCATTTTTATTTTGTTTTCCTTTTTTAAAAATCGATTCATTTTTATAGAAATAATAGATACTATCAAATTCTTCAAAGTTTACTGTTTTTTTAAAGACTAGGTTATTTGTGTTATCGTAATAACTAAATTGCGTGTTTTTATTGATTTTTTCATTCTTGCAACTAAAAAAATGGAACGAAAATATTAATGTGAGTATAATTTTTAAACTAATTAGTTGTTCTTTTCTCATAAGTTGTTTACAACTCGGGTTTTATAATAGGTTAGCATTTTTGAAATTTCATCAAATCCACCACGTTTAAGCCCTTCGCTAATATTACTTTGCGACTTACCTAGCAATTTAGCAATCTGCTTTTGGTTCAGTTCTGGATTGTTGAGTGATGCTTTAATAATTTTAGAAGACGTAGGGCTCCAACTATTCATGGTTAATTGAGCAAGCTCTAACATAAGGTTTAGGGTAGTATCAAAATCTTCATGTTCAGATTTTAACGCAAGCGTACTATTTTTCATAGTTTCAAAACACTCTCCAGAATTAATAAATGCACTACCATTAGACTCAGTTATTTTATCCGAAGTGTATGTTTTTTCGCCTAAACCAATAGCAATTCTAACATCAATAGCTTTAAAAGTTTTTATAGTGGCTTTTATTAAAGTTGCAGCTTCAAGAGCTTGTTCAGGAACAACTTCTAGTTGAAAACTATCACCTCTGTATATTTCCCAAGCTACTGGCTGTTTTCCGTAAGTGCTCAAAGTCTCTTTAAGTGCAGTTAACCATTCATTTGGTGCGCTCTCTCTAGAATTTATAATATCACCTGTTAAAATACTTGTCATTTTTTTCAATGTCTATAATCAAATCTATGATTTTTTAATCAGAAAAACAAAATTATCTGCTAAATATAGGATAATTTAAAATATCTGCTAATAATCAGATAAAATAAATTATCTGTTTTTGAAAAGATATAGATAAAAGTAAAACCATATCTAATTATCTTAGCGGTCAGTATTTAAAATTTAAGATAAATGAAAATTATAAAAGAGTTTAAAGAGTTTGCTGTAAAAGGAAATATGATGGATATGGCAATAGGAATCATTATAGGAGCATCGTTTAACAAAGTTATAGATGTTTTGGTAAAGAAAGTATTTATGCCACCATTATCATTGCTTTCTGGCGGAATTAATTTTCAGAATAAAAGCATAATTTTAAAAGAAGCAGTTAAGGATACTTCAGGAACTATAATAACCGATGAGGTTGCTATTGGCTATGGTGCTTTTGGCGAAGCCTTTTTAGATTTTCTTATTATAGGTTTTACGGTGTTTGTGGTAGTTAAGTTCTTAAACCGATTAAGAAACAAATCGCATGATACTAATGATAAAACAGTTGCAACTCCTAAGGATATTGAACTGTTAACAAACTTGACTGTTTTAATGGAAGAACAAAACAAGCTGTTAAAATCTAGGTTAAAAGACTAGGTGTTGACTCTTGAAACTAAAAAAACTTTACCTTTATAGAGAAAAAGAGAGTTAACTTAAACGGTCAACATTAATTACTAAAAATTTGAACTTTTGAAAAAGATAGCATTACTAATTTTTGCGGTTATAGTTTGTAGCTGTAAAGAAAAAAAAGAAACAACAAACGAAGTAGCATCAACTAGTTTAGAAACATCAAAAACAAACATGGAAAAAGAAAACATCTATCAATTTACAGTAAAAGATCTTTATGGAGACGATTTTGATTTTTCAACTTTAAAAGGAAAAAAAATTATGGTTGTTAATACAGCAAGTGAGTGTGGTTTAACGCCACAATACGAGCAGCTACAAGAGTTGTATGAAACATTTAAAGATAAAAACTTTACAATTGTAGGGTTTCCTGCAAACAATTTTGGAGGACAGGAACCAGGAACCAATACTGAAATTGCATCGTTTTGTAAACAAAATTATGGCGTAACATTTCCTATGATGGGTAAGATTTCAGTAAAAGGAGATGACATGCATGAAGTGTATACGTTTTTAACTGAAAAGTCTAAAAATGGGTTGGAAGATTCTGAAGTTGCCTGGAACTTTCAAAAATATCTTATCGACGAAAATGGACATTTAGCAAAGGTTATTTCTCCGAGAACATTGCCAACAGACGAGTCTGTAATTAGCTGGATTGAGTCAAAATAGGGTTGTAGTTTCAAAAATTTTGTGCATATTTGCGGTATTATGATTGCATAAATTTAAAAACAGGATAACGCTGAAGTTCTTTTTCGGCTTTTAATTTGTCTAAACTTAAGTGGCTTAGACTAGTTTTTACATTTAAAAGTATTAAAAATGCAATCAAACAAAATTACCCTTAAACAATTCCTTAAATATTTTAAAATAGCTGTAACAGGTAAAGAACAAGAATTTACCTCAGGCAGTATTCGAAGAGCAGTTTTCATGTTATCAATTCCAATGATTCTTGAAATGCTCATGGAGTCTATTTTTGCTTTGGTAGATATTATGTATGTCTCTAAAGTAAGTGTCAATGCAGTAGCTACTATTGGTTTAACCGAATCGGTTATTACCTTAGTGTATGCAGTAGCTATAGGATTAAGTATGGCAGCCACAGCAGTTGTAGCAAGACGTGTTGGTGAAAAAAATATAAAAGGCGCTTCGCAAGCTGCGGTTCAAGTCATTATTCTTGGTATAGCAGTATCAATACTTATTAGCGGTATTGGAATTCTGTATCCTAAAGAAATTTTACAGCTTATGGGAGCAGAACCAGATCTCATTGCTGAAGGTTATGGTTATACTCAAGTTTTGTTAGGAGGTAACATAACCATTATGTTATTGTTTCTTATTAATGCCATTTTTAGAGGAGCAGGAAACGCCTCTGTAGCCATGTGGACATTAATTCTCTCTAACGGATTAAACATTATCCTCGACCCTATGTTTATTTTTGGTTTTGGACCAATTCCTGCTTTTGGAGTAGAAGGAGCAGCAATAGCAACCACAATAGGAAGAGGGACAGCAGTATTATTTCAACTGGTAATCTTATTTTATGGTTATAGCAAAATTAAGATTGGTATTAAGGATTTAGTCGTACGAATAGGTGTCATGTTCAACCTTATAAAAGTCTCTCTTGGTGGAATTGGTCAATTCTTAATAGGTACATCTAGTTGGGTGTTTTTAATGCGAATTATGAGCGAATTTGGTAGCGAAGTTTTAGCAGGCTATACCATTGCTATTCGTGTAATGATGTTTACACTAATGCCTGCTTGGGGAATGAGTAATGCTGCTGCTACATTGGTAGGTCAAAATCTTGGAGCTCAAAAACCTGATAGAGCAGAACAATCCGTTTGGAAAACAGGACGCTATACAGCTTATTTCATGGGCTTAGTGTCCCTTATTTATTTAGTATTTGCTACTCATATCATTGAATTATTCAATACGCAGCCTGATGTTGTAAAATATGGTAGTCTATGTTTACGTGTTTTGGCAGCTGGTTATATATTTTACGCATATGGTATGGTGGTTATTCAATCATTTAATGGAGCAGGAGATACCAAAACACCAACTTATATCAATTTTGTTTGTTTTTGGTTATTTCAATTACCATTTGCTTACCTCACAGCAATTACTCTAGATTTTGGTCCAATAGGTGTTTTTGCATCCATTACAGCTGCTGAAGTTTTAATAGCAGTTATAGGAATTATCTGGTTTAAAAAAGGCAAGTGGAAACTTGTTAAAGTATAGCTGTGAAGCTAATTTTAATTATTGATAATTGCTTGAAAACCAACGTTGGAAGTTGTTTTTTGCGTTTTATCGATTAAATTCTTAAAAATCAGGGAGTAAAGATATTTTTACTGTCTACCATTAAATTTAATTTGGTAGTATTTAAACTATTAGCATCATTTCTTCCCTCTGATAGTGCTGCTTGTTATTTTTTCTAATTAACAACAGATTTATGAGAAAAAGATACTTAAAATTAGCTTTACTTTTCTTCTTTACCTTCATATGTCAAAACGTGAAGTCTCAGTCAGGTATTTATGAAAGCTATATTATCATCGAAGATGGAACTCCATCAGGTAAATACTATGATTTACAAGCTACAACAGGAAATGATGATTTTAATAATTTTGACTTAGGTATTTTTAGCATAGGTAATGATTTAATCCTAAAAGGTTTTCAAAACAAAACCGATAAATGTAATACGGATGATATATTAAATGCTACCCTGCATTATAGAATATACTTACAATCCGATATGCCTACTGGTTTTAATTCTTTTTCGACTATTAATGTTATAAACCAAGAAGATAACCCTAATTGTGAGTCTAATTTAGCTCCATTTGCTGATTCTCGACAAACATGGGAAGATAATACTCAGACCATTAATATTGTCAATGGACTAGCTTCTGGAGATTACTATTTTGAAGTTTATACGACATCAAATTATACATGGACTGATAATGGAGGAGGATCAGGAACTCACTTTGCTGATAATGCAAGTAACTATTATAGATCTAGCTTTAGAGTAGATGATCCTCCAATCGCTATCTGTACAAATTATGTTGCTCAACTTGATAGCTCTGGTAATGTTTCTATTTCAGCAGCTAATGTAGATGGAGGCAGTACCGATGATTTTGGGATAGCATCGATGAGTGTGTCACCAAACACATTTGACTGTTCCAATGTAGGAGCCAACACAGTAACGTTAACAGTAACAGATAATAACGGAAGCGTATCGACCTGTAGCGCAACAGTAACCGTTCAGGATAACACAGCACCAACAGCAGTTTGTCAGAATGCAACAGTTGTATTAGACGCCTCAGGAAACGGAAGCATCACGACTTCAGATATAGACAATGGATCAAACGATGCCTGTGGAATAGCAAGCTTGTCATTAGACCAAACGAGTTTTGATTGTACTAATATAGGTGCTAACACAGTAACGTTAACAGTAACAGACAATAACGGAAACGTATCGACTTGTAGTGCAACAGTAACAGTAGAAGATAACACAGCACCAACAGCAGTTTGTCAGAATGCAACAGTTGTATTAGATGCCTCAGGAAACGGAAGCATCACGACTTCAGATATTGACAATGGATCAAACGATGCCTGCGGAATAGCAAGTATGTCATTAGACCAAACGAGTTTTGACTGTTCTGATGTAGGAGCCAACACAGTAACACTAACAGTTACTGACAATAATGGAAACGTATCGACCTGTAGTGCAACAGTAACTGTTCAGGATAACACAGCACCAACAGCAGTTTGTCAGAATGCAACAGTTGTATTAGATGCCTCAGGAAACGGAAGCATCACGACTTCAGATATAGACAATGGATCAAACGATGCTTGCGGAATAGCAAGCTTGTCATTAGACCAAACGAGTTTTGACTGTTCTAATGTAGGAGCCAACACAGTAACGTTAACAGTAACAGACAATAACGGAAACGTATCGACTTGTAGTGCAACAGTAACAGTAGAAGATAATGTAGCACCAATAGCAATTTGTCAGAATGCAACAGTTGTATTAGATGCCTCAGGAAACGGAAGCATCACGACTTCAGATATAGATAATGGATCAAACGATGCCTGTGGAATAGCAAGTATGTCATTAGACCAAACGAGTTTTGACTGTTCCAATGTAGGAGCCAACACGGTAACGTTAACAGTAACAGACAATAACGGAAACGTATCGACCTGTAGTGCAACAGTAACTGTTCAGGATAACACAGCACCAACAGCAGTTTGTCAGAATGCAACAGTTGTATTAGATGCCTCAGGAAACGGAAGCATCACGACTTCAGATATAGA
>NZ_JBNWKB010000031.1:0-9149 GCF_050509525.1 Gaetbulibacter sp. PBL-D1 | reverse complement strand
TGACCAACTAGTGTAACTGTTGCTTCTACTGGGTTATTAGACACAGCGTCTTTTACAAATCCTTGAAAACCGTAAGTTCCTTGTATTAAATATTCAATTAAAGCTTCACGGTTATAATCCCAGTGATCATCTAATTGTGATGCAGGTATCACTTTAGTATTTGAAAGCTCAATAGTTACTTCTTTACACTGTTTGTAAAAGTTCATGTAATCTTGACGACCACCATATACTTGATACCAATCAGCACCTTCTGTAACTCCTGGCCATTGATAGTTGCTATATGTAGCGTCCATATATCCAGAAGGACTATTGTTTTGACAGTTTACAGCGTACTCTTTACTTACTAAGAAAAACCAATCGCTATCAGCATGATCTGTATGCGTATTGTCAAAAGGATAGTTAACAACTTCGGTTCCACCATGAAAATTAGCTGAAAGCACAAAATGATTATCTTCTGCTAAAGCTAAAAAATGTTGGGTTTCAATTTGATATTCTTCTCCATCAGGATGAGCTCCTGCAACATTATCTGGATAGTTTCTATTTAAGTCCACATTATTAGCGTTTGCTCGACGTGAATTTACAACTGATGTGTTAGAAGCACTATTGTAATATGTTCCATCTGGATTTGCCATTGGATTTATCCATATTTCAGAGTTATTGATAAGACTTGTAATTCTAGCATTATCTGGGTGTGATGGTGTTTTATAAGCAGTTATAAAATAATCAATTAAATCTAACATTAAAGGATAACCAGTAATCTCATCACCATGCATTGAGGAGGTGTACATTAATTTTGGCTCAGCTTCTTCAGTAGCGATGTTGTCAGATAGTTTAATAAATAGTAAGCGCTTGTCTCCACCACCTACACCTTCAGTGGTTCCGCCAATATCAACTAATTCACAAATATCAGGATGCATTGTAGCAAACGCATACATTTGAGCTTCATAGTCTGCGTAAGTTGGGTAATAAGTTAAAGGAAAAGTTAATGGGTATGAACCTTCAGTCGAGTTTACAGTATTTACCTGATTACTCATAACTATACCATAGGCTTCATTGTCTACTGCGTTTACATTGAAACTAAGGTTTCTTTCTAAAAATAAGTTGAATTGTTGTGTATTAGCCCAAGCATAAACTGTTTTAGTAGAAGGGTCATAATTAAGTATAGATAATTTATCTGTGAACTCTTGAAGTTCAGAAACATCTTCTATTTTAAAATCAAAATAAACTTCTTTTTTCGAATCTAAATATTGTTCGGCTTTTTCTAAGCTAGTTTGCGCTTTGGCATTTATGCATGCTAAACAAAGTAGCGTTACAAGTAGAAGGGTAGTCTTTTTCATCAGTTTTAAGTGTTTAATGAATTATTAGGGCGCTAATATATAATTAATTTTTAAAAAACATCCATAAAATGCAAAAAAATCCGATAAAGTGTAATTTTTTAATTAATTCGTAGTATTTCGATTACGTTTTAATGCACCAATAATAGTTTACTAAGAGATGCTTTATTGTTGTTTTCAATCTGTACAATTACTGTACTAGATTGTATATTGTTAATTGTAGTTTTAAAGCTAGAAGAGAAAATGTTTTGCTTTTCAAAAAGTAGTTGACCATTAATACTATAAACTTTTAATGAGTTAATTGTGGTTGAGTTTTGTGTATCAACATTAATTTGAGAAGTGTTTTTTATGTATCTAATACTAGCAGATTCTAACCCAAACTCATCAATAGATAATTGTGCTGAGCTATTGGCAAAGTTGATTAAAGAGAGGTCGTTGGTGAAAGTTATATGATACCTGTTTAAGTATTCTCCACTGTAAAGTGAGTTTATATAGTTGCTATCATTAATTGAGGTAAAGGTATTTAAATAGGAATCATATACATACACGTCTATTTCGGTTTCAAAATTCTCTAGAGAATTCAATGCAATTTGGACTTCGCCTGAGTTGCTCAAAAACATCCCTAGCGGATATTGTTTTGAAATATCAAACTCGCCTACACCTTGAATGATATAGTTTTGATCATTAATTCTCCAACTTAAATCATCGGGAAGGTTTTCAATGTTTAAGGCATCATAACCGTAATCAACATCATCAGTAGCTGAATTATCAGAAGTAAAACCTAATAAAAGGTGTCTGGTATAACCTAATGGAGTGATAAAGTCTACTCTAACACGTTGTATAGTGCTAGATTGAGTTTCTTGGTTGCTAGTGTTTTGGCTATTGGTATTAGCAAATACAGCAATGCTTAGTAATAACACAAGCAGTGTTAAGTAGGTAGTTTTATTCATTTGATTTGGGGTTAAATGAACATAATATGTTTAGTTGCAGGCTAATATATAAGAAATAATCAGTTTTATCTATTAAACGCACAAAAAATCGACGAAATACATGAAAATAAAAAAAGAGCAAGATATCTTGCTCTTTTTGAATAACTTAAAAATTTGGTGCTTTAACTAGTACTTAACAATAACTTTTTTACTGTATGAACTAGTATTTGTTTCAATTTTTACTACATAGTTTCCTTCAGAAATGTTCTTTACAGGAATTCTTAGTTCATCAGAAAGAGGAAGGTTAGTCATATTCCATGATTTTACAACCTGTCCAGCAATATTTATCATATAAATTTGCTTAGCATTGATTGACGAAGGTGTTTTAATGTATAACTCATTAGAGTTATGTAAATAATTTACAGTAATATCTTTAAGTTGAGTATCAATTACTGATAGTGAATTGTCTTCGACAAATACAATATTAAACCTACCATTATAATCACCTGCTTCAAGGTTAATGTTAAAGTTACTGTAGTTGATTTGAGTATAACTATCTTCAGTACTGTCATATACAAAAACATCAATGTCTTCATCAAAATTTTCTAAATCAGTTAATGAGATGCTTACATTTCCTTGATCGCTTAGATGGATATTAAGAGGATATGTGTTTAGTTCATCAAACTCGCCAACACCTTGAATAATATAATTGTTATCTTCTATACTCCAAGAAGCATCATTGGTTAGTTGATCTCTATTTTGCGCATCATATCCATAGTCAACACCATCAGTAGCTTCATTATTAGGAGTAAAACCTAACAATAAATGTCTACCAGCATTTTCAGAGGTTGTTACTTTTAATCTTAAGCGTTTAATACCATCATTGTATGCTTCACTTTCACTGTTTTCAGAGTTTAAATTAAGTCCGTTTGACCTCATAAATACAGAAGCTCCACTTGTTTCTTTAACAAAAGTACGCTGAGAGTTATTAAAAGTAATAGTACCACCATCAGCATCAGCTAGTACAAAGAAACCTTGACCAACTGGTACATATCTTTGTGGTATTTTTCCTGTATTACCTGAGCCATTAATTTCAGGAGGTGTTACAGATGGTACACCACCTAATTTAGTGTAGTATGCGTAAACTCCTTCATATTCAGATAAGTAATGCGAGTTGTTAGATGGAGCTTGCTCCCAAAATATAAGTGCGCCATCTAATAATGTACTGCTTCCAAGAGGTCCATTATCATCAATAAAAGTATTTGCATCTATTGCTGAAGGATAAGGGTTACCAACTAAAGCAAGATTTAATCCACTTATTGAGTGAGTAATAGTACCATTGTTTGGTTGTCCTCTAAAGGTGTAAGTTTGATTTGGTGTTGCAGCTCCACTACCTTTTAAGGTAAATCCAAGTCCTACATTTACATTGGATGTGGGATTAATAGATATCCAAGAGCTGTAATCATTGATAGCACCATTTAGGAAATTATATAACCAATTGCTACTTAATGTAACAGGGTTAGTTGCTCCATTAGCATCATAGCCTGTAGTCCAACTCACAGGATTGTTGCCATCGTAAAGAATACTTCCAATAGCATACGTTCTAGAGTTACTAGCGCCTAATGTACTTACAGGGCTTCCCCAATAATTATAATTGTATAGGTTACTTGTTCCTTCTTGATCACGTTCTAATCGTCCAATGCCTGTATAGTCAACAATACTATTATTCGGTTGTAATAACTGAGACTCACCAACTAAATCCAGTACACCATCAATTTTTAAATATTTGCTAACGTTTAGCTGTTGGTCATTGGTAATGCTATATCTGTTAGCGTCAACAAGTAAACCTAAAACAGTAGTTGCTCTATTTCCTGACGTTACATCATGCTGAGTTCTTACAATATTCCAGTTTACTGAAGTTCCATTAATACCATTGGTGTTAGGAACTTGTTGTACAGTACCATTTAACCATGTGTTTTGATTGTTCCAAGTTCCGTTTTGATTACTTACATAAGGAAGAGGAGAAGTTTCTTGCTGCGTTGAGTTTATGTTCAATAAATTACCATTAATTCCGCCAAGGTTTGCATTTAATAGCCCTCCAGTAACATCAAAGGCTTGATTCATTTGATAATAAGCATCAAGATTTGCCCAAGTTAATCCAGCAATATCTAAACCTAAAACAGAACCTCTAACATTTGCACCATTTTGCTCAATTTCTTGATTCATCATTTCACGAATTTGGGTAGCTGTAAGTGCTGTATTCCAAATACGTAATTCATCTAACCAACCGTTAAAATGGTTAGTTGGCATGTTAGTGTTTCTGTCCATTGCGCCTAATAAAAATCTTCTGTTGTTTGCATTAGGAGCACCACCTGTGTTACTGTTTATTTCTACACCATCTACATAAAGCCTATATGTTGAACCATCAAATGTAACAGCTGTATGATACCATCTGTTAGTGGTTAATCCAGTTGCAGAAACTTGTCCGCCACCATTCCATCTAAACGATAGTGTATTATTTACTAATCTTAAATCAAAACCAGTACTTAAGTTAAGCGCATTCCTTTTAGAATAAATAGTCTTGATGGTTCCAAGTGCATTTGGTTTTACCCAAATTTCTATACTGAAAGGACCGTTAAGATCAAAATTATCATTGAATGAAACTGTATCATCAATACCATCAAAATCAATATTATTACCACAGTTAGGGAAACTAATATTAGCCAAAGTGGCTTGTGAATTACCACAAGGAGAAGGATTTGTAATAGTCCATGTAATACTGTAAGTGCCACCACTTTCACCTATAAATGTAGCATTAGGGTCATTTACGTTAGAAAAACTAAAACTATGTCCAGTACTTGAAGTTGCTGACCATTGACCAGAACCGTTTCCTGATAAAGTAATTTGAGCAGTACATCCAGTAGCAGGAACCGCAATAGATGCTGATGCTGTTGTAAATGGAACTATGGTATAGGTAACAGAGTCAGATGTGTTACTACAAGGAGCCATGGCTGAATTTGTTGTATAAGTCAATGTTACACTGCCATTAGTAATATCATTAGCTCCTAACGTATAAATAGCATTAGGATTGTTGTTATTGAAAGTTCCATCACCAGATGAAGACCAAGTAGCAGTTGTGCTTCCTCCTAAGGTTGCGTTAAGGTTAATGCTGCCACTTGTTTCACAAATGGCTTGGTTAGTACCTGCATCAACTACAGGTAAAGGGTTGATAGTAACAACTTTTGAGTCTACTGCTACGCCACAAGGTCCTGGAGGATTGTCAGTAGTATAAGTTAAAGTAACTGAACCATTGGCTATATCAGCTGCACTTGGAGTATAGATACTACCAGAGAAGTTACCAGTTCCTGATGTGCTCCAAGTAGCTGAAGTAGCACTTCCACTATAGTTAGCAGAAGATAAGTTTACAACATCTCCTTCACAAATGGTTACATCGTTTCCTGCATCAACAGTAGCCGCTTGATTAATCGTTATAGTTACAGTGTCGCTTGCTGAACCACAAGGTCCACTAGGATTATTTGTGGTATAGGTAAGCACTACACTTCCGTTTGTTATGTCAGAAGCTCCAGGAGTATATATGTTGCCAACAAAGCCACCATCACCTGCTGTACTCCAAGAAGCAGAAGTAGCACTTCCTCCATAAGAAGCTGAAGATAGCGTTACAGAATCTCCTTCACATATCGTTTGATCAACACCAGCATACACTGTAGCTAAAGGATTTATTGTAACTACCATGGTATCGCTATCGCTAGGACATATTCCATCACTAGGTGTGTTTATTGCTGTAAGTGTTACAGAACCATTAAAGATATCACCAGCACTTGGTGTATATGTGTTACCAGAAAAGTTACCTGATCCAGAAGTTGTCCATGTTACTACAGCGTTTGTTCCTGAATAAGTAGTTGAAGAAAGGTTAACGGTTTCTCCTTCACAAATTGTAATATCGTTAGGAGCAGTCACTGAAATAGGCTCGTTAACAATAACACTTTCTGAAAGTGCATTGACGCAACCAACACCATTACTATTAGGTGCACTTGTATACTGAATGTTGGTTAGGGTATAAGTTCCTGCACCAAGTCCAGGGAATGTTACTGTGCCACTAGCTCCAATATTAAAAGTGCCTGCTGGATTACTATTAAAGTTATAGGATACAGTAGTGTTAGGTGTTCCAGTTACTATTACCTCTTCTCCTTGGCATATTGTAGCTGGATTGATAATACTAGCTGTAGGGTTTTCTAAGACATAAACTTGCATTGTGCTTACAATAGGGTCACACAACGGATTCCAAACATTGTTTGATATTAAACTTATGGTGATTACATCTCCTGCTTGTGAACTAGGAGGAAGTGTATAGGTGCTGTTTGTAGCGTATAATGGTCTAGTCGGAGGATCTATAGTGGTAGAGCATGGATAAGGAAATGGACCAGCCCAACAAATATCCCAAACAGTATATGGTGGTGGGTCATAAGTTCCTGTAGTAGAGAAACTTCCACCTGCGCCATTGTCACTCCATTCCCATTCGTAGGGTTGAATGGCGCCTACATCTCCATCCATGGTAACGATAGGGGTGCCTTCGCATACATAAATATCTGGACCAGCATCAATATCATTAGATGAATAGCTAACCACCACACCTAAATTGCGAGGTTGGGAAGTGCCACAGGCATTACTTGCTGTCACAGTTATATTTGAAAGTACGGAAGCTCCAATTATATCTACTTCTATTTGATTGGTGCCTTGACCATTTGTTATAAGCATTGATCCAGGGACTGTCCAATTGTATGTCTCTACATTTGGGTCGTCAGCAACATAATATATAGCCGTATTAATGGGGCATAAAAATGAGCTAGGTCCATTAATCTGACTAGGTCTAGCAGGCGTACCATAATAAACGGTTATGGTACCATTAGTAGTTGTAGTATTACAGCTGTTGTTTGCAGTTATGGTATAATTAAACTCCCCACTTAAACCATTATTTGGGTTTCCATTAATAACTAAATTGCCAGTAGTTGAATTATAGCTGTAATTGACACCAGTAGGTAAACCTGTTACTGTAACAGATGATGCATTGGAAATATTGAAATTTATATTTTCTACAGTTCCAATGGGGTTTCCGCCAGTACGACAAACACTTTGGTCAGCACTAGCTGAAAGTAGAGTTATTGAAGCGTTTGGATTAACTGTTACAGTTATGGAGTCCATATTAGAGCAACCATTTGAAGAACCTGTGACAGTATAAGTATGTGTGCCAACACTCGGTGTAAAAGGTACTCCATTAGGTATTCCGTTGCTCCAAGTATAGGTTGTTGCTCCGTTTCCAGTTAAGGTTAAAGAATCGCCTTCACATATAGTTATATTTGTTGCACTTCCATTGGCTAACCCTGTTACACTAGGAATAGGATTTATCACCATTGTTAAACTTTCAGTAGCAGGTATAGGAGTAGCACATGTAGCGTTTGATGTCACAGAAACTGAGATGATATCTCCATTATTAATGGCTGAGGAACTATAAGAGTTGGTATTTGTTCCAACAGGGTTACTATTAACATACCATTGATAAGAAGGGTTAGAGCCTCCATTTGTTAAACCTGTTACAAAAAAGGTTAAATTATCTCCATTACAAGCAGGATTAGCCGATGCGTTTAAGTTGAAGGTTACAGGTAAAAGTGGGTTAACAGTCATAGTAATTGTGTTACTACTCACTGCTGCAGCACATACCGAAACACTTGAAGTCATTTCAACTGATACTTGATCATTGTTGGTAAGTGTACTTGTAGTAAAAGTATTGCTATTGTTTCCAACAGAACCACCATTAACAAACCATTCATACGATGGAGTTGCTCCACCATTAACAGCTGTAGCAGTAAAAGTTACTGCTTCACCAGCACAAACAGGGTTGTTGTTTGCACTTATAGAAACTGAAGCGCCTTGAGAAGCATCAGTTATGGTTACCGTTGCAGTACAAGAATCAGAGTTTCCTGAACCATCAGTTACAGATAGAGTTACTGTATTTGTTCCAATGTCATTACAATCAAAAGTAGTTTGCGACAATGTCATATTTGCAATTGAGCAATTATCCGTAGAGCCATTGTCTATATCATTAGCAGTAATTGTTGCTAAACCTGTTATTGGGTTTAACTGTAAACTTAAACTTTGACATATTACATTTGGTGCTTCATTGTCAACTACTGTTACAATTTGAGTACATGTTGTTGAATTACTGTATCCGTCAGTAGCTGTCCAAGTTACTACCGTTTGACCTAGAGGGAAAATAGCAGGCGCATCATTACTGTAACCAACACCACAATTATCATCTACTGTTGGAGTGCCTAAGTTTACACCACTAGCAGTACAAAGTCCAGTATCAGCATTTACAGTAATATCTCCAGGACAAGTAATCGTAGGAGGTGTTACATCATTTACAGTTACAATTTGAGTGCATTGACTACTATTTCCTGCTAAATCAGTTACAGTCCAAGTAACTGTCGTGTTTCCTAGAGGGAATGTAGCAGGTGCATTATTTGTGATGGTGTCAATGCTACAGTTATCATTAACGGTTGGATTGATTAATGTTACGCTAGTTGCTTCACAATTACCATCTGCATTTACTGTAATATCAGAAGGACAGCTTATAGTTGGGTTTTCATTATCATTAACTGTTACAGTAAACGAACACGATGTTGTATTACCAGCAGTATCTTCAATTTGAAATGTGTTTGTAGTAGTTCCTACAGGAAATGCGCTTCCTGAAGGTAAACCAGCAGTTTGAGTAATAGTAACCGAACCACAATTATCAGCACCAGTAGGAGCTGCATAGGTTACGATAGCAGAACATAGTCCAGCATCATTAGTAGTTGTAATATCAGAA
>NZ_JBNWKB010000030.1:0-9189 GCF_050509525.1 Gaetbulibacter sp. PBL-D1 | reverse complement strand
TGTAAAAATACAATTCTAATTGAATCAAAAACAAATCGGCAAGAAATTTGATATTCAAACTACAAAGCTATTAATTATGAAACCTCACTATTCAATTTCCATTCCCAAACCATGTCATGAAAACTGGATGAAAATGACGCCTAATGAAAAAGGACGTTTTTGTCAATCTTGCTCCAAAACCGTTGTCGACTTTACAAATATGACCACTGATGACATTCAAGACTTTATCTATACCAACAAGCACCAACGTATTTGTGGACACATTAAACAAAGTCAATTAGATACTATTAACCTAAAAGTGTCTCAAAGTGTTTTTGACCAAACACTGAGTTTTCATAAAATGTTCTTATTGGCATTATTATTAGCTATGGGAACCACTATTTTTAGTTGTGCTGATGAAAAAGGCAAAACTAAGAAAATTGAAAGCATTGAGTTGATAGATACAAAAACAGACACTATTGAAAAAATGGGAGAAATTGATAAAGATGTTGAACATATACTTAATGAAACTCTAGAAAAGAAGTCAAAAAAAGACACTATTAAAGGCATTAAACCGCCACCAAAGCCTACGTTAACTGGTATAGTTGTTGAAGTTGATGAAAACCAAAAAACAGATAAAGCTTCATCAAAGACATCAAAAAAAGATTCTACAGAAATTACTGCTCCTCCTTTTTGCCCTATTCCTAATGTAACTGGAGAAATTATTGAAGTTGAAGAACAGATGGAAGATGAAGAGGATGTAACTGATATTGTTGTTGGAATGATTATTAATTCTCATCCACAATTCCCAAACACTCCTGACAGTTTATCTATTCAAGGACAGAAAAAATATCTTAACAAACGACTAAGAGAGTTTATTGAAAAAAACTTTGATATAGAAAACGCAAAAAAAGCAGGCTTATCTGGCAAACAAAAAATTTATGTCCAATTCACTATAGATGAGCAAGGAATTACAAAAGATATTATAGTAAGATCAAGGTCGCCTCATCCTTATTTTGATAAAGAAGCCACACGAGTTATGGAGCTACTTCCTCAATTTATTCCAGCAAAACAGCGCGATAAAAATGTTGCATCAATATATTCTTTACCTATTATTTTTGATATTAAAGACTAATTAATTCTTGTACTTTTGTACAGTGCAAAAAAGACATTTAGACCATATTAACGTTCCTAAGGATTTACGTCAATTATCAGTTGATGATTTACCTCAACTTGCTAAAGAACTGCGTGAATTTATCATTAACATTATCGCAACTAAAGAAGGACATCTTGGTGCTAGTCTTGGTGTGGTAGAACTTACAATAGCGTTACACTACGTATTTAATACACCTGATGATATTTTGGTTTGGGATGTTGGTCATCAAGCGTATGTGCATAAAATTTTAACTGGCAGAAAAACCATTTTTGACACCAATAGGCAATTTGGTGGTATTAGTGGGTTTCCTAAACGTAGTGAAAGTGAGTTTGACACCTTTGGTGTTGGGCATTCTTCTACATCAATATCAGCAGCTTTAGGAATGGCAATTGCTTCTCAGTTAAAGAATGAAAACAAACACCATATTGCAGTCATTGGCGATGCATCAATTGCAAGCGGAATGGCTTTTGAAGGTCTTAATCATGCTGGCGTAACTGATGCTAATTTGTTGGTGATTTTAAACGACAATGCTATTGGAATAGACCCAAGTGTTGGCGCTTTAAAACAGTATTTAACCAACGTAAAAAAAGGCACTCAAAAGCAAGACAATATTTTTGAAGCTCTAAACTTTAACTATTCAGGGCCTGTTGATGGACATGATTTACCGCTTTTAATCTCAGAACTCAACAGACTAAAAACCGTTAAAGGACCAAAGTTTCTTCATATAATAACTACTAAAGGAAAAGGGTTAAAGCAAGCTGAAAACGATCAAGTAAAATATCACGCTCCTGGAAAGTTCAATGCTAAAACAGGAGAACTGATTGTTAAATCGGGTTCTAGCCAACCTCCTAAATTTCAGGATGTATTTGGATTAACTATTGTTGAGCTTGCAAAAAACAACAAAAACATAATTGGGATTACTCCTGCGATGCCTACCGGAAGTTCATTAAAATACATGATGAAAGAATTTCCTAAACGTGCTTTTGACGTTGGTATTGCCGAACAACATGCAGTAACTTTTGCTGCTGGTTTGGTTACTCAAGGTTTTACAGTGTTTTGTAATATCTATTCTACATTTTTACAACGTGCTTACGACCAAGTAATACACGATGTTGCCACTCAAAATCTTCCAGTCATTTTTTGCTTGGACAGAGCAGGATTGGTTGGTGAAGATGGAGCGACACATCATGGTGTTTTTGATTTGGCTTACTTACGATGTATCCCTAATTTAATTGTTTTTGCACCTAGAAACGAAATTGAATTACGCAATATTATGTACACTGCGCAATTAGGTTTAGACCAACCAATTGCCATAAGGTATCCTAGAGGACGAGGTAGTGTAATAGATTGGAAAACCCCTTTTGAAGCTTTACAAATAGGTAAAGGTATTCAACTAAAAGAAGGTAAAGACGTTGCTGTTTTAAGTATTGGTTCTATTTACAAAAACGTTGAAAATGCTATTGAAAACTGCAAGCATACTGATACAATTGCTCATTTTGATATGCGCTTTGTAAAACCACTTGACGAGAGTTTATTGCATCATATTTTTAAAACATTTAAAGCTGTAATAACAGTTGAAGACGGAACAGTAGTTGGTGGCTTTGGTAGTGCAGTTTTAGAGTTTAAGTCTAAATATGATTACTCAGCAAAAACAGAAATTGTTGGTATTCCTGATGAATTTATTCAACATGGAACTGTTGACCAATTACAAAAGGTTTCTAAAATGGATGTAGATAGCTTGGTTAAAACTATTGAAGACCTATTCCTCAGTATCAGTAGTAGCTAAATCTGGTTGCTGATCTACATTGTACATATCAATATTTTGTACATGCTGTGAATTTTTGCTTTTAGAGATATCGTCAATCATTAGCAAAAACGCTACTGTTACAAAAAATATAACTATCGCACCTAATAGATTTTTTTTCATCTTAGTAGATTTATGGGATTGTGTTAACAAATATAACAAATCATCGTTAAAATACAAATTTTATCGACGAAATGCAATTATTTAATTTCCCATCAATACTCTCAAAGTTCAGGCTTAATTCAACCACTTTAAAAAAAACAGTTGAAAATTATCAACATTTATATTAACAATTTGAGTATTTATAGGTGATTACCTTTAAGTTTTCTATAGGTTAAAATTGCATTACTGTCAGAAAGTTTAGAAATATAATTACATACAGCCATTAGGCAACTGTAAAGATTATCATCATTCAAATTAACAGTTTTTGGTAATGATTTTAAAACTAAACTATTAAAACTAGAAAGTGAATTATTCAATTTATTGTCGACTGCATCAGTATATACACTCAATAACTGATTTAAGACTTCATAACCAGAAATCTCTTTATCAATCACCTCATCAGACTGATAAACATTTGAAATGCTTATTTGAATAATATCCTTTATTTGAGCTTTGTATTTGCTCAAATCCAATAAGGCTTTGGAAAATGTTCCACCCAAAATAGCTTCTTCATTTTCAATAAACAATTCAACAGCTTCGTTAATTAATGTATTAATGGCTAAAGCTCTTAAATAACTAACTCTATCTTGTGTGGTCGTTAATTCATGGTATTTTGAAGTGTTAATTGAGCCTCTAACAAGATTAATAAGATACTCTAGCGCATATTCTTCTTGTATTAACCCAAGATTGATACCATCTTCAAAATCAATAATAGTGTAGCATATATCATCAGCAGCTTCAACCAAGTAAGTTAGTGGATGTCTACTAAAACTAATATCATTATCATTACTTCGCTTTACAAGGCCTAATTCTTTAACAACATCTAAAAACACTGATTTTTCACTTTGAAAAAAGCCATATTTTTTATCAGCAATATGAGTTGTTGGCTTTTTAGGCAATGACTCTTTTGGGTATTTTATAAAAGCACCTAAGGTTGCATAGCTCAACCTTAAACCTCCTTCTCTACCTGGTCTACTCTCGGTTAATATTTTAAAGCCATTGGCATTTCCTTCAAAGTCGCATAAATCTTGATACTCCTTTTTCGTAAGTTTATCTTTAAATTTTACACCTTTACCTGTTTTAAAAAACTCTCCTATACTTTTTTCTCCAGAATGTCCAAAAGGTGGATTGCCAATATCATGCGCTAAAGCAGCTGCGGCAACAATAGCTCCAAAATCATTTGCTTGATAACCATGAATATTTTGTAAATAAGGATGCTTCTCTATTAACCTTTGTCCTGCCTTTCTACCTAAAGACCTACCCACGACACTTACCTCTAAACTGTGCGTTAAACGAGTATGAACAAAATCGGTTTTAGAAAGTGGAATAACTTGAGTTTTGTCTTGAAGACTTCTAAACTCTGAAGAAAATATAACCCTATCATAATCAACCTCAAAACCTAATCTAGTCTCATCCTGCTCCTTTCTTAGCCTTTTATTAGTATCACCAAATCGTTTTAAAGAGAGTAATTGTTCCCAGTTCATAAGTAAATTATTAAGTGCTCGCAAGATAGCTAATTCAATGTTAATTTAATGTTTTGAGAAACTCAAAAAATCAAGGTTTGGTAACATTTAAATAACTTTTTTATTACCAATGTTTAACTTCTGATTAACCTTGTCTTTACAGTTCAACAGTTTCTTTGCAGCATCGATTTAATATAACAAAACTATTTTAAAAAAAAGTAAAATGAGAAAATTAACTTTAGCCGTATTAACAATGCTATCATTAGTATTTACTGGCTGTTTTAAAGATGACGATACTCCTATTATTATTGAGGAAACTACAATCATCAACCAAGGTGGTGGAGATGGTGGAGGAGATATTTGTCCTACTGTTTCTGTAACAGGAGCAATTACTTCAGACACAACTTGGTCTAGCGACAACATTTATGTTTTAAACCAAAAAGTAGTAGTAGACAATGGTGCTACTTTAACTATCCAACCAGGTACAATAATTAAAGGTTCTCCAGGAACTGGTTCATTAGCTTCTGCATTAATTATTGCTAGAGGAGCTAAAATAAACGCTGTAGGAACTGCTTCTCAGCCAATTATCTTTACTTCTACAAGTGATAACATTACTTGTGGAGAAACTGCTGGTACTAACCTAGATGTAAATGATAGAGGTCTTTGGGGAGGATTATTAGTTATGGGTTATGCTCCATGTTCTTTCTCTGGAGATATTACTGAAGCTCAAATAGAAGGTATTCCTGCTGATGATACATTTGGTCTTTATGGTGGTTCTGATGCTGCTGACAACTCTGGTGTATTACAATACATTTCTATTCGTCATGGTGGAGCTTTAATTGGAGAAGGTAACGAAATTAACGGTTTAACTCTAGGTGGTGTTGGAACTGGAACTCTTATTAGCAATATTGAAGTTGTTGCTAACGTAGACGACGGTATTGAATTCTTTGGTGGTTCAGTTAACGCTTCTAACTTATTAGTTTGGGGACAAGGAGATGACGCTCTAGATATTGACCAAGCTTACTCTGGTACTATTGATAACGCTGTTGTAGTATTAGGAGAAGCTTCTGACCACGCATTTGAAATTGATGGTCCTGAAGGTTCTTTAACAGGTTCTTTTACTTTACAAAACGCAACTATTATTGGTAACACTGTAACTGCTGATGGTGAGTATGCTGACTATAGAAGTAATGCAATGGGAGCTACAAACAATATTCTTGCTTACGGATTTAAAGCTGAGTCAGATGTTGAATTAGACAACGATGGTGTTGCAACAAATTACAACGACGGTTTAGTAACTTTTAGCAACTGGGAAATTGTGTTACCTACAGGTGTTGCTAACGTAGAAGACATCTTTGTAAATAAAGCTGAAACTGTAACAGTAACAGGTTTTGGATCTGAAGCTACTGCTGTAACTCTAGGATCTCAAACAGTTGGAGCTGATTTATCAGACTTTGACTGGACTTATGCTAGTGCTTCTGGTGCTTTGCAATAAATCTAGACATTAATCTAGACAACGTTTTAACTCCCTTAAAAAAAACAATTGTCCACTAAAATAGGGTGGACAATTGTTTATAGAATATTTATTATGAAAAAAAATATATCTACATTTATTTTCTTTTTCTTTCTTGCAGTTTCTTTTTCTTATGCTCAAAAGGGTAAAGTTGCCGGAACAGTAATGGATGGTGAGTTTGTTGAGCCTATGGCTTTTGCAAACATACTTGTAAAAGGCACTACTACTGGTACAACTTCAGACTTTGATGGAAAATATGAATTAGAATTAGAACCTGGAACTTATACTTTAATATTTTCTTTTGTTGGTTATGACACTCAAGAAATAAGTGAAATTGTTATCAAGTCTAACGAAATTACTGTAATTGATGTTACCTTAAGTACAAACTCACTTGAAACCGTTGTAGTAACCACAACAGTAAAAAGAAATACTGAAAATGCAGTATTGAACATGCAAAAAAAGTCTGTGACTTTATTAGATGGTCTTTCTGCTCAATCCATTAAAAGTAGTGGAGCAAGTTCAGTAGCTACGGCTGTAAAAAGTGTACCTGGTGTTTCTATTCAAGGTGGAAAATATGTGTATGTTAGAGGTCTTGGAGACCGTTATACCAAATCTATTTTAAATGGTGTTGATATTCCTGGTTTAGATCCAGACAGAAACACAATTCAAATGGATTTATTCCCAACAAGTATACTTGATAATGTAATAGTTTTAAAGTCTGCTTCTGCTGAGTATCCTGCTGATTTTACAGGTGGTGTAGTTGATATTATCACAAAAGATTTCCCAAATAAATTTGAGTCTTCAATTTCTCTAGGTATGGGATACAATCCTGATATGCACTTTAATGACAAATACTTGACATATACTGGTAGTGATACTGATTTTTTTGGTTATGACGATGGCACAAGAAACCTTCCAATAAACAGATACCAACCTATACCTGGTACTTTTGAAAACAGATTGTTATTAACTTCTTTAACAGATAAATTCAATAAAGAATTAGCTGCTAAGCAAGAAAATAGTGGAATGAATTTTGACTTAGGTTTTACACTTGGTGATCAGTATGATTTAGGTAATGACATGAAACTAGGTTACCAAACCTCTTTTTCTTACAAAAATGAAACAACTTTTTATGAAGAAAGAATAGATGGAGCTTGGATAAGACAAAATGGTGACCCTTCTGAATACCAACTTAACAGCACATTAAGCTCAAGAGGATCTGAAGGTATTAACAATATTATTTTAAATGGACTTGCTGGTGTATCTCTTAAGACTAAAAAGTCAAAGTATAAATTTAATGCACTACATATTCAAAATGGTGAATCAACTGCAGGTGTATATAACCAAGAGATCTCTGAAGATGGAACTGGTGGAGCTCAAGCACCTATCTATAAAAATGCACTTACTTATACTGAGCGTTCTGTAACTAACTTTTTGCTTAGTGGTAGTCATAGATTTAGCAATGACGAAAATGCATGGAATTTAGATTGGAAACTTTCTCCTACCTTTTCTAAAGTGTACGACAAAGATCATCGTATTACACCATTGAGACCTTCAGACAATAACACATTTGTTATTAGTCCTAGTACTGCTACATACCCAATAAGAATTTGGAGATGGCTTCAAGAAGAAAACTGGGTTGGTAAAATTGACTTAAAGAAAAAATACAACCTTTTTAATAGTCCTGCGCAATTAAAGTTTGGTGGTAGCTATGTATATAAGTTTAGAGATTTTAGTATTGATGCATTCACTTTTCAAATAACTGGAGACGATTCATTTATTGAAAACGGAAATGTAGATAACTTATTAGCTACTCAAAACATTTGGACACCTGACTCTGATAGCGGAACTCATATTACCTTTGGTGATACGTTTAATCCAGATAACGCTTATGAAGGTGAACATAACATTGCTTCAACTTACATTTCTAATGAGTTTAACATTACCGAGAAATTCAAGACCGTTTTAGGTTTAAGAACTGAGTATTTTAAAGCTTATTATACTGGTGCAGATACTCAAGAAGACATTGTTTATGAAAGAGAAGAAGTTCAAGATAAGTTTGACTTTTTCCCATCAGCAAACTTAATTTATTCTTTAAATGACAATGTAAATTTAAGAGCTTCTTACTATCGTACTACAGCTAGACCATCATTTAAGGAACAATCGAACTCACAAATCTATGACCCAATTACTAACAGACTGTTTATTGGTGATTTAGACTTGGTTCCTTCTTACATCAACAACTTTGATTTAAGGTATGAGCGTTATGGCGATTCAGGTCAAATGTTTGCAATAAGTGGTTTTTATAAAGACTTTAAAGACCCTATCGAAATTACATTTTTCGAATCAGCAGCAAACCAATTAACACCTGCTAATTTAGGTAATGCTACTGTAATAGGTGGTGAGTTTGAATTTAGACAACGATTAGGCTTTATTTTAGAAAGTTTAAATGACCTTAAATTCAATGCTAACGTATCTGTAATAAGTTCAAAACTTGAAATGTCTCAACAAGAATATAACCGTAGAGTACTTGCTGCAAGAGAAGGAGAATCAATAGATAGAGAGCGTGACCTACAAGGACAATCACCATTTTTATTAAATATTGGTTTAGACTACAACAACGAAGACATTGGTTTACAAACAGGATTATTTTATAATGTACAAGGTAAAACACTTGAGGTTGTTGGAACAGGAATTGTTCCTGATGTTTACACACAGCCTTTTAACAGTTTAAACTTTACATTAAACAAAGCTTTTGGAGAGACCAAAAACTCTTCTATAGAATTAAAAATAAGCAACCTATTAAACGATAAGAAAGAAAGCTTATCAGAATCTTTTAGAGCAGATGATCAAATATTCTCATTAAGAGATCCAGGAATTGAATTTTCTTTAGGTTATAGCTTTAAATTTTAATCAAATTAGTTTTATAAAATAAAAAAAGGCACTCTTTTCAGAGTGCCTTTTTGCTTTAATTTAATAAAAATAAACTTAATTTCTTATAGCTACATCAGTAGATTGTTTCCACTCTTGTACACTAGCAATTTTAGAATCTTTGTAGTCTACTTCTTTTAGTGTATCATCTACCCAAAAAAACCATTTACCAGATTTTTTA
>NZ_JBNWKB010000029.1:5424-12292 GCF_050509525.1 Gaetbulibacter sp. PBL-D1 | reverse complement strand
TGGAAGGTCTTACAATTTTGAAGTTGTTGGCCTACAAGGACTCTCAACAGCAACTGAAGCTGGAGTGAAAGACGTTCAAAAATTATCAGCTTTTATTATTGAAAAAGGCATTAAGGCTATCTTTGTAGAAAGTTCAGTACCCAAACGTACTATTGAAGCACTGCAAGCTGCAGTAAAATCTAAAGGTCACAATGTGGAAATTGGTGGAACTTTATATTCTGATGCGCTTGGAAATACTGGAACTAATGAAGGGACTTATATTGGCATGTTTGAGTATAATGTAAACACCATTGTTAATGCGTTGAAATAATGAAAAAAATAGCTGTACAAGTCGATGATTTAACGGTTGCTTATAACTACAAACCTGTACTTTGGGATATTGATTTAGAAATTCCTGAAGGTGTTCTTATGGCTATTGTTGGACCAAATGGCGCAGGGAAATCGACACTCATCAAAGCCATATTGGGTATTTTAAAACCTATTGCTGGTAGTGTTTCTATTTATGGAAAACCTTACGACAAACAACGTGATTTGGTTGCTTATGTGCCTCAAAAAGGAAGTGTAGATTGGGATTTCCCAACAACAGCCTTAGATGTAGTAATGATGGGAACTTATGGCAGTTTAGGTTGGATTAAACGTCCTGGTCAAAAAGAAAAAAAAGCAGCTCTTGAAGCTTTGGAAAAAGTAGGTATGTTGCCTTTTAAAAACAGGCAAATCAGCCAGTTATCTGGAGGACAACAACAGCGTATTTTTTTAGCACGAGCTTTGGTGCAAGACGCTTCAATATATTTTATGGATGAACCTTTTCAAGGTGTTGATGCCACTACTGAAATTGCCATTATCAATATTTTAAAGGAATTGCGAAAAGCTGGAAAAACCGTTATTGTCGTACATCACGATTTGCAAACTGTTCCTGAATACTTTGATTGGGTAACTTTCTTGAATGTGAAAAAAATTGCCACAGGTCCTGTCAAGGATATTTTTAATGATGACAACCTGACTAAAACCTACGGCATTAATTATAAAGTGAGCATACAAGAGTAACAATTGACAATGAATAATGAACAATAGAAAATATAGATTCCGCATCAACACTTCGACAAGCTCAGTGTGACATTGCAAAATGAAAAAACAAAAACTAATGTCTAACCTCTAACAACAAAATACCAATAGACTTTCTAGAATACATAGAACTCGTAATTAACGATTACACCTTAAGAACCATCACACTTGGAACCGCAATTCTTGGTGCTGTTACTGGTATGTTGGGTAGTTTTGCTGTACTCCGAAAACAAAGTTTACTTGGAGATGCTATTTCCCATGCTGCCTTACCTGGAATTGCAATCGCTTTTTTAATTACTGGAGCAAAAGACAGCAATACGCTCTTGTTAGGTGCTTTAGTGAGTGGGTTACTTGGCACGTTCTGGATTAGAGGCATCATTACCAAAACACATTTAAAATCGGATACTGCATTGGGCTTGATTTTATCCTTGTTCTTTGGCTTCGGAATGTTATTGCTCACCTTTATCCAAAAACAACCCAATGCCAATCAAGCTGGATTGGACAAATATTTGTTTGGTCAAGCGGCAACCTTAGTAGAAAGCGATGTGTGGTTAATGGCTATCGTGACTGGACTATGCTTATTGGTGCTTTTACTCTTTTGGAAGGAATTCAAAATATTATTGTTTGATAAAGACTATGCAAAAACATTAGGTTTCAACACCAAAACCATTGACATCCTAATTACGAGTTTTATTGTTTTAGCCATTGTTTTAGGCTTACAAACTGTAGGTGTGGTTTTAATGAGTGCTATGTTATTAGCACCTGCTGCTGCTGCAAGACAATGGACCAATAGCTTGAGTAAGATGGTGCTTTTAGCTGCTATTTTTGGTGCGTTTTCAGGAGTGTTTGGTACTGCCATTAGCGCAAGTCAGAACAACCTATCTACTGGTCCTGTTATTGTTATTGTAGCATCAGTGTTTGTTGTTGTGTCTTTTATCTTTTCTCCAAGCAGAGGATTACTATTTCGACAAATCCGATTTATTGCCAATAGACGCGATTTGGAACAGCAAAAAACCCTAGCCTTTATGTACCATATTGCTGAAACCCATGAAGACATTTCGCATCCACACACCATTAAAATCTTAAATAACTTCCAAGGGTTTACACGTAAAACACTGCAAAAACTGGTTGATAAAGACTATGTCACCATTGATGGCACGATGTGGAGTTTAACTCCAAAAGGCTTTGAAAAAGCCGCTAACCTATATAACCAACAACACAAGACCGATGAATAGCGCTCAAATTGAAATACAGCTCATTGCCAGTTTGGTTGCTGTGGCTTGTGCCATTCCTGGAACGTTTTTAGTGCTTCGAAAAATGGCAATGATTAGCGATGCTATCAGTCATTCTATTTTACCAGGAATTGTAATTGGATTTTTCATAACGCAAGACCTCAACTCGCCTTTACTTATTTTGTTAGCAGCCATCACAGGAATTATTACAGTGGTTTTGGTAGAGCACATTCAAAAAACAGGCTTGGTAAAAGAAGATACTGCTATTGGATTGGTATTTCCTGCCTTGTTTAGTATTGGCGTAATTATGATTGCTAAAAATGCCAACGACGTGCATTTGGATGTAGATGCTGTACTTTTGGGCGAATTGGCTTTTGCGCCTTTTGACAGACTTTTTATTGCAGGAACTGATGTTGGTCCAAAATCGTTATGGATTATTGGCGCTATTCTACTTATTACCTTAGGGTTACTTTTTGCTTTTTTTAAAGAACTAAAAATAAGCACCTTTGATGCTGGATTAGCAGCTTCACTCGGGTTTTCTCCTGCTTTAATTCATTATGGATTAATGACTGTGTCTTCGGTAACTACTGTTGGTGCTTTTGATGCTGTTGGTGCTATTTTGGTCGTAGCTTTAATGATTGCACCTGCTGCTGCTGCTTATTTAATAACTACCGACTTAAAGAAAATGCTCTTACTCGCCATAGCATTTGGTGTGTTTAGTGCTATTTCAGGCTATTGGTTTGCACACTGGTTAGATGCTTCAATTGCTGGCTCAATAACAACTATGCTAGGTTTACTTTTTTTAATTGTGTATTTGTTTGCACCAAGTAAAGGCTTAATAGCAGTAATGTACCGAGAGAAACAACAACGCATTGAAGTGTCTTTACTTACATTTTTACTGCATTTAAAAAACCATGACGATATTGAAGAACGTCATGTCAATCACCTCAACGAACATATCAATTGGCAAAAAGTGCGCAGTAAAACCGTATTGGATTTGGCTCAAAAGAACAATATGATTGAAATTGACAATAAGATTGTGTCACTTACCGAAAAAGGCGACGAATTTACTTCAAAAGCAATAGATTATATTATCACAAACGAAGATGCCCAAATTGAAGACATGAAAGACGATTTCTTTTTATTTAGAGGTTGATTGACTTTTCGTTTTCTGTTCTTTTATCCTTTATAGTTAAAGCTTTATCAACCCTCTCTATTTGTTGTTTTTCAAAAGTACTTGGATGCTCTAAAACACCTAAACTTGAATCTGGATTTTCTTTTGTGTTAATAGTAAGCTTGATAATGATATAAGCCAGTACAAAAACGACGAAAATTCCTATAATCCAGTACATTTAAAATCGTTTTTCCTTTTGTAGCTTTTCATACGCTTCCTGTACACGTCTAAACTTCTCTTCAGCTCCTTTTTGGTGTTCTTCTCCTAGATGCGCTACTCTATCAGGATGGTATTTTTTTGCCATTTTACGATAGGCAGCTTTAATTTCATCAACAGTAGCATCTTTAGTGATTTCAAGTATTTTATAAGCACTATCTGTACTGTTGTAAAACATGGCTTTAATACTTTCAAAATCGCGTGAACTAATGCTTAAATACCCTGAAATGGTATAAATTTGTCTTACTTCATCTTCAGTAACGTGTCCATCGGCTTTTGCTATTCCAAATAAAAAATGAAGGAGTTGTAAACGCGACGCATGATCCATCATACTGCGTATTTGCATACAAACTTGTCTTGTAGAAATATTCTGCTTACTAATACTTTTAAAGAGTCTAAACGCATTATTTGCTCGGTCTTTACCATACATATTGGTAAACTGTTGCCTTACAAAATCCAGTTCTCTTTGGTCTTGGTTACCATCGGCTTTTATAACTATAGACGCTAAAATGAGTAGACTTACTTCAAAATCGCCAGATTGTGTTTGTTTTGGTGCCTTAGTTGGTCTTGAGCTATAACGACCTTGTCTTGTACGTTTTGGTTCACTTTGTCCTAAAAGCGGACCACCATTGCCATTGGTCATAGCATCAACAATACTACCTAAAGCTAAACCTACAATTGCTCCTATTGGACCTCCAACAGACCAACCAATTGAAGCTCCAATCCATTTTGAAAAACTCATATGTGTATTTTAATTTTATAAGGGACTCAAATATACTATAGTTAGTAGTTTTTTAACAGCTTTTGTTACTGAAATTACCCATTGAAAACCTAAATGGTTCTATTTATTCTAACAACTACAATCTGTCGATTGACTGCTATTTTTCCGTATCTTTGCACAATAAATTATTAATCTTATAAAATTTACGATATATGTATCCAGCAGAATTAGTAAAACCAATGCGCGAAGATTTGACCAATGTTGGTTTTGAAGAATTACATACTGTTGAAGCTGTTGATGCTGCTTTAGCAAAAAAAGGAACAACTTTAGTAGTTGTAAACTCGGTTTGTGGTTGTGCTGCAGCAAATGCACGTCCAGGAGCTAGAATGAGTTTACAAAATGCTAAACGTCCTGATCACTTAGTAACTGTTTTTGCAGGTGTAGATAAAGAAGCTACTGATAAAGCTAGAGCTTACATGGTTCCTTTTCCTCCTAGCTCACCAAGTATGGCTTTATTTAAAGATGGTGAATTGGTTCATATGTTAGAGCGTCACCACATTGAAGGTCGTCCAGCTGATATGATTGCTGACAACCTAGTTGATGCTTATAACGAACACTGTTAATTTGCTACAACATTAAAGAATTATGAAAAAACCACGATATAGTCGTGGTTTTTTTGTGCATACATTTCATTGAATTACTTTTGTAATATGACAAAACTTTTAGCTTACCCTTTAACGGTTATTTACTTTATATTGTTTGGATTAACGCTAGTTATTTTTCATCCAATACAATGGCTGTGTCTTAATGTATTTGGGTATAAAGCTCATAAGATAAGTGTAGATTGGTTACAGTTTTTCATTATGCGATGCCTTAATGTTTTAGGTACTCGTTTTTCGTTTTCCAATCCGTATCAAATTAGCAGCAACCAACCAGTTATTATTGTTGCTAACCACCAAAGTATGTACGATATTCCTCCTTTAATTTGGTACATGCGAAAACACCATGTAAAGTTTATTAGTAAGAAAGAATTAGGTAAAGGCATCCCAAGTGTATCGTTTAATTTACGTCATGGTGGTTCTGCATTGATTGACCGAAAAAACCCAAAACAAGCCATAAAAGCTATTGAAGATTTTTCGCACTATATTGAAACCAACAAGCGTGCAGCTGTGATTTTTCCTGAAGGTACAAGAAGTAGAACTGGAACACCAAAACCTTTTCAAAGAAAAGGACTACTTACTTTGTTTGAGCATATTCCTTCTGCAACCATAGTTCCTGTAACCATAAACAACTCATGGAAAACCTTGCGTTATGGTAAATTTCCAATGGGACTTGGAGCTCATATTACGTTTACTGTTCATGAACCTATAATTTTAAGCGACAGTAAAGACCATATTGCACTTATTAACAATATTGAACAGACTATAACTTCTTCAATAAAATCATGACTAATCAACAAATAATTGACGCTACTAAAGCTTATGTAAAAGAGACTCTTAAAAATGCCGAAGGTGGTCATGATTGGTTTCATACCTTAAGAGTATACAACAATGCTGTATTGATTTCTAAAAAAGAACCTGTTGATGATTTTGTAGTACAACTTGGAGCATTACTACATGATATCGCTGATAGTAAATTTCATAATGGAGATGAAACTGTGGGTCCTGAAATGGCAAGAGTATTTTTGTTTGAACTAAATGTTGATTCTTTAATTATTGAGCATGTTGTGAATATTATAAAACACATTTCCTTTAAAAACTCTCTAAGTGGAAACGCCGAATTTACATCTAGAGAATTACAAGTTGTTCAGGATGCTGATAGGTTAGATGCCATTGGAGCTATTGGTATTGCACGTTGTTTTAATTATGGTGGTTTTAAAAACAGACCGTTGTTTGACCCTTCAATACAACCCAACATGAACATGACCAAAGAGGAATACAAAACCTCAGCAGCACCTACAATAAATCATTTTTATGAAAAGCTATTGTTGTTAAAAGACAAAATGAATACCAAAACAGGACAACAAATTGCCTCTAAAAGACATCAATTTATGGAAACCTATCTAGAGCAATTTTATGCAGAATGGGATGGAGAACGCTAAATTTACTTTTAAAACACTAGAAGGCATTCCTTCTAAAAATAACTTAAACGAAATTTTAACCGTTTATAAATCTGTTAAAGAATACCTATTAACTCTACTTTGTTATCATCAAAAGCAATTAATTGGTTTTAAAATTGGTTACAAGTATAACGCTAGTACTTTTTACAGTTGGGTTGGTGGCGTTTTACCAGATTACAGAAAAAATGGTATTGGAAAACAACTATCGCAATTGCAAGAACAAGCCATAAAGCAAAAGGGTTATAATACGTTAAGAACCAAATCCATGAATCGTTTTAAACCTATGATGATTTTAAACCTTAAAAATGGCTTTGACATTAAAAGTGTTTACACAAATGAAACTG
>NZ_JBNWKB010000029.1:0-5414 GCF_050509525.1 Gaetbulibacter sp. PBL-D1 | reverse complement strand
GTCAAACCAAAATAGTGTTTGAAAAGCAGCTTAATTAATTGTGGATAATACGTTTTACTTCGCCTCTATATTTTGATGCACTTTTACCTGTTACTTCCTTAAAGACTTTATTAAAGTGCGAAAAGTTATTGAATCCGCACTCATAACACACATCAGTAATGCTAATTTGACTTTCAGAAAGTAGCTTGGTAGCATGCACTACTCTATACTCATTAACAAACTTTGTAAAGGTTTTTCCTGTTACCTTTTTAAAGTATCTACAAAACGCAGGTACTGTCATACTCACTTTATCAGCAATTTCATCTAAGCTTATGTGCTCAGTAAAATTTTGATTGACATGTTTAAAAATGATATCAATTTTTGCACTATCCTGAGCTTCGGTTTCAAAAGCAAACCCATCAGCATTTAATAGTGTATAATCTTCAGCTTTGGCTAAAGTGTGTAAAATTTCAAGTAGAACCAGTATTTTTTTAAATCCTTCCTTTTTAGCAAACCTTTCAATTTTATCGCCTAACTTTTTCTTGGTTTTAACTCCAAACAAAATACCTTTCTTAGAGCGTTCAAACAAATTATTAATACGTTCCATTTCAGGAATATTAAAAAAATGTGCTCCTAAAAAATCAGGTTTAAATTGAATTAAAGTTTGCGAACCGTTAATGGTTAAACGGTCAGTAAATCCATTATGAGGTAAGTTGGGACCAATTAACAGTAATTGACTATTATTAAAATACGATAAGTGATTACCTATGTGACGTTTTCCTTTTCCTTTGTTTACGTAAATAAGTTCAATTTCAGGATGAAAATGCCAAAACGGTTTTACTTCTTCTTGAAACGTGTAGTTTTCATGTCGTCTCACAAAAATGGAACTTCCAAATTCTGGACTAATTTTTTCGAGTGTAGGTTTTCGTGTTATCATACCCATAACTTTCAATGCAAAATTACAAGTAATGAAATTAAAAACCTATTTAAAATTACCTCAATTATATACTATTTTAACAGACTATAGTTATAGTATTGTTAATAGAGTTAATTCTGTATATAAATTAGGAAAAATTGATGTTTTTAAACCTTGCGTTTCAGTGTACTTTTGAAGTGTCCAAAATTATTAACCTAAATATTTATATGTCATGAAAAAAGCAATTAAAAACAGTATCGTTATGGTAGCTATTATTGCTGCCATGGTAACCAACGCAAATGCAACTGCTACTTTAATAGTTGGTAAGGAGAAAAAAACAATGTTAGCATTAGACGATGTTAAACAAGGACAGCAACTATTAATAAAAGATATTAATGGTATTATACTATATAAAGAAACCATAAACGCAACAGGAACATACAATAATTTGTTCGACCTTACTGAGCTTCCAAATGGAGATTACTTTTTTGAGCTAAACAAGGATGTTGAAATTAATGTTATTCCGTTTAAAGTTGTAGAAAGCAGAATAGAATTCAACAAGAGTTTAGAGTCTAAGGTCTTTAAACCTATTTTGAGAATGCAAGATAACCGTTTGTTTGTTTCAAAGTTCTCGTTAAACAATGCGCCTTTAAGTTTAGAAATTCATTATGCAAATAATGAAGCTACTCATAAAGATTTTGAATTAATCTATTCTGAAAACATAGATAGCACTTCTCAAATTTTTGAACGTGTTTATAAATTAATGAAGGGTAACACAGGAGATTACAAAGTTGTAATAAAAACAGATGGAAGAGAGTTTACCCAAACCGTAAAAATGATTTAAATTGATTATTTAAATAATGTTAGAATGTTAGTTAGTAAAGCGGCAAACCTTTGGTTTGCCGCTTACTTTTTAAAACAACTTTAACTGTCCGTCTTTATACTGCTCATGCAGTTCAGTATTCAATTTAGGCATTGCCTTGTCTTTAAAATACTTTTTACGTGCTAATCGCACTAGCATATTTATTTGTTCAGCTATTTTACCTTCTCCTCTCATTCGTGTTCCATAACGCGAATCGTTAAGATTACCACCATGACAACTTTCAATTTGGTGCAATACTTTATCTGCTCTGTCTGGTAGTGTTTTTTTAATCCAATCGGTAAAAATCTCACCAATAGAACCATTTAATCGTACAATAGTATGCGCTATTGATAATGCTCCAGCGTCAGACACTGCTTTTGCTAACGGTAAAATTTCATGACTATTTACAGACGGAATTATAGGTGCCAACATCACATTTACAGGAATGTTGTTTTGCGATAACACTTTTACTGTTTCTAACCGCTTTTTTATTGTTGCTGTTCGTGGTTCTAAAACGCGTCTTGTAGTTTCAGACAATGAGGTAATGGAAATATTAACGTTGATAAGATTATCTTTTGCCAAGGCTTTTAAAAGTTCCAAATCTCTTAATATTAATGCGTTTTTAGTAATAATTGCCACAGGATGCTTGTATTTTAAAAACACCTCTAAACACTGTTTTGTAAGTTCAAACTCTTTTTCGGCTGGTTGGTAGCAATCCGTATTACCAGACATTACAATAGGATGCGCTTTCCAGCTTTTCTTTTTTAGTAGTGCTTCTAGAAGTTTAGGAGCATCTTTTTTTACCAAAATGCGACGTTCAAAATCCAATCCTGCACTATAACCCCAAAACTCATGACTGTTTCTGGCGTAGCAATAAATACAGCCATGTTCGCAACCTTGATACATGTTCATGGAATACGCCATACCAACATCTGGACTCTCAACTTTATTAACGATGGTTTTAGGAAATACAGGTAAATAAAGTGTTTTGTTTTTATCGGCTTCTTCGCCTTCTTTAGCACAATATTCTAAAAAATCGTCTCGGATTTCATGGCTGAGTTCAAAGAATTTATTGTGCACGTTTAGTTGTGCACCACGTCCTTTTATGGTAGGTTTTGGGTTCATAACAGTAAAGTATAAAGTGAGTACTTAAAAAAGTGGTGACTTAAAATTAGGGATTAATTGCTCTTGAAACTGTTAAAACAAAAATGGGTTATTAACAAACGCGAAAAAGAGTATTAAATCGCTTATGCTCTTGAATTTATAAAATAAATAGTCGAAATTCGTAGGGAATGGATAAAACGCTATACAACATTGTATACGGTAAAACCATTGTATATTTATCAACAGCCAATAGTTGGCAACAAGCTGAAAAAATGAACTCACAAACAATAATTACGATTTTATCAATCACACTTCCTTTAATTGGAGGTGGAGCAGGATATTTATTGAAAAGTAATATTGAGAAAAAAAAGGAACTCACAAATGAAATCACGAAAGAAAGACGTGAAATCTACCAGCAATATGTGAATTTGATAATCGGACTTTTTGCCAACTCAAAAGCAAATAAGAAAAACCATCCAAATAAAATGTTGACTGACTTATATGAGTTTTATAAAAAATATGTTCTTTACGCTTCGCCAAAAGTAATAATTGCCTTTTCAGATTATTTCCAATTTATGTATGCTCAAAATGATGATGAAGAAACGGATTCAAAGAAACATCTTTTATATATGACAAAAATAATGGTTGAAATGAGAAAAGACCTTGGATTGAAAAATAATGAACTTGGCGCAAATGGAGAAATGCTTATGAGAGCATTGATAAAAGATTATGACCAAATAATAAAATAAAGCCAATTATCAACAACGTTTAACCTAAACCTTTAACCAAAAACTATTGTATATTTATCAATAACCAATAGTTGTACACCATTAGAAAAAGCATATTGAAAACATTAAAAGCCATATTACTGATTTTGATTTTTACAACTATTGGATGTAAATCCGATAGAAAACTCAATGGGAATTACTGTACTTGCCATAACGGACTTTATGCTGAACTGTATATTGAAAATGACTCTATGCAATCTGCTACGAGTATGAATTGGCTATCAAATTGGAGAAAATTTGAAATAAAGAATGACACTATTTATCATTTATCCTTTGGTGAGAGAGCAGATAAAACAAAAGCCAAAGTTAGTTACAGAGGAAAAAATGAATTTGAACTTTATTATCCTAAAGATAGTATCACTCACACTTTCAAAAAAATAAACTTAATAATTGACGACAATCTCACTTATCAGGAATTTTGGGATGGCTTTTATCAACGAAAAATAGAATTCGACTGCTTTACTGAATCTGAAACAAAAGCTAATTTTAAAACATCAATACCTGAATCTATTGATTCAACCGCAAATGACGAAGTATCCACAAAAAAGTTATTTACACTTGATTTTGAGAAAACTAAAGAAAAGGTAGGCGCTACTGTTATGATATTTTTCAAAGAAATTGCTCTTGGAAATATTAGTCCTGAATGGACTATTAATAGCAAAGGGTATTATCAAGTAAATATGTCAAGCTATTTTAAAAAGTTAGACTCCCTAAATATTTTTGATTCTAGCTTTTATGAAGACGAATCTATCAGAATGAAACCTTGTATTGATGATCTTGAAAAAATGAAAACAAAAGAGAACGATAACTATGATGGTATTTGGGAACCTGCAAGTTGTTTTGCCGATTACATGTATTGGCTTAATGCTCAAGAAGAACCTGAATCTTATGAGATTACCAAAGGAAAAATTGATAATGGCACAATAAAAATAGAAGTTAAATATGTGAGCATTTATGGAGCAAAAACCACATATTGGGATAATGTCATTCTCAATATAGAACTAATTGAAAAGCGTAATAGACTGTTAATCTCTAAAGCCTCCATAGTAAATTTAAATTAGTAACAAGCACTAGAATGTGTCTCAACCTTTAACCAAAAACTATTGTATATTTATCAATAACCAATAGTTGGCAATAAGCTGAAAATTATCGTGAATTTAGAAATGCAAAATATATAATTGAATATTTCCCAAACTTAATGACGAGAGATGAAATTTCGGCTTTGAGATATTCGCAACTGGAATTCAAAACAGAAAACAGTCCTAAAATGAGAAATATTCTTGAAAGAAATGGAAAATTTGTTATTACCAAAAAAGGACGTGAATTGCTCAAAAACGGAACTGAAAATTTCAGATTAAATGTTGCGAACCGAATTTTGGAAGAACGAAAAGATGACCTGTTTCTTAACAAATGTCCGAAATGTGATTTTCTTGCAAGAACACCACAAGCTAGACAATGTAGGAATTGCGGACACAAATGGCATAATATTAAAGTTGCGGATTTTAGATTAAACTCGTCCTTTCAATTAACCGGAAAGAAATTCTATTTAGTAGGCAAAATCGTAAACGGAAACGTTGAAATCGGAAATTTTGTAGACTTAACTTTACTAGGTATGAATTGCAAACCAAAAATTGAATCGATTGAATTTGCTCTAAAAAAGGAAAATGGACAACCCATTGAAGACATCGCCTTTGGGACGAGCGAACTGAATGAAAATCAAAAGGACAGATTAAAAAGAATCGGTTCGTTTGGAACTCAATTTGAC
>NZ_JBNWKB010000028.1:12751-18842 GCF_050509525.1 Gaetbulibacter sp. PBL-D1 | reverse complement strand
TATTAAAATTTATGGTGCATACTCACTTGTAGTTGCCCTTTTCCTTGTGCATTGGTTTTTTGGTTCATCCAACCCAATTGAAACTTAATTTTTGAGTTCAACACATAACCCAATCCTAAATACGTACGGTTTCTATCAAAAAACTCAACCGTTCTATCATCACCTATATCTTGTTGTCCGTTGATAAATAATTCGTTGTATAACGCTGCATAAATGGTATTTTTCTCGAACGTTTTCTTATTAAACGGAATATTCATAAACAGGTTATAACGATAACGCGTTCTAAAATCTTGGTCTTCAACAAAACGTTGCTCATATCTAAAACGATGCGTTAAGTACACACGTCCTCCTATTTTTTGTGGTAAAAGTGCTTCTTGGTAAATTCTACTTTCAACCGAAGTATCATCGCTTTCACCTAAGGCTCCAGATGTAATATGCGCATATCCTAAGGTTAATTTTACCGACGTATTTTTTGGCCTGTACGTTACACCAGAACGTATAAGCAACTGCTCTAAATCTCCCATGATGTTCCAGTTTCTGTACTGCACATCACCTTGCAACCCAAATTTGCTCTCTTTAAATTGAGTATCAAAAAAATACATGTACCACGCTCCCATTTGGTCTGGGTTTTGGGCTTTAGTGGATTGCGTAAATGATACTGTTATAATGGAAAATAATAATAAAACACGAGCTGTTTTGGTCATAGCATTTATATTTTTGGATTGTTTTAATCCTGATTTAGGATAATAAAAAAAGTATTAAATTTAGAAACACAAATATCTTACTTAATGCCTGAATTTCCAAATATCATCCACTTTGCCATTCCTTTTTTCATCTTATCAATGGCACTGGAATTATATGTTACCACACGCGAAAAATTTAAAGAAACCAAAGGTTACGAACCTAAAGATGCCTTTGCCTCTATTGCTATGGGTTTAGGCAATGTGTTTTTAGGCTTTTTTAGTAAAGCTATTGTGCTTGGAGCTTTTGTAGTGATTTATGAAAACTTTAGGCTTTTTACCATTCCTGTGGCTTGGTGGAGTTTTATTTTAATTTTCTTTGCTGATGATTTCTCGTACTACTGGTTTCATCGTATTTCGCATGAGTGTCGTTTGTTTTGGGCATCTCATGTGGTGCATCATTCGTCGCAACATTACAATTTAAGTACAGCATTAAGACAAACGTGGTCTGGTGGGTTTTACTCGTTTATTTTTTGGTTGTGGTTACCGCTTTTGGGCTTTCATCCTGCTATGATTTTACTGCAAATGTCTATTAGCTTACTATACCAATTTTGGATTCATACCGAAGCTATCCATAAAATGCCAAAGTGGTTTGAAGCTGTTATGAACACACCTTCGCACCACAGAGTACATCATGGTAGTAATCCTATTTATTTAGATCGAAATCATGCTGGCATCTTAATTATTTGGGATAAACTATTTGGTACATTTCAACCTGAACTTAGCGAGGAAAAAGTACGTTATGGTTTGGTGACTAATATTAACACATACAATCCTGTAAAGATTGCTTTTGTTGAATGGTACAATATGCTTAAAGATGCGTTTTCAGGAAAAAAATCGTTAAAAGACCGTTGGCATTACCTTACCAAGCCACCAGGTTGGAAACACGATGGTACAGGAAAACTTAGTGACGATTTAAGAGAAGAATGGTTAAAGTCTGGTAAAACAGATAAAAACTACTGATAATTATCATATACTGTTTGCCAAAAAACCTTTAATTTTATAGTGTAATTATTTCAAAGCAAAAAAATGAAGAATATACTATTACCTACCGATTTTTCTGATAATTCATGGAAAGCGATTTCATACGCTTTAGAGCTGCTTAAAGATGCTGAATGTACATTTTACTTAATGCATTCGTACGAGCCACAAGTTGCTGCTCCATCAACAGCAGTTACCTCTAAACGTGCCAACTCTATAATTATGGAGTCTATGAAAAACGAAGCTATCTCTGAACTAAACCGCTTAAAAAAACAGATAGATGCCTTACCTAAAAACGAAAACCACACGTTTAAAACCTCTATAATTAACGACTATTTTACAAGTGCTGTAAAGGCAAAAGTAAAAGAACACAGTATTGATGCAGTAATTTTAGGAACCAAAGGTGCTAGTGGTTTAAAAGAAGTAACCTTGGGTAGCAACACTGCTGGTTTAATTGGTAAACTCACTTGCCCAATAATTGCAGTACCTTCTAACGTTGTATTTAATGACATTAACGAAATTGGTTTTGCTGTAGACTACTCTATAAATTCTTACACCAATGGCTTAAGCCTATTAAAAGCGCTAGCTGAACATTTTGAAGCACAAGTTTCTGTGGTTCATATTTTAAAAGATAAAGCGTTAACACCTGAAAAAGCATCTAGTAAAGAGAAACTTATTGCGTTTTTAAAACCAGTACCAACTCATTTTTATCAATTAACTGATGTCTCAGTAGCAAAAGGAACTCGTATTTTTAGTGAAAGTAGACAATTAGACATGATGTGTGTCATTGCTAAAAAACACAATTTCTTTGAAAAGCTATTTAATAAAAGCCAGAGTAAATCTATAAGTCACCACGCTAAAGTACCTCTCATTATTTTTAATGAAGCGTCGTTTTAAAACACAAAAAAAATCTACTAGTTGCTAGTAGATTTTTTTTTTTGACCTATATTTAACGGTCTCGTATAAGAATATTAGCGGATTTTACACACTAACTTTTCGGTTAAACACAGACCTTTTTTATATTTACTTACTTTTGTTTTAGCACTAAAACCGCTATTGTTTTTTATACATTGTTGGCAATAGTACTTATTCACCTATAAACTTATCTACTTGTTCTTTTGAAGTAATTCGAAAAACTACATTTCTACCGTCTTTATCTTCATTTATAAGTCCAGCATTCACTAATTCATTAAGGTCTTTTCTCGCTGTCTGTCTGACTACTTCGTGTTTTTTTGAGTATGAAGCAATATTGACTTTCCCTTTTTCCTTAGTATATAAATACCCAACTAAATCGGCTTGTCTTTTGTTAAGTCCTTTATCCAATATTTTATATGAAACTAAATTAGCTTGTTCAATATCTTTTTTCTTTTTGTCTCGATATTTAATTAGACTTTCAAATGCTACTCTTAAGCTTTTTATGGAATAATTTATAAAATAAGTAATGTCATTATTATCATTTTCTGTCTTTAGGAAAGCTTTGTCATATTGTATTCTAGAATTTAAGATTGCTCTTGAAATAGAAATATTTTTTATTAATGAGTATTCTTTTTTTACTAAAAACCAATAAAACAAAGCTCTAGCTGTTCTTCCATTACCATCCATAAATGGATGAATATAGCCAATTAAAAAATGAATAATCGAAGCCTTAATAATTGGATGTATAAATGGTTTATCTGAATTTGCAAATTCACATAAATCAGTCATATACTTATCTACATACTTTGCCTCTGGTGGTGTATGAGCAATTTCTCCATCTACGTGGTCTTGAACAAAAATCTGTTTTTTTCTAAAATCGCCAGCACAATATTCGGCACTAGTACTAGCTGTCATTGTTTTATGTAATTCAATAATTAGAGTAAAATCAAGTGGTTTGTCAATTTCTTCAGTAATTAGTTTTATACTTCTTAAATTATTGAAAATCATCTGTTCAGATTCATTTCTTGGCTTACGTCCTGATTTCAACATTTCAAAAGCTACTTTGGTTGTAGTAGCCGCTCCTTCCATTTGTGAACTTGCGATTGCTTCTTCTAAGATTGAATTCTTTAGATATTCAGCTTTATGAAATGATGTAATTGGATTTCTGTAAAGTCCTCCAATTAATTTTAAGTCAAATTCGTGAAGATTTTCTTGAATATTTTCAGTCAAGCAATAATTGAATTCTTCTTTTCCAAACTTCAGTCTTTTATAATTACCTCTTCTATGAAGTTTTATTAAACTCCAAGCTTTGAGTGGGTCGTTATAAGGTATTTTTTTTCTATGTTTAAGTTCATCCCAATAGAAATATCTATCATCAGATGCTTTTAAAAAATCCGAATATGTCTTGTCAAAATAATCGTCGATTAATTCGTCGTTCATTAACGCATTTGGTGGATTTTCAAATTTCATTGTTTAAATATGTTAATTATGAATTCAAAATTAACATATTAAGTTGAAATTACCAATTTTGTCTTGTATTATTGCCAACTTTAAAAAGATATGGATTGCTTTAACAACCCACACCTTGAGTCAAGTTTTTTTTCGTTCAACCAAATTACTGTAAAAAACTATATTACAAATAGTTAGTTATACATTTTTATTAACAGCTACAGCTCAATACTCTCACCTATTTCTAGCAGCATTAAGTCTTTGTTTTTGTCAAAAAATTGACGTTTGGCTTCTTCATGGTCAATTTCAATATATCCAAAGGTATCAAAGTGGTAACCCAATACTTTATCGCATTGCACAAAATCGCTCGCTGTAATGGCATCTTCAATTCCCATGGTAAAGTTGTCACCTATTGGTAAAATGGCTAAGTCTAGTTTAGTACGCAATGGTATCAGCTTCATATCCATAGTTAAGGCTGTATCACCTGCTATGTAAATGTTTTTGTGTTCGCCTTCAATCACAAAACCTCCTGGTTGTCCACCATAGCTTCCATCAGGAAACGACGAGGTATGAATAGCATTAACGTATTTTACCATACCAAATTCAAAATCCCACGAACCACCATGATTCATTGGGTGTACTTCAAACCCTTGAGCTTCATAATACGAGGTAATTTCAAAATTAGATACAATAACTGCATTGGTGTGTTTTGCAATGGCTTCGACATCTAAAATATGATCTTGATGCGCATGCGTAATCAAAATATAATCGGCTTTTAAACTGTTGATGTCTATATGTTTTGCCTTGTCATTGGCAGTAATAAAAGGGTCTACCAAAATATGTACGTCGTTAACTTCAATGCCTAAAGCGGCATGACCGTAAAATGTAATTTTCATAGGATTACTGTTTTATTTTAAAATCATAAATTGTTTTTTCTTTCTACCATCACTAGCCATAATAAAGGTGTTGTTTTCAAAGGTACCAAAGTATGGTGTGTAGTAGGTATTGCCTTTATTGTCTTGTATTTTGTCGTAAGACACTTTTCCATCAGCTGAATATACAAAATCAAATAACGCAGTAGATTCTAGGAAGCCTTTTGATACTTTGGTTCTACCATCATTCTTTTCGGTAAGTCGCTTACCAGAATTTAAAATAACGTGCAATTGGTCGTCTTTTAAAAAGGCATTATACGAAGGTGCTGTTGCTTTTTTAAATATGCTTCGTCCCCAACTTAACTCTCCTTTAGCATCAAATTTCATAATTAAAATATCGTCATAATGGTAGGTTGTTACCCAATAACCTCCTGTAGTTCCTGTTGACACATAGGTTTGTGTAATATAAAACTCTTCGGCTAAAATGTAGGTATTACCATTGTTATCTTGCAATACATAATCTACATAAAAGTTAGAAATCTCTTTTCCTTTAGATTTTTTTCGGTCTGCTCTGTTTTCACCATACAAATCTTTATACACTTCAATTGGAAGCTCATAAGACCGTTTACGTTTTACAGCAAGCGCATTGGTATCAATTACAAAATTGCAACCACCTTTAATCTTAAATACATTTTTTTCAGAATAGAACCCAAGCAAGTGCAATTCATCTTGAATGATTGAAATATTAAGCGACTGGATGTGCTCATCTTCGCCTAAAGAAATTGTAATATCATTTGTACCAGACTGTGTGACTTTGTTAAGTACAAACTCGTAATTAGCATCTCCTTTTCGTTTTAACGAACGTCCTTTAATAAACAATTTTCCTAGTCCGTAAACTGTTGCGTTATCGTCAATAGATAAATCGTTGTGCTCATAAAAACGCTTTTCGTGTTCTTGGTACGCCTTTTCGTAAAGCAAACTTAAATTGTTAGAATTAAACACTCTAATAGTGTAAGAGTTGCTGTTCTTTTTAATATTATCGGTAGTTATGGCAAAATAATTTCCGTTTGGTGAAATGGCAAAACTGGTTTGACGCTTGTTTTGTCCTGAAAACAACAACTGCTTCTTCTCTAC
>NZ_JBNWKB010000028.1:0-12741 GCF_050509525.1 Gaetbulibacter sp. PBL-D1 | reverse complement strand
AGTAGTTTCAAAAAGCTTGACCTTTTTATGTGTTTTAGCTGCAATGTCAAAAATATGGCAGTACACAATACGCTCAGTCTTTTTTGGTGCATAAACAGTAAAAAATTTAATCTCGTTGTCATAAAATAACTCACCTACAAACGTTTCTTTTTTATCGCTCTCTACAACCTCATTAAATACTTTTTTAAGATTAGCGTCAAAAATATCAAACAGAATATCTCTTTTACTATTACGCACTATACCTGTAAGTCCAGACTCTGTAGTGTGAATTGAAAGGATATCGTTTGCTTTAACTTTGTCTTTGTATTCTTCACTTTCGGTAACGGTTAGTTTAGTAGTACTTTCTTGGGCTGTAGCAAAATGTAATGTCAAAAGCATTACAATTAGGGCGAGTTTTTTCATGTAAGTGTTTTATTGTTAATTTAAGGAAGAAAAGTACAAAAAAACTCAGACACATTGAAATACATATGTCTGAGTTTTAAAGCCCCAAATTTCATTGCCAACACTGTAGCAAAATATGCTGACCTACAAAATTTTCGAATTAAATATATAAATTAATTTATTGATTTACAAGTATTTATAAAAATATTTTTTTATAAGATATACCCTACACCTAAAAGTACAGAAAATAAAAACGTGGTAAGTGCCAATACTTTTAACTGCGAATCGAAGTCTGAAGCAGTTTTAGCTTTACTTATTTTTTTAGCATGAATTATCAACGGAATGTAAGCCACAAAAAACAAAAAGTTTAGTGGTGAAGTGTAATACAAAATAGTAAACACCAGCGAAACCAATATAGCTCCAAAAATTAATGCTAAATGATACGTTTTAGAACGTTGCTTACCTAGTTTTACGGCAAGTGTAATCTTGTTTGACAATATATCAGAATCGATATCTCGCATATTGTTTAAATTGAGTACACCAACACTTAATAGCCCTAATGAAATTGAAGGTAAAACCACATTGTGGTCTATCTTATTAGCATATAAAAAGTAGCTACCCATTACACTTACAAGTCCAAAAAAGATAAACACAGAAACATCTCCTAATCCTCTATAACCATAGGCTTTTGAACCCATAGTGTAGTTGATTGCTGCATAAATACTAAGTCCTGCCAACACAATAAACAATAGAGAATACAATAGATTACCTTGCCCAAAAGACATATAAATAAGCAAAAGTGACAATACAATAACTATAAGTATATTTACCTTAATGGCTTCCAGCATTTGAGCTGGAGTAATGCTTCCGCTTTGTATAGCACGTTCTGGTCCTTGTCGTTCATTGTTGTCGGTACCTTTTACACCATCGCCATAATCGTTAGCAAGATTTGATAAAATTTGTAACGCTACAGTAGTTAAAATAGCAAGTACAAAAATAGCTGTATTATAGTTTCCGCTATAAAACGCGAAACAGGTTCCAATAATAATTCCAGAAACAGACAAAGGAAGTGTTCTTAGTCGAAAAGCAGACAACCAAGGTTTAAGTTTACTCATTCAAATAATTTTTATGGCTAAATCAAGGAATCCACTTTTTATCAAAATTTGGCTTTCTCTTTTCTAGAAAGGCATCTCTACCTTCTTTAGCTTCATCAGTCATATAAGCCAAACGTGTTGCTTCACCAGCAAATACTTGCTGTCCTACCATACCATCATCGGTTAGGTTCATAGCAAATTTAAGCATTTTTATAGAGGTTGGTGATTTTGCTAATATCTCTTGAGCCCACTCATAGGCTGTATCTTCAAGCTCGTCGTGAGGAATTACAGCGTTTACCATTCCCATTTCAAAAGCTTCTTGTGCAGAGTAGTTTCTTCCTAAGAAAAAGATTTCACGTGCTTTCTTTTGACCTACCATTTTAGCTAAATAAGCCGATCCATAACCACCATCAAAACTGGTAACATCAGCATCAGTTTGTTTAAAAATAGCGTGCTCTTTACTAGCAAGCGTTAAATCGCAAACTACGTGTAAACTATGTCCTCCACCAACTGCCCAACCAGGAACAACAGCTATAACCGCTTTTGGCATAAAACGAATTAAACGTTGTACTTCAAGAATATTAAGTCTGTGGTAACCATCTTCACCAACATACCCTTGATGTCCTCTAGCTTTTTGGTCTCCTCCACTACAAAAACTCCAAATTCCATCTTTGCTTGAAGGTCCTTCGGCAGAAAGTAACACTACACCAATACTTGTATCTTCATTTGCATCGTAAAATGCATCGTAAAGTTCGCTTGTTGTTTTTGGTCTAAAAGCGTTTCTAATATCAGGTCTGTTAAAGGCTATCCTAGCAACTCCATTACACTTTTTGTAGGTAATATCTGTATACTCTTTGGCTGTTTGCCAATCAATTTTACTCATAAGAATTGTTTTCAGCGTAAAAATACATATTTACATCTAATTTAAATTCATTTTTTTGGTCGGACTTTGACGCGTAACTAATTTTGCACAAAAGACGATTGATAAATGAAGGTTTTAGATTCTCCTATAGCAAATCAGGTCGAGGCTACGTATTGCCTTGAGGTTGGCGATTTTCATTTTTTCAAAAATCTTGTAGTTGCAGAATTTAAACAAGGTGCTTATGTTTCTTTTGAAGATTATAAAGAAGCTTATGAGCTATGTCTTGATATTTTTAATAATACGCCTTTTGGCTTTATCTCTAACAGAGTTAATTCTTATTCTATAAACCTAGTTGATGCACAAGAGCATCGAAAAAAACTTAAACTGTTGCACGCTTATGCTATAGTTACTTATAGCCATAATTCAAAACGAATGCTTATAGTGGAAGACCACTATTTCAATTTAAAAAGAAAAAGGTTTAACGCGTTCATTGATGCTTTTAATTGGGTGAACAAAAAAGTAGTTTTAGCTACTCAAAGCGTTAAAGAAAATCATTAAAACAAGCTTTATTTGACGTTTTGTATCACTTATAAACAAACGCAATCGTTTTCGCTACAAACAACACACAAACAATTATTAATCAACTGTTTGCAAACCAATTAAGCTCAAAAGCAAAACTTTAGAAACTTCTTACTAAAACACATTAACTGTTATAAAATTAACACTAAAAACGTTAAAGTGCAATGGATTACATTTAAGACCTCTTGTTACACAGTATCTTTGCCGCTGATTTTTTAAAAACAGCCTATTTAATGCGATTAACAGAGTCCCAATTAAAATCTAAAATCCTAAAAACCTACAACTTAAAAAATGGTATCGCTCATTTTTTTGAAAACTTTGTTGTTATTGAAACAAGTGAAGGTGTTTTTAGTGATTTTGAAAATTCTAAAGACTTAATTTCGCTTATCGATTTACATTTTGGTACTCAAAAGCCTTTTGGCATTATCTCAAACAGAGTAAATTCTTACTCCATAAATATTTTAGATTCTGAAAAATTTAAACAGAGATTTCCAAACGCTAAAGCCAAAGCTGTTGTCGCTTATTCTAATCGTACTACAGATATTTCTAAACTAGAAAGCTACTTTTGTCATATAAAAAGAAAAGATTTTACTTGCCTACTAGAAAGTGAAAAATGGATGAGAAAAGAGTTAAATAACTCTAATGTGACTATTTAAGGTAAATTCCGTCTTCCTTAATTTCAATACGTTTTTGCTTGTATAATGTACCAATTGCTTTTTTAAAGCTCTTTTTACTCATTTGAAGCTGGTCTTTAATGGTGTCTGGATCAGACTTATCATTAAGATTTAAATAACCTGAGTTATCTTCAAGTTCTTTTAAAATGAGTTCAGCATTAGGTTCGATACTTCTGTAACCTATTTGTTCTAAAACAATATCTAACTTATTATTATGACGTATTTTTTTCACATAGCCTTTAAGTTGGTCTCCTATGCTAATATCTTTAAAAATGTCTTCGTTAAAAATAAGTCCTGAATGCTTTTTATTGACAATTACATTCATTCCTATTTCAGATGGATGGGATACAATGATATCAACTTCTTCAAACTGTGATACAGTCAATTCTTTATTATCTAAAAACCTATTAGTTTTACTTGAAGCTACAAGACGTTCAGTTTCTTCATCTAAATAGCAATACACCAAATACCAACCACCTGTTCTCATTTTAAACGCTTGTTCTTTAAATGGACAAAACAGTTCTTTTACCATTCCCCAATCTAAAAAAGCACCAAACTTAGTAACCTGATTACATCTTAATACTGCGAAATCGCCTTTTTTAATGTAGGGTTTGTCAGTAACCGCAACAAGACGTTCTTCGTTATCAAGATAAACAAATACTTCTAGTTTATCTTCAATTTCAAAAGACTCAGGTACGTAACGATTAGGCAATAAAACTTCATTACCTTCATCATCTCCTAAGAACAATCCTGGATCGGTTTCTCTAAGGATTTCTAATGTATTGTATTCTCCTATATTTATCATGTTGCAAAGGTAATGATATTAGTTTATGGATATAAAAAAAGCGCTACAAGTTTGTAACGCTTATATATTGTTTTAAAACAGACTTTTAGTAAGCCGATTCTTTCTTAAAATGCTTAGTCAATAAATAATATACAACAGCTCTGTATTTATTTCTGTTTGACTGACCATATTGCTCCATTACTTTAGCAATACCTTTATCTAAATCTGGACTGTCTTTTAATCCTAATTTCTTGATTAAGAAGTTGTTTTTTACAGTAGCCAACTCTGACTCATCAGAACCTGATACAGTAGATGCATCAGCATTATATATTGATGGTCCACAACCAATAGTTACTTTTGTTAATAAGTCCATATCTGGTGTTACACCAACTTTGTCTTTTAAATCAGCTGCATATTTTGCAATTAGTTCGTCTCTTTTGCTCATTTTGTAAAATTTTAGTTTTTAAAAAATTAATCGTTATTAAATATAGCTATTTTTTAGACACCTAAAAAGTCAAAAAGTCACTTTTTAACGATTACTTAATGTAACTGAAGTAGTTAAGCAATATTTCGTCATTTACTGTTGAAGGTGTAAACACCTCAAGCAACATTGGTTGTTTTGATGCATTAAAGAACGTCGATAACTGCTCGTTCAACTGCGTTTGATCATGAGCTGTTTTATAATCTAAACCATGCATTTCGCACAACTGCTTTGCTGTAAGGTTGTGTTTGGTTTCAAAATACTGATCAAAGTTTTCGGTGTTTTTATGTCCTGGAAGAATACGGAAAATACCTCCTCCTCCATTATTAATAACAATAATCCTGAAATCTTTAGGAATATAGTTATTCCACAAGGCATTGTTATCATATAAAAAACTCAAATCACCAGTTACAAAGGTTGTTTGGTTTTTATTGGCAACTGCAAAACCTATAGCTGTACTTGTACTTCCATCAATACCACTTGTTCCTCTGTTGCAAAATACCTGCAAAGATTTGCTAATATTAAACAATTGCGAATATCTAATGGCTGAACTATTACCTATTTGTAATGCTGTTTGTTTTGGTAATGCTTTAAAAACAGTATCAAAAACTTTAAAATCACTAAAAGGGATTTCTGCTAAATACGCTTTATGTAAATCGTTTCGTTTTTGTTTTACTGCTTTCCAAACTGACTTGTAGTTACTCTTTTTAAAGTGTGTTATTTTTGGAAGAAACTCAGAGAAAAACTCATTAGGAGTAGTTTCAATATGCTTTTCTAAACAAAAAAAGGTATCGTTTGCTTTTTTACTGTCAATATGCCAATGCTGTTTAGGTTTGTGGTTTCTTAAAAAAGCTTTCACTTTTTTAGACACTACCATACCTCCAAAAGTTAACAAAATATCAGGTTGCAACTCAGTAAACTCAGCATCAGTAAGTGGTGCAATTATTTTATCGATACTTGGAAAAAACTCCTTATGATGCAAATTAGATGTGGTTTCAGTAAACACAATAACACTATTGTCGTTTGCCAATTCATCTAACCATTTTTGCTCAATCTCGTTTGGAGGATTAACACCTACCAAAATCATTTTTTTGGAAGCATCACTCCAATCTTCTAAACACAGCTTTAAATCGACACTATCAACTTTTTTCGGTGAAGCATCAACTGTAATTACTTTTGGGCTAACTGACAATTCCTTAACCGTTTCATACAAAGGTTCATCAAACGGAACATTGATATGCACAGGTCCTAATTTGTGAATTGCAGTATTTAGTGCAAGATTTATTTCTTCTTCGTTTTCTTCCTGCAGAGCTTGTTTAATTCCTAAAAAGCGTTCCAGTTTATTTTCAATACTCTTTATGATTGCAGGCTCGTCATCGTCTCCACTTGTTTTTGGCAAGTTTTTAATATCGAGCTTTAAATTGGCTGAGTATAAAATATGATTTTTATAAACGTCTTTTTGATTGATGGTTTGTCCATCTCCAATACCAACTAGGTGTTTTGGTCTATCTGCTGAAATAACCACTAACGGAACATCGCTATAAAATGCTTCAGCAACAGCTGGATAATAGTTTAATAATGCACTTCCTGAAGTACACACTAATGCAGTAGGATGCTGAGTATTTTGAGCGATTCCTAAAGCAAAAAAAGCAGCACTACGTTCATCTACTATGCTATAGCAAGTAAAAAATGGATCGTGAGTAAAACCTATAGTTAAAGGTGCATTTCTGCTACCTGGAGACAATACAATATGCTTAATATTTTTAGCTTTACAAAGCTGAATAACTGTTTGTGCTAGCGGAATTTTTGGGTATGACATACAATTCTATAAAATAGTCTTACAAAATTACTTAATATGCACGACTTAACGAATTTTAATACTACCCTATTTTTACCGAAGTCATCGTTAGTGAACCTGCAACAGGTGTATCATTAAAAAATTGTATATCATCTTTAGACGTTTGAAGTCCTAAAGTATACAATAAAGGATAGTAATGATCTGGAGTTGGTATGGCTTTAACAATGTCGTTATGCAATGATTTATAATTGATTAAATCCTTATGATTACCATCTGTTATTTTGGTTTTAAAAAGCTCATTAATCTCTAAAGCCCAATCAAAACCATAAGTCTGCTCAACCTTATCCCAAGCAATCATTTTTAAGTTGTGCACCATATTACCACTACCAACAATAAGTACTCCTTTTTTTCTTAACTCTAACAACTGTTGTGCTAAATTATAATGATATTCAGGTGGTTTAAAATAGTCTATACTCATTTGCACTACAGGAATGTTAGCTTTTGGATACATATGACTGATAACACTCCAAGCACCATGATCGAGTCCCCATTCATCATCCAATCCTACATGAGTTGATGTAATATGATGCGTAATTTCTTCAGCTAACGTAGGTAATCCTTTTGCTGGGTATTGTACATCAAAAAGTTCTTGAGGAAAACCGCCAAAATCATGAATGGTTTTTGGTGCTTCCATATTAGTAACAAGCGTACCGTTAGTTAACCAATGCGCTGAAATACATAAAATAGCAATAGGTGTTTCCAAAGTTTCGCCTAGTGCATTCCACTCTTGTGTAAATGCATTGTTTTGAATAGCATTCATAGGAGAACCATGCCCTACAAATAACACAGGTTGAACTGTATCTTTGTAAGGTAACTTACTTTGCCATTCGTGTAAATGAGATGCTGTCATATCAATATTGCTCGTTTCATCACTTTGGCTTTAGCAACCGTTTCTAACCATTCAGCTTCTGGATTGGAGTCTTTTGTAATACCTCCTCCTACAAAAACAGTAGCAGTATCATCTACAATTTCCATACAACGTAAATTCACATACAAATTTGTGGTTGTTTTTACTGTTGCATACGCATTGTTTTCAACATTTCGTCGATTGCGATTCCTGGTTTTACTGTCTTGTAAATTAAGTGTTCCTAAAAACCCTGAGTAAAAGGTTCTTTGATAGTTTTCGTGTTTTAAAATAAAGGTCTTAGCTGCTTCTTTTGGCAAACCACATACAGCTGGTGTTGGATGCAAAATTTCTATCACATGCTGTAAATCGTCTTTAAGTAAACCAGTTATTTTTGTTTTAAGGTGCAATAAATTTCCTGCTTTTACTGTATTGACTTCACCAATGCTTATACTTTTTACAGTTTTAGACAGTCCGTCAACAATAAAATCAGTTACTATTTGCTGCTCTTGCTGTTCCTTTTGTCCCCAAACCACATCCATATTCCCTTTATATTCTTGGGTTCCTGCCAATGCCATTGTTGAAAATCTATTATTCTCTACTGATAACAATGTTTCAGGTGTCGCACCTATCCACAACCCAACTTTTGGGTGGTACCATAGGTACACAAAAGCAGTAGGATAATTTTCCAAAACATCTTCAAACAATTGAAATATGGTTTTAGACTTTATATTTACAGTCTCTTTTCTAGACAATACAACCTTTTCAAATTCTCCAGAAACAATGGCCTCAACACCTTGCTTTATAAGTTGAACGTGTTGCTGCTTTTCATCTTCTTGCTCTTCAACAGAAACCTCAACCTGAACTTTGGTATTAGTAGATTTATAATCACTAACAATATGTTTTGAAGCTGCTTGCGGAATTAAAACTGTTTTAGCTTCAGAATTAAAAGGTGCAAAAACAAAACCTCTTTCTGAGAAATTTTCAACCGAAAACAAGATATCATTTAACTGCAAATAAGCGTTTAGCCTTGACTGGTTTGGTGATCTGTAAACCACAAAAGGCAATTGATTGTTATATTGCTGAGATAATCGCGCTATTAAAGACTGAAACTCCATTATTTCTTTTTAGGCAAACTAATAGTAGACAATCTACAAATAGAGACTAAGTTATCGTTGTCATCAGTAACACGAATGTCTAATAACTGTGTTGTTCTTCCTTTATGTAAAAAAGTAGCTTTAGCGTACACGTGACCTTCGGTTACACTTTTTACATGGTTAGCAGTAATCTCAATACCACGTACAAAAACCTCTTCTAAGTTTGAGAATATATTTGAAGCAAAGCTACCAACGCTTTCAGCCAAAGCAGCTGTTGCTCCACCATGCAATACTCCATCTGGTTGGTACACTCTAGAGTTTACAGGCATTTTTGCAACTAGAAAATCATCTCCATAATCAATCATTTCAATTTGTAAGGTTTCCATTAAGGTGTTCTTACTAATTGCGTTTGCTTGTTTTAATATCTCTTCTTTAGTTAATGGCATAAATACTGTATTTTTAATGTCGCTAACAAAAATACAAAAACAAAGAGCAAAATATGACTCAAGTTGAAAAGGAAATAAGCTATACTACTACAAACTCATACTCCACTTTAAACACGTTAACCAAAAGCACTAAAACTGTATGGTTTGTGTGTCATGGCATGGGTTATTTAAGTCGGTATTTTCTAAACTATTTTAAGCAATTTGATGCTAATGAAAACTATTTTATTGCACCACAAGCACAAAGTAAATACTATATTCCGCCAAAATCTAAATATGTTGGTGCAAGTTGGCTTACCAAAGAAAACACTGTGAAAGAAACCGAAAATGTCATGCGCTATTTTGATGCTGTTTTTGAAGCTGAAAATATACCCGACAACCTCAATTTTATTGTGCTTGGTTACTCGCAAGGTGTTAGTGTAGCAATGCGCTATCTTGCAAAACGCAAACTACAATGCTCTCATTTATATATTCATTCTGGTGGAATTCCTAAAGAATTAACTCCTGAAGATTTTAGTTATTTAAACACTAAAGTGTCTCTAATTTATGGTACTGAAGACGAATATTTAAACGAAGAACGTATTGCTTCTGAAATACAACGTGCAAAGTCCCTTTTTGGAGATACAGTAAGTATTCACCCTTTTGAAGGTAAACATGTAGTGAATGTAGATTTAATAAAAAGATTAGCATGAATATTCCTCCTATAGAAAACGATCGTGTTAGCTTAACCTTACTGGGTTTAAGCAATTATAAAAAGTTACAAGAGGTTGCTAACGAAAAAGACTTAATTGCCTATTCGCCTAGTGATATTTCTTCTCCCGAAAAGCTAAAAAGCTACGTACAAACTGCTGTTGATGGTTTTTACCATAAAACCATTATTCCGTTTATTATCTACGATAAACAGAAACAGAAATTTGCTGGTAGCACACGCTTTGGTAACATCAACTGGGACAATAAAACACTGCATATTGGTTGGACTTGGATAGGACGCGAGTTTCAAGGTAGCGGACTCAATACCAACATGAAGTTTTTAATGCTGCAGTATGCGTTTGAAACTTTAGCATTTGAAAAAGTAGAATTCAGAATAGATGAGCGCAACATACGTTCAAGGAAAGCTTTAGAAAAACTTGGTGCTACACTTGAAGGCATTCTTAGACGCGATGTGGTTTTAAAAGATGGATTTCGACGTAATACCTGCTGCTATGGTATTTTAAAAGACGAATGGCCAACTATAAAGTTGACCATTTTTAAAGAGTTTAATTAAAGTTGTGTTACTCACACGTAGTTCTTACCAATGGCATTGTAGACGTGTACTTAATAGTTGCGTTGTCTTGAAACGCTGTTCCAGAGTCGTTTAATGCTCCATAGCCTTCAATTAAAACAGAATCATTAACCTTAAATGCAACTTCACGCTTACTTTCAACACCTTCTGAAGTAAATGTATAAGTTCCTATAAGTTTATCATCGTTTAGAGTTCCTTTAAATACACCTTGGTTTGCATCTTTTTCAGCATAGGCATAACTTAAAGTTCCTGTAATACTGTCTTCTAAAATATTGGTGATTTTAAACCTTACCTTGTTATTGTCTTTACTATACTCAAAGCAACCCAATTCCACCAAAGCGGTTAGTGTTTCTTCGTTTGCAATAACCTCTTTAACATCGTGTATTACCTCTTTTGTAGTGTCTTTATTGTCTTTATTGTCTTTACAGCTACTTAAACTTAGTATAGCACCTACTATTAAAACGATTTGTTTCATTGCTTAATAGGTTAAGGTGTTACGCTTTTAAATCGCATCATTGTGACATCGTCTATCAACAAATGCAGTTTACCTTCCTCATCAATTGTATAGGCATTTACTTTTTTAATAATATTTTTAAAATGGTTTTCACCTTCGCCACAATACATCATAGTTGCAGGTCCTGGTTCGCCAAAAGAAATGCTATTACCATCAATAGTAACACTAGCCGAATACCCATTACAACCACTGTTACCAGTGACTTTTTGGTCTTCTTTATTAAATGTTATTTGTGGTTTCTTATCAGGAAAAAGACCTTCAAAAGCGATTCGTGGACCAGATAAATGCTCCAGTTCCCATTGTGTGTTATACAACGCATCTTCGCTTGAAGATTTTGAAGAATTACAAGCTGTCACTAATACTAACAGCAGTAGTACAAAAGATAGTTTTTTCATGTCTTAGATGTGTTTTTATTAATCTTGAAGTTACACTTTTTTTGGTAAAGGAGTAGTCGCCAAAACATTAAAAAACGATTAACTAGTTTGTTGTAAGGTTTTATTTTTTTCTTTAAGCACTGCCAACTGTTTTTCTAAAAAAGTAATGGCTTTTTCGGTTTTGTAACTGGCTTTTGATGCAAAATCCTTTGCCTCTGCTTTAAACTTTTCTTTACCAGATTGTGCAGCTTTAGACACATCGTCTTTTACTTCGGTAAAGTCGCTTACTATTTGGTCTTTTATGTCCTTACCTTCTTTTTTAAGCTTATCTCTGGTTACTTTGCCTTTTTCTGGAGCTAGCAACACTCCTACTCCTGCTCCTATAAGTACGCCTAGTACTATTGCACCTTTATGTATCATAACTATATTTTTTTAAGGTTAAACGTGTTTACTTATTAGTAGTAAACTATTGTGTTTTGTTACAAACAAGCTGTGTGCCAAATTGATAGGAAGGAATGGATTTTTTAAAATATCTTCCATGGGTTGAATCCAGCCGCTTCAATTGCAGGTGCTAGAGTGTCTGCCATAAACTCTTTTTCTTCTGTGTCGAGTTCGTCCCAAGGCAATTCGTCAACGAGATTAGAAATCTGTTTCAATTTTGTTTCAGATGGTTCATTTGAATTGTCAATTTTGACAAGTCTATCGAGAAAGTTATTAGTTGCTTTTCTGAGTATATCAATTACTTGCTGGTCTGAAGAGTTAAGTCCACGAGCTTCCCAATTTTCAGAATTCTCATAAATGTCTGAATTTTTAATCTCGTTTACCGTTTTCAAAAGTTTATCGTTATTCATGTTTTTTCAGTGTTGTCCTTTTTAGTTTAAAAAAGTTTAGCTGCAATAAGCTATAAAAGTTGCTATCTAAAGTACTTTTATGTTAAACATTGTCTGATAATATACACCAAGAACTATAGCTAATCTATTATCAAATTCTTTTAAATCATATTCACTTGCATGTAATAAACTTTTCTTGGCAAGTTTTGGACTGTATCGATACTTAGTATTTACTATTAAAAAATTTCTAATCCCTTCTGCTTTTGTTGAAAATGCAATACATTTAGAAAATTGTTCGTTCAATTTAATCCTAATTGGATTCATTGAATCAACATTGAATAACCTCTTTTCCATCTCCATGTCTTTTCCCGAGCGATTGGACTCTGTCCACAAATTCAGATTACGGATTTTTAATTCCAGTGAATCTTTGAAAAAATCTTCTGACAGTTTTTTGTCACTCCAATCAGAAATAAATTCAAAATAAGCTGCTTCATTGGAAAGCTCAGGATATTGTTTTTTTAATTTAAGTTCAAACAATCGAACTGAATTCTCCAAAACATCCCGTTGTTCACTTTCATAACATTTTTTAGATGAAATATTTTTTTCTGTTTTACATGAAAGAAGTCCCAGAAATAATATGATTA
>NZ_JBNWKB010000027.1:0-20739 GCF_050509525.1 Gaetbulibacter sp. PBL-D1 | reverse complement strand
TGAAGGAGCTTTGATGCTTCGATACTTCGACAAGCTCAGCACAGGCGGAGCTCAGTAGAGGCGTTTGCTCAGGGTGACAATATAAAACCCTTCGACAGGCTCAGGGTGACAATAGGAAAGTGAAGGAGCTTTGATATTTCGATACTTTAGCTACGCTCAGTAGAGGCTTGCTCAGAGTGACAATTTAAAACCCTTCGACAAGCTCAGGGTGACAGTTGGTTGATGTTTGGTGTTTGATGTTTGGTGTTTGGTAGGTAAATGATGGTTATTTATTTGTTAATATATTGTTGATAATTAGACCATTAAAACCACACGTGGTAAATCTTGTTTTTTTAAATTTAAAATGCTTTTATGAAGAAAAAAAAAATCAACTAACAAATATGAATGTTATGATGTACAAAAATTTTTATTTTAATTATGAAACGAATTTGCATCTACCCAAAAGATGTGCAAATTATAACTGGGCGGAGCCTACGTTATTGTCAAGGACTAGTAAAACATATTAAATGCGTGCTCAATAAAAAAAAGCATCAAACGATAACCATAAAGGAATTTTGCGATTATATGGATTTTCCTTTTGAAGACGTTAACAATATGATACAATAATTACGATTGCAAGTAAAACGTAAGTTAAAAAAGCCCCTCAATTTGCCAAGCTTACTACGACCTGAATTACCGTAGCAGGCTTATACTTTCTAATTTTAAGCTGCTATTTTTTTATTCAAACACCTCTTTCCATAGTTGTTTCACACGATTCCAGTCAAAAGACTCAGCAACTGCTCTAGCATTAGCTATCATGTGTTCGCGTTCAGTAGCGTGTTCAAACAGATAAAGGATAGCCTCTACCATAGCTTCTACCGATTCAGGAGCTACAAGCAACCCTTCTTGTTGATGTTGTATTAAATAAGGCATTCCACCCACATTGGTAGACACTATAGGCAAACCTAAAGCCATAGCCTCAATCACACTTACAGGCGTGTTGTCAAAATTAGTGGTGTTAATAAAACAATTATAGTCTTGAGACAGTTGAGTCCATGCCGCTTTACTCAACTTTCCAGTAAAGGTCACTTCAACCCCTAAGGTAGAAGCCAAGGCTTTTACATTGACTAAAGTACCATCACTATCAGGTCCCACCATACAAAGGGAGGCTTTATAACCTTTATCCAATAGTGTTTTTAAGACCCTAACTGCTAGTTCTGGGTTATAAAGGACCGAAAATGAACGTACCCATAATAATTTTATAGTGGTATAAGAGCGTTCTTTAAACGGATAATTGTCAATCGAAATAACATTAGGTATAAACGTCAGGTTAGCCATTCCATGAACTTTAAAACGTTCATAGAGATAATACGATGGAGACACATTTTGTTTAGCATGATTAAAAATCATATCGCTTAGCTTGGGTGTTCTATGGAGTCTTTTGGGTAAATTCCCACCATGCAATATAGGCACGTAGTCTAATTTAAGCAGTCTACACAACTGGCTTACCGCAAAAGCATAATAAAAGTTTAGCGTACTATAGGTATCAATCAACACACAATCAGTCCTTTTTCTATGCTTAATGACAGCGTAAAGCATTTCTAAAAGCCGCAGTACAATGTTAGCTTTTGAAGACGCATACCGAACACTATATCCCTCACGTTCTAGCAAAGGCCCTAATACCGTAATATATGAAGGATTACGATGGTTTCCTCTTAAGTTGTTGCCTATGTACAGGACGTTTTTCATGTGTTATATGTAATAAAGCTAAGGCATATATAAATCCGGGTGCTGCAATACGCATTGCTGAGTGATTAATAGTAGCAAACCAAAAAGCTAAAAAGGCATAGAAAAGTACATTTCCCTTATGTTGAGAACGAAACACCAAGGGTCTAAAAATCAACAGTAATAGCATAATAATACCTAAAACACCATGCTCAGAAAGCAATCTACTTATTTCATTATGAGAGGCTACAACTTGTCCATCTTCTTTCAAACGTTCTTGTTTCATTCCACTGGCACCTACCCCTAAAAAGGGATGCTCAAGAAACCCTTGTATTTCATGCACAAACAATTCTAAGCGTCCTGTCGAAACGTCTTCTTTCTCTCGTCCCGTTGCATCCTTATTAGCATAGCGATTATCTATTAAGCCTTCTGTTTGACTGGAGCTAATACCCCAAGTTAAAATACCACCTAAAACCAAAAGCACAAACATGCCTATAATCTGCTGTTTTCTTTTATAGCCTGATTGCCAATACAACAACCATAAAAAAGCGCCAACCACAATAATAGCAGCAAAAACGCCTCCTCTGCTAAAGGTAACTAAGGCTCTAAAACTAACTGCACACAATAGGCCCAAATTAAAAAGTTTTAAAAACAAAGATGGGGATTTTAAAAAAACACGCACTACCAAAGCAACCATCCCCAAACCGAGTAATGTAGACACCTGATTAGGTCCAAAACCACCGGAAGTTGCAAAACTGGAACCTGTTCCGGTTAAAACCTCTTTTACGCTAGGATTATAAAGGTACAAATGTGTAGTCATTGTAATGATTGGAAAGCTCATACAGGCGACGACTTGCAACAATTGTTGATTGGTAATTCGTTTTTTATAACAATACAATGCCGAGATACCCAAACACACCGGACCACTAAGTACAAAAGCGACACTAGTTCTAAAATTCAAATCATACCCCAAGTTAATGGACGCTACCAATACCGCAGGCACCATTAAAATTAAATACATAAAATAAGGATAAGCGCCTCCTGAAATACCATTATAAAACATTCCCATCAATGTCAAGAGAATGACAAAATATTTAGAAAACTCATAAAAAAGCCCACCTCCAGTCATGCGAAATAAGGACTCAGCTGCGGCTATATAAGCACAACCAAAAAGTACCCACATAGTCTTGTTTTTAGGTAAAGCGATAATGATGTTAATTATAAAAAAAGCACAAACTAGTGTAAAGTAAAGTTTTGAAAACCCTGGTATTTGGTTAATAAATACTCCCAAAATAATATGAACAACTACCAAAAACACATAAAGATCATTGGTAAAACGGTATTTTTTAGGAGTTCTCACTCTTGCCCTACCCATAAGCCACCACTCCTTTCTGATAATGTTCACATACACGCTCAAGAACAACTGATTTAGAATAGTGTTGCTTTACAAAAGCATGTAATACTTTAGCGCAATCAGTCCTATACTCAAAGTCATTGATAAATACTTGTATAGCTTTTGATAAAGCCTCAGGATCCTCTGCCTGAACCAACTGTCCATGTTGCGCATCTACAATCACTTTTTTACAATCTCCCACATTAGTAGCTACTACAGCCAATGCCCCCAAACCGTATTCCAGTAAAGCAAGAGGCAACCCTTCAGAGCGCGAAGACAACACACCTATTGTACACTGCTTTAAAATATAACCTACATCCTTACAGCTCCCATATAAAAACACCTGTTCAATCAAGCCTTCTGCTACAATAAACGTACGCAAGTTTTGTGCATAATCATCATCAAAATCTTTACCTACCAAATGTAAGCTCCAATCTGGATGCATGTGTTTAATCTGCTTAAAAGCTCTTAACAAGGTAATGTGGTCTTTTTGAGGCCTTAAATTTGCTAAACACACTATACGTTTACCATCTTGTCCTTTTAATCGTGTCTCTTCATCCTTCACACCTAAAACATCTACAAAGTTTGACAGATAAAATACGTGCTTACATTTTAAATGAGTTTTAACCCAAGCCTGTAAATTTTCATTCACGCAATATACCCAGTCAAAATAACCTGAACACCATTGCAGTACTTTATGTGGACGCTTCGCAAGCATTTCACTGTTACCATAATGATCATGCCATACCAGTGTCAACTTAGGGGAAACTAGTTTTGCTAAAGTGCCTAAAAAAAAGGAGGTTGAATGGGCATGCACAATATCTATCTGTTCGGTTTTAATAAACTTAATAAATCTCCTGTAAGCTTTTATATCGTATGTGGAACATTTATTTAAAAACAAGTAGCCCACATTAGGAACGATAGCATCCTTAAGCAACCCTTCAGCGCGTGTGGTGCATAAATAGGAACTGTCAATACGTTCTGAAAGCGCATTGGCTAAATTCACTGCCATCCGTTCAGCTCCTCCAGCATCCAAACTATCTATTAACTGTAACACCCGCATATCCTTTTTCTGCTAAAATAAAAAAACTATAGTATACACTCTCGTTTTAAGACAGGAACAATACCTATTAAGTTAAAAACAACAAAAGGTAAAGTAAACTACCTACTAAAAACTTTCCTCCAAAACGGCTTTAATATCAGCTTCCAAACGGTCAAAAGTGTACTGCTGCGACCAATCCATTGCTGCTTTAGCCATGGCATCTAAATCACTGTATTCCAAAGCTTGTATAAGCCTTAACACAGCACCTTCTACATCAGGTGAAATCAAAATACCACGCGCACCTTCACCCAGCATCCAGCTTACACAAGACACGGCGGTGGCTACAGGAATACAGCCAAAAAACATACCTTCAGCTACCGCTTTAGGCCACCCTTCACTCTTTGAAGGTAAAATATTAAAATGAGACTGTATCAATTGTTTTTTGACTTCTTCCTTATCCCGGTTACCATACAGCACAACCTGCCTCTCTAGTCTACGCTCACTCACATAGGCTTTTAACTCAGGCATTAAAGGACCATCTCCAAACATATGCAGTTTAGAGACGATTCCCTTTGCGTTTAAAGCTTCAATAATTTTGATGGTTAATAAAGGGCGTTTACCCACTACCAAAGCACCTGCAAAGACAAACTCTAAAGTGTTAGTATAATCACGTTTTACAAAAGGCATCTTTTCAGCCTCGGTATAAGTCGCTGATATAAAAGGATAAATATTTCGCGTTTCATTGGGCCATTCACCATAAACCAACACTTTCATATGACGTGTTAAAAAAGTATTTCGTAAAATGGCTTGCTGCAAACGGTAGCTCCAAGGTTGCTTACTATTAGGATCCCAATTACCTGCATATTTTGTAGATTTTGATTTAAAAGGAAACAACAACTGCGCAAAACAGGCTATTAAACTAATGTTCCCTGGGCAACGTAAATGAATATGATCTGCCATAGACATCACATAGCAGCATCTAATAAAAATGAAAGGCACTACAAATACAGCTTTAAGGGCTTGCCAAAGAGTTAAAATATTAAAATTGGGCACACCAAAAAAACGCACAGCATCATGCTGATAAAAGGTATCTATAGCATCTATAGCGTTGTTAGTCTGTCTTGGCCCTAACACCAATAATTCATCAGCATACTTACCCCAAAGGTTCATCTCGCGTACATAAGGCGCATACCCATAATACTTATCATTGTGATAACTATGCCGAACAATAGTAATTATTGCTAATTTCATCTCTTATTCATTTTTACTGTTGCAAATGGTTAAAAATAACCCAATCATTTAGCGCCTTATAGTGTTAAACGTCATAACTGTTCGCTTGGTGGATAAAACAAAACTGTCCACCACCCCACAAAACGCCCTAACCCTTCACTAAGGGCTGCTTTTTTTTGTGAGGACATTACAACTCCCAACAGTGTTAACTTCATAAGCAACACTGCTGTAAGATGCCATTTCAATCGTGCTTTAAGGCTTGGATTAGGGTATTTTACGCGCCAGATGTACCAACCATTTCGCAAAACCATTTTACCATATTTATAAGCATTTGGGCGTCCGGCTGCTTCATGATGATGTTCTAGTTGTGCATTTGTATTCACATACAAAGTCCCTAGTTTGGACAACCGCAAACAAAAATCAGCATCCTCATACAACCCATAGCCTTCAAAATAAGAAGAGAAGCGCAAATGCTCAAAAGCGCTATTCTTAAAAGACATCGCACACCCCATAAGTTGTTCTGCTGGATAGGTGCGTCCCGAAGGTGGTAAAAAACCCACCGAACGTCCGTGAGAAAATGAGGGTAATATACAAGGAGGTGTATCAGGCTGTAAACCAAAAGCACGCCTTACCTTAAACCGTAATGGCTCTTTCCGTTGCCAACCATCATAATAAAAATAATGGTGTGTTCTAACACCCTTTTCCGGCTCCCATTGGACTTCATTACTAATATAACCACCTACACCCAATGCATCTGGATAGTCTTTATAAGTAACCAGTAATTGCTGAAAATAATAAGGATTTAAAATAGTATCATCATCCAAAAAACACACAACATCAGTGGTTTTAGACACCTTTGTAATACCAAAGTTACGCTGCTTGGTTAATCCTCTATTCTCTGCTGTCACCTTATAGTACACCAAATTAGAAAACTCATGCGCTTCTAGAGCCTCTTGCGTTGCTGTATTCAATGAACCATCTATTATCACTATCTCATTAGGACATAACGTTTGCTGCTCTACAGAGTAAAGGAGGTTCAACAACGCTTTTGGGCGCATATAGGTACAAACAACTAAAGAAAAATCCATCTGTTTTAAGAATTTCGTTGACCTAACTTAAGCAGCTTTCTGGCATAAAACAGCGACGTATTAAACTGTATCTGCTTATACAACAGCTTTACCAATTTTAGAGGGATCATTAATTTAGAGCCTCTAGAAACATATAAAAAAAAGTGCTTTATCCGCCATTCCTTTACTTGCTTAGGGGTATAATGCTTTAAAATACCATAAGTAACTGTTGGGCTCGGTACTGGTCTAATCCACTTTACAGGCGTATCTAGCTCCCAAGGTTGCTCTTTGCGCTGCTTACCTAGTATCCTAGACTCTTTCCCCCAAAAACGATAACCGCCTTCAGGTGGCTTCAGGTGCAGGTTTGCCGAAAAGGGGTTATGTAATAACACCTCTCCTGACTTTAAGATACGAACACCAAAATCAGAATCCTCACCATAACCACCATCAAAATTGATATCATTACCTTGCAACTTCATCACTACATCACGTCTCACACACGAATTGGCATTACTAAATATAGGGGAAGTTCCAACGCGCCACCTGGACGAACCTAATTGATCCAAACGCAATTTCAAATCATTTAAATCCTGTTGGGTATGCTCAGCCATAACATCAAGTCCATTGCAAGCACTAGCATTATAGGTTTGTAACAATTTAACATGATGCTCTACAAAATCAGGTAACACACGCACATCATCATCAGCAAAAATAATATAATCGCCTGTACATAAGTCTATGGCTTCATTTCGAGCACGACAACTTCCTTTGGTGGTCTGCCATTTTAGTTTAATATCAAAATTAAAATGTTCAGGACGATAATATTGAGCATCACGCTCTGCTTCTGGAGTCGCGTCTACAATAACCGCTTCTTTTATAGGATAGGTTTGCGCATTATAATCCTTCAATAACAACTCCGTAAACGCTTGTCGTTTCATAGTTGGAATCACCAAACTCACAGTTGGAGAACCTTCTATAGGTTTTAAACCTCTAACCTTTATTGGAGTATCAAAAAACAATGTTCTGTCTTTTGTTTTTAAATAAGCTCTCAGTTCATTTGGAAACTTAAACACTCCTTGCCTCAGCATCATATAAAATCGATGATGCTTCTTAAAATACTTAGCAAAAAAATAGTACCTATCTACTGCTGGAATAGTAATTTCTTGTGCTTGGGGCTCAAACAATCCTTTCACAAACAAAGGAATACCAAAATAAGTTCTAATCAATCCAAAACCTAAATCCAATCCTTTCATAAGCGAATTACTATAATTGGAATCAACCCCTTCAATCTGCTCCCAAACAGATGCTCTTATAACAAACGCTTCTACATTTACTCTCCAGTTAACTGATAGATAATCTGTCTCAAAATCATTCAAAAACCACCAATATACTGAAGTTTGATAAACCAATTCGGGAAAACAGTTCTTAAAACCTTGTTGCATACTACTATGCCATAAATCTCCAGGACCTGCCGCTAAGGCATCCAAAAGTTGAAAATTTGGAGTACCAACGTAAAAAAGTATCTCGTTTGATGATGTTGTATAAGTTTTAAAATCCAATTGTTATAATATTTTTTTTAAACATAACCCATTTTGCGTCGTAAACGCATTGAGCCCATTTTAATACCTAATAGTTGTAAGGCATTAAAACCATAAGTCCTGCTTATAGGGTTAAATCGTTCTGTTTTCTTAGTAGCCTTCCACATATCATCCGAATGGGTTTCTTCTTTAAAAAAAGAAGTATTAATAACATCTATACCATCTATGCGCTTAGATAATGTATTAACATCAAGAGAAACTTCAAACAAGTCCATTAATCGCTTTAATGTAATTTCGTCGCGCTTTACCAAATCTTCATACTTAACCACAAAACAATCATCCAGATTCGGAAGATAGGCCTCAATGCGTTTAGAGTATTTTCTAGCATATGAATAATGATATATACCAAAAGGTAATACTATTTTTTTTATAAAGGATTTAATATCTTTTGCGTTGTACTTCAAAATTTTAAAATAAGATATCAAGCAATCCTTAGGATCTCTTAAGGAAACAACATGAAGCGCTTCAGGAAAATAATGTAACGCTTCACGAGTTCCCGTAAAAGAAGTATATTTAATAAGGTAATTATCCTTAGTAGTCATAATAGTAGCCCTAAGGGGCTTAACAAACAATTCATCCAAATAATCTGCTACTCCTTTACTTTTATAAAAACCACACTTAGCCTTATGGTAAGCATGTAAAACTGGTGCTATAGGCAATTCACTTCTAACATCTATTGGGGTTTTACAATCTACAATTGTTCTAATAACATCAGCCATAAAATTATGTCCTGACCTAGGAGACTGCGAATGTAAAAAAATCAACTTCTCTTTTACCATTAGCCTTGTATTAACGAGTGATAATAATCAATGTTTTGTTTGGTGATGATTGCTGTGGAAAAATGACGCTCAACATGTGCTCTTGCATAACTACCCATACTAACGCGCAACGCTTCATCCTCTAAAAGCGCTATAACCTTTTCAGCAAAGGCATTATGGTCATCAGGCGCTACCATATACCCCGTTTTGCCATCTATCATTAACTCTTTAGCCCAACCTATATTTGAACACACCAAAGGCTTCTCCATAGCCAATGTCTCCAGCCAAGTCATTGGGAAAGCCTCTGCATAACTAGGTAACACTATCACTTGAGCTTGGGCAACATACGTTTTTACAGTCTCATAAGACACTTCATTCAAATGCGTTACACTTCGTTTAGCTTTAGGACTTAAAGCTTCTTGAAATAAACTCCAGGTGGATTTTTGTGTAAACACATCTGTATTATCTTTACCTATCAATACTAATTCGGCATCAGGCACCTGTTTAACAATCGCATTAAAAATAAAAGGTAATTCTAAAACCCCTTTTTTTCTAACCAATGTTCCAAAATAAAGAATTTGTAATGGTCTTACAGATTCTTTAAGCGGCACAAAAACAGCAGTATCTATACTATTATGTATCGTAGTAATTTCTTTTTTTAAACCAAATAATGACTTCGTGACTTGACCAGTAAAGCTACTAGCAGAAACCAAAGCGTCTGCACTTTGTAATGCTTTCCGTTCTATAAAACGATGCTTCCACTTTTGTTGTCTGCCTTCCAAATGGCAAAAATAGCCATCGCTTCCATTCATTCTAATAATTAAAGGCACAGTAAATTTCATAAAGGCAGACAGACCTGTCCAATCAGGTGCTTCAATTAATTGAATGCCATCTGTGTCAATATGCTGTTGGATGATGTTTTGTATGCGCTTACGCTCTATATACCAATTAAAAAGTAAGTGCTGTTTTTTAGCGATACTCATTATCCTAACACCGTCTTCAAAAAAAGTCTTGTCTTGGGCTTGCCATGTCACAAAAACAGTAACCTCAACATTTCGGTTTACCAGTGCTGTAGCTAAATTTTTAATACTTGTTCCCAAACCACCTGATCTATTAAAATCAGGATGAGGATATTCTGGTGTTAAAAAACCTATATGCATACTACTAAATCAAAATGTTCATCAACCATTTTATCTAAACCAAACTCATTATGCACCAGAAGAAACACGTCTTTGGCTATCTTCTGCTCTTTCTTTAAGATAGACTCCAGCACCTGCTTTAATGCACTAACATCGCCCGCTTGAAACACAAATCCATTATCACCATCTGTAATCAATTCTAAGTTACCTCCTACTTGTGTAGTAATTACTGGTACATTGGCCGATAAACTCTCCAATAATGACAAGCTAAAGCATTCCATATAGGTTGGCTGTATCATATAATCATAATTCCTGAACAATTTAGGTAAGTTTGCTGAACTTCCTTTAAAACTCACAATATTTTGCAACTTATACTGTTGTGATAAGGCTTTAAGTTCATTTTCCATAGGGCCTTCTCCATAAATATCAATACTTACTCCTTCTAAATCTGCACTATTTATTTGGTCTAAAGCAGCCAACAAATCTTGAATACCTTTAGATTGTCGTAAGTGAGAAGCAACAATAAATTGTTTTGCTTGTCTTGATTCTTGTTGTTTATAAATTGAAACATCAATACCATTATATATGACTTTTACCTTTTTACGTAAGAAATAGCCGTAATCGTTCAATATATGATGTTTGGTATATTTAGACACTGCAATAAACTGATCAGTAAACTTAGAATACAGAACACCTTTTACTTTTAACTTAATTCGCTTTTTCAAAGGGAATCCGTCCAGTGGTCTTGGATTATGGTCCACAGCAATGCAATAAGCTTTAGTATACTGCTTCACCTTTTTATAAAATGAAGTACACAATTCCGTAAAATGGGTGACCACACAATTATAAACTGTAGTACTTTGCTTTAAATGGTTTAAAAACGCAGCCTCTACTGATGTGTCCTGTACTAATACAATATCTAAGTCCTTATAAAAATCAAACACCGCTTGTCCTTTAAAAAACCATTTTACATCACATCCCAGCAACTTTGCTTTGGTATCATAAGCCACAAAAAACCGATCCATACCTCCTATTCGGTCTGGTCTTAATTCATAATTACAAATGACCGCTATGGTTTTTGATTTTAATTCAAGCATGATTGTATTGAATTTACAATTCGTTGTGAGGTATGTTCCAATTCACAACTAACCTGCATAGCTAGTAAATCACGTTGTGCATCAAGTCTTATACTTGGCATATTCAAGCTTTCTTTTATAGCAGTTACTAAAGCGTCCGAGGTAGTTACAATAGCAACCGCTCCACTTTCAACAACGCGTTTATAATGGGCGTACTTTAAAAAACGTTGGTCATCATACAGTCCGTTTGCTGCAGTTCCAAACACAGGGTTAATGACTGGCTTATCAAAGCACATAGCATCTAAACTCATCGTAGAACACATATTCACAAACACATCACTATACTGCAACACACTTCGTAAATCTTTCATATCTTCTACATTAGGCACACGTTGCGACCAAGTTTCTTGGTGGTCTTGTCTTACCAAATCCCACTTAGGGTAATTCCATATTATAAAGGGATAGCGTTCTTTAAGAAAATGAAAGCGCTCAGGAGATTCAGCTGGCGAAGTGCGCACAATAAAGTTAACGGCTCCAAACACTCCATTTTGTATAGCCTCAGCAATAACCTCTATATACAAAGGATCATTTTTACTGGTAGCAACATCTCCGCAACTAAAACAAATGGTTTTACACTCCGCTTTTAGCTTAAACTTCTCGTAAAAATCTTGCTCTAAAGTCTTATAACGTTCTAATACATAAGGTTCAAATTGTGGTGTACCCACCACACGCACTTGAGAGGCGTTAACCGAAGTATAAAACTCTAATAACTCTGCCTTCATAAGATGACTCCACACAAAATAATGGTTAAAATGCCCTGCCATTCTACCCTTAGAAGCTAAATTATCCCAACTAAAAATAAAACTACCGTTAGGAATACCTAACTGCTCCGAAGCATATAATAATGGTGCTATATAAGGTGGACGCTGATGGGTAAAAAACAAAAAATCCACACCCTCAGCTTGTAAAATCGTTTTGTAGTCTTTGGTAATCTTATCGGTTTTAAAAGTCTGTTGCTGTAACCTATTAAACCGATGAATCCAGGATTCTGATTTTAAAAACTTGGTGATAAAAAAAATAAATCGCTTAGCATAACCACGTATGCTCTTGCTTTTGGTTTTATTAATACGATAAGAGTCTTGTATCCCAAAATTGCCTCGTTTGTGCAATTGTAAATGGGCAACTTCCTTTAGCTTCATAAAAAACCATGTAGAAAAACGCTCTTCAAATACTTCTAGCTCTACAACCTTACAGCCCTTTGTAAACCCTTCATATACCGAAATAGGTAAACAAGACAACACTACCACCTTATCAAACGAAGCCTCTGCTTCACTTAAAAAGTCACTTAATATAAAGTTTCTAAAACCTACACCGTCTGTAATAACAACTCCTAGTGTTTTCATGTAATATCCTTAAATTGTTTTTGATGGTTAATCTCCCAAAAAGCAACATCTTCTAAACTCTTTAAAAACAACTGAGCGCTTTTTCCTGTTCCAAAATGGGCTTCTGTTGTTGCAGTCACAGGTTCAAGATGCGCTATAGCAGTTACAATTGCTGCTGTAGTATAGTCCGTATTAACCAACGTACTATGCAACACTCTGTTCTGTTGTCGCGTACCAATATTTATAGTAGGAATTTGATAATATGGAGCTTCACGTACGCCTGCGCTACTGTTTCCTATAATAAACGACGCGTGCTTTAAAAGGGTTAAGAAATATTCAAACCGCAATGAAGGAAACACCTTAAAATTAGGATGTCCGTCTAAAACACTGTAAGCTTCAAGGATATATTGACTCCCCAAATCATTATTAGGGTAAATAACAACATACTGCTTACCACTGTCTAATAAGGCAGTCACAAACTGCGCAGCATAGCTTTTAATATCGTCTATTTCGGTGGTTACCGGATGAAACATAGCTACAGCATACGTTTCAAAAGGAATAGTATAATACTCCTTTACGGTTGCTATACTTGGTAAGCGGTTGGAAAACATCACATCCACATCTGGCGAACCTATGGTAAAAATAGCAGCTTCCAGCTCTCCCATCTGCAACAGCCGCTTCTTTGCAGCAGCATTTGCCACAAAATGAATATGGCTCAACTTACTCACCGAATGTCGTATCAACTCATCTATGGTTCCTGAGAGTTCGCCACCTTCTATATGGGCTACTAATATATTATTCAAACTCCCTACAATAGCACCTGCTAAAGCTTCTACACGGTCACCATGCACCACAATCAAGTCGGGTTTCAACTCATTAACATAAGCTGAAAAACCTTCAATGGTTTTTGCTAAAGTCAAATCCATTGTAGCCTCATCAGTATGATTTGCGTAGGTATGTATGTTTTTAAAGCCTGTGTTTTGTACTTCTATAAGGGTATAACCATACAAGGGCTGCAAATGCATTCCTGTAACAAAAATATGCGGCTCAAAAGCACTACTATCTTGTAAAATAGCGAGTAATGGCTTTAATTTCCCAAAGTCGGCACGTGTGCCTGTTAAAAAAACAATCTTCTTTTTCTTACTCAATGGCATCCCAACTTAATTGTTCATCATTAGCAATAGCTCGTGTGGCAGTTTTCCCTAAAATACTATTAAAATGCTCCGCTAGTATAGGACCTGTACCTGGACGTTTCACCCAAATATTGGCTTTTGTAAACACCTCTCCTTTCGCTATAGGCGCAATACTACAAACGGTAGCAAAGGCAAAATCTATAGTCACTTGCTCTTCTGCTGCTGGTCCTTTGGTACCGCCACGCATTAAGGCCATGGCTTTACTTTCTGTGATCAAAGCACGACAAGCAGCTTCATCCATACTACACACAATATCCGGACCTGTTCGCTGCATATGGTCGGTAAAATGACGCTCTAAAATACTTGCTCCCAATGCTACTGCTCCTAAACAAGCAGTATTAGTCAATGTATGGTCACTAAGCCCAAAGACCTTATCAGGAAAAGCCTCGTGCAATTCTAGCATAGCACCAAAACGCACCAAATGGGCTGGCGTAGGATACAAATTGGTAGTGTGTAACAAAGCTACAGGTACCTTATGGGCATCAAATATAGCAACTGCCTTTTGCACACTCGCTATAGTATTCATTCCTGTACTTAAAATCACAGGCTTACCAAATTGGGCAATATGTTCTAACAAAGGGTAATTATTACACTCTCCTGAACCTATTTTATAGGCGGCAACATCCATTTCTTCCAATCGGTCTGCGGCTGCTCTCGAAAAAGGCGTCGATATAAAAATCATTCCTTTCGATTCCACATAATGCTTTAACTCCAATTCATCAGCAGCATTCAACGCACAACGTTCCATAATCTCATAAATAGACACATCGGCATTTCCTGGAATCACCTGTTTAGCCGCACCACTCATTTCATCGGCTACAATATGGGTTTGGTGTTTTACCACCTCAACACCTGCTCGTGCTGCTGCATTTACCATAGCTTTAGCGACAGCCAATGAGCCTTCATGGTTAATGCCTATTTCAGCAATGACCAATGGCGGAAAATCCAATCCTATTTTACGTCCTACTATTTCAATAAAGGGATTGTGCATTTATATAATTATTACGTTATTCTTGTTACAAATTAAACTATAGCTGTCACCCTGAGCTTGTCGAAGGGTCAATTACTATAAGGCTTCGACAGGCTCAGCCTGACAAAACTATTTTTTTTTACTATTTTTCAGCACATATTCTGCATACCTAAAATCCTCCTCCGTATCAATATCTACAGTAGCATACGGATGGTCCACAATATAAGGAAGATTATGCGTTCCTAAAATGGTATCGTTTAAAATTAATGAGGCTTTACATATATATAACAGTCCGTTTTCATAATACAACGGCTCTAGGTCTTGGCTACGTTGCCCCATAGTATAGTTAAAGGGCTCAAATCGCTCATTAACAATTTTACCCAGTTTTTGATGGGTTCTACTTACCGTCATTAAGCTGTCACAACCACGTTCAAAAAAAGCGTCTAAAGCATCTGCTAACAAGGCTTTAGGACGCAGCGGATTGGTAGGCTGCAACAATACCACATACTCACAAGCACAATCAATGGTTTCTAACACATGTTTTAAAGCCGAAACAGTAGTAGCAGTATCACCACACAACTCTTCAGGTCGATCTACAACTTGTGCTGCATGAGCAACTGCAATAGCTTTGACCTCAGGATCATTAGTAGTAACATAAACAGCATCTGCTAAATCAGGATGGCTCTGGGCATACGCTATACTATGCGCCACCAAAGGCACATCGCCTAAAACGCTTACATTTTTTTTAGGCAAGCGTTTAGAGCCTGAGCGTGCGGGTATGATAACTAAAATAGATTTATTCATTTGGACTCCAATAAATAGGTACTCGAGGCAAGTTAACAAATTCCTTGTATTGCGATTTGCTCAAACGATAATTATTTGTAAAAAACTTAGGCATATGTACCATAACATCCCACAACGCTAAGGCCAAGGCTTGGGTAGCTTGCATATTACCTTTAAAGGTTTTGCGCTTTAATTGGCTCCACACACTAGAAAGAAACAAGCGCAAAGCTACTCCAACCGGATAACACAAAAAATACACATACCAACCTGCCCGTAAAGAACGACGTTGTCGCTGCAAATAATCAGAGTCTGTTTTTCTTGCAGTCATATCAACGCGATGTTGCACTAATATTTCAGGGGCGTATGTTATGTTCCAGCCTCTTTTAAACAATTGCAAAGCCGCAAATTGCTCTTCGCCATAAAACTGAAACCATTCAGGGTAATCAGGAATATCTTTCCAAGCTTGAATCCGCCATACATGGCCACAGCCTACAAAACCATTAACCTGATGTGAAGTCTCAATTGTAGAGAACACTTTAGGAGCTTGCTTACCCCAATAAATGCGAAAAGCCAATAAGCCGCATTTTGAATCTGCTTCAAAATACGTTGTGACGGTTTCAAGCACATCGTCTGAAAGAAAATGGGCATCATCATCCAAGGAAATAGCAAATTCCTTATTTGTTTTATTGAGCATATAATTGCGGTGGTACAAATACCCTTTACTTTCGGGCTCTAAAAGTATTTCAATTTTTGGTTGTTGGGATTGTAAAAAATCAGATGTCCCATCAGTAGAACCATCATCACAAATAGTACATTCCACATCTGCTTTATCAAGCAAAGGCTTTAAAAACTCCAAAGTTAGCTGTAACTCCAGTAAGCGGTTTTTGGTGGTGATTAAGATTGAAAATGTAGAGTTATTCATGCCATGGGGTGCAAAAAATCGCTTTAGGTGGATTAATATAAATTAGTGAAATTTTAAATACATTTTTATTTCAATTTATTCTTGTAAAACTTTATTAAGAAGCATTTTAAAATTCTCATCATTAAAATAATCCCCAAACTGATCTATATATTCATTTGTAGTCAATCGCTCCTTTATTAATTCACCTAGTTTCAATTTAATATCCTCTACATTATTCATATCGGCTATATATTTCTTATTTTTCATAATACGTTTCAATTCACTTCGTTCAGGTGAAACTATAAAAATAGGTTTACCTGTAGTGGTTAAAAAAGGAACTTTACCTCCAAGAGTGTTTGCATAATGTGGCCCGTTTTCTAACACAATGTTAATATCACTTTGGCTTGATTGTTCATTAAATGAGTTTGAAAAATCTAGAAACTCTAATACCTTTATGTTGTCTAGTTCTGAGTATTTTTCCTTTATTTTCTCGATATTATCACCTTTGGTTCTTAAAACAAATTCAGTATCCACCATTAGGGATGGATTTTCTTTTAATAGTTTCTCATAGGCTTCAAGTACATTAAACAAATTTCTACCAAACATAAGTGCACCATGATATGAAATTTGAAGCTTTGCCTCTTTTTTTCTCACCTCACTATCTTTACTTACATCAAATGCTTCCAATGCAAACTGATGTGGAAGTGAATAAAAATACTTGTCTGAGGCATATAAATACTGTAAGTCTTTTGCCATGTAATATGCTGTTGCGCAACAAACTTTTGCTTGCTGAACAACCTCAATCATCATCTTTAGTCTTAAAAAGTCATTCCTATGTATTTTCGTTGATACTCCTTTATACCATGGATATGGATATGGGTCGTGAAAAACTACAATGGACTTTTTTAATATAGGCAAGTTTCTGGCACCTAATATAGTTTCATGATTTAATCCCGAACTCCATATAAAAATGTGATCGTAGGTTTTGTAATCTATATGCTTTAAATGCTTTGCATATTTTTGATGGATGTAGTATTCGGCATATAACACTCCAAAAAATCTTGAACTTAATCTATTTAACCATTTAACATGAAAAGGGGGGGTTATATCGACAATTTTCCTAATGATGGAATCTACAGGTAAAGATTCTAAGTCATCATTACTTGTAAAATGTGATAAATAAAGTACATCTATGACAGCATCAGGATATATCCTTCTCAACTTCGCCAAAAAAGAACGTCTACCCAATCCGGCACTTGTTCCAGAAACCCTCAAATCTTGTGTTATTACTATAAACCTCATACCCATGTATACTGAATCAAACTTATTTTATTAAAGATTTAACTACTTTGTTATATAATGATGAAATATATTTAACATTGTATCTTTCTTTGTATCTACTCCTCAATTTTGATGCAAAATTTTCACATTCCAAATCAGACATATCATTTAGTTTACTTACATGCTCACATAAAGAGTTTTCAAGATTGCTATCAAGCCAAAAAGAATTAATCCCTGACAATCTATCAGTCATTGCTCCTACCTCTGTAGACAACAATAATTTTCCAGCTGCCATAGCCTCTAAACCTACAAGTGGCCCTGCCTCATACGAAGATGATATTATTAAAACATCTATTTTTTCAAAAAAATCTACTATCTCATCATTCTTTAGAACACCCAAATATTGACATTTAGGTGCGTCTTTAATTACCTCAATCAATGCTGTCAATTGATTGCCTTTTCCTGCTATAATAAATGTCAAGTCAGCTTTTGCGAAAAAACGAGCTAGAGTAAGTACGTTTTTATTACCTTCTATTCTTCCAAGAAAACCAAAACGGAGTGGTTTTTTGAAACTTATAGGAAGCTTAAGCAAATTTTCTTCAACTGTCACACATTGATCAACTATAATATAGGGCAACTCCTCTCCTATTTGCTTGTTTAAGTTTTTAGCATTATTTTCTGAATGATGTAGAAATAGGGATACTTTTTTTAAAAATTGATATTTTGAGACATCTATTGCTTTTATCGTTTCGGCAGTCCTAACAACAACTTGAATATTATTTTGATGACAAAACTCTATTATTTGACTTAAATAACAGTATGTAATTTGGGCACAAACTATTACAACTTCCTTGCTTTTTAGCTCCTCGTATAATTGCTTTAAATATAATTTATCAAAATCATATATTTTTTTTGATACAGAATTTTCTATGTATGACTGGAAATTATAGGTCTGCTTCTTCTTATTCCAAAATCTTGATGCAGCCGTTAAAATAAAAATAACCTTGTTAGTATGCATAATAAGGCTTGGGATTGAAACCCATTCAGAAAATTTCAAATTTTGAACTGCAGATGCTTTTTCGGATATATAATTTGTAGATATTATTTTTACATTATAATTTATCTCTAGTGCGAGAGCTATTGTATTCACTTCCACCCCTATACCTCCTAAATCTGAAATCGGTCCTAATATGGCTATCTTTTTCAAAACAATTTGCGTTTTATACGATTTAAAATTGAAAACTTTCTTATCTGGTTTTTAAAAAATTTCCTATGTTCCTTTATTATATTTTTGTCAATGATTTTGACTTTTAAGTATAGATACTCTTTTCTTTGGTTCAGGAAGACTTCAAAAGAGGCTTTTTCTTTTTTCATTAAAAAATTCTCAATTAATATCCAAGATTTAATAGACTCATTTAATTTAGCCAAATTATCAAGAGAGCTTGTCGAGCTTTGTTCTGAAATTCTATAATATACCGTAGCATATTCTGCAAATAAAATGATACTGGATTCTATAATAACTCTCACAAAGAATTCCCCGTCTTGATTTACTTTCAAAGTTTCATTCCAGAGCCCTGATTTACCCAAAATATCTCTAGATACCAAAAATGCATGTGAAGGCATAAACGACTTCGATTTACCGAAATCATTTAATATGCTCTGTGGAGAATAATAATTCCTGTAAAAAATATGATCTTTAGCTTTAAATTCAATTCTTTTAGGCGTAGAAAATCTGCTCCACTTACAAGTAGAAACACTAAAAGGAATATTGATGATTTTTTTTAACTGTTCACTTAATTTGTTTTTAGATAGTAAATCATCACTATCCAACCAATTAATATATTCACCTTTACTCAATTCAAATCCATAATTGCGTGCAGCATTGCCCCCAGGCAAGCGGTCTTTTGGACGGTGATGGTATTGAAATCGGATGTCTTTTTCCACAAAAGCACCCACAACCTCAGCTGTGTTGTCGCTACTACCATCATCCACTACAATACATTCCCAATGGGTATAGGTTTGCGACAGTACACTATCAAGCGTTTCTCCTATCAAGTGCGCTCGATTATAGGTGGGAATTATTATGGATACTAGAGGACTAGTCATAACTGAGGTTTAGGATAACGATAAACAATAGTTTGTGTTCTAGCCCAGCGGTAACGTAAAAACGAGGGTAAAAATCGCTCCCAGTGGTAAGCCTTACGCCTAAAAGCACGATTCCACTTAGCCTTTGGAAACAATCTATTAAAACGCTCCAAAGCACCTATTGGCACTATCGACACGTCCTTAAAATACTGTTGACCAACACGCTTGTAATGTGCACCACTATTATCCCTGTCTGGGTGTGGATCCAAGGCTTTCCAGGCTTTAAAACGCGACACCTGTAAACTCGACGGACGCCCTGGTACAGGCACCATCCAGCGCAAAGCATCTAAAAACGCACTGTTAATCGCAGGCTCCACATACCTCACCTCGCCTTCAGGGTGTAACAACCTTACAATCTTATCTAAAAAAGCAAGCTCCTGCTCATGGGTAAGATGGTGTACAAAGGCTTTGCCTATTACAAAATCAAAATCTGTCTCGTCAATAGTTAAATTCAAAAAATCACCTTGATAATACTGTATGGGGTAATCAAAATCAGCTTGGGCATTTAACGCTTTAATAAGCACACCACTTTGGTCTGATATGTCATTGGCATACACTTGGGCACCCAAGGCAGCCATTACAGCAGCATTGGTGCAATCACCACAACCCAACTCCAGTACCTTGGCACCTTGCAACCGATCCTTAAAATGGTCTTGGTACATGCACACCCACGACGTATCTGTAGCTGTAGCATCTGCCAAAAAAGCATCCAAACGCTCTAGCTTACGCAATATACCATCTACCGATACCCTGGAATACAAAGCATCATAGTGGGCTCTATTTTGTGAGGTATTTTGTTCTGACGATACCATGAGTGTCAACGCATTGGGCTTTGGCGAATATACATCAACTACAAACAATACACAACAAACCAATCGCTAAAAACCAACCTGTAAGTATTACTCCCAACTTCTAATCCGCCACCTCTTCCAATAACGCTTGCAAAACCCCAATATGACGCTCCAAAGTAAAAAACCTATTAACACGCTCCTGTCCAGCTCTTCCAAGCTGTTGCGCATAATCAACATCATCAAGCAATCGCAACATATTTTGGGTCATAGCCTTTACATCATGCTC
>NZ_JBNWKB010000026.1:0-22120 GCF_050509525.1 Gaetbulibacter sp. PBL-D1 | reverse complement strand
TAAAAGCAACATTACATCTGGTGGTTTGGGCACAATGGGATTTGCGTTACCAGCTGCAATTGGTGCTAAAATGGCTGCGCCAAATCGTGAAGTTGTGGCTATAATTGGAGATGGTGGCTACCAAATGACCATTCAAGAATTAGGCACTATTTTTCAAACGCGTGTTCCTGTAAAAATTGTGGTTTTAAATAACGATTTCTTGGGAATGGTTCGTCAATGGCAACAACTGTTTTTTGATAGACGTTATGCATCAACCGAATTGGTTAATCCAGATTTTGTTCAGATTGCAAAAGGGTATCATATAGATGCTAAACGCGTCACAAAACGAGAAGAATTAGCTGATGCCGTTAAAGAAATGATCGCAAGTGATTCGGCTTACTTCCTAGAAGTTTGTGTAGAAAAAGAAGATAACGTATTTCCAATGATACCAACTGGAGCTTCGGTTTCAGATGTAAGATTAAGTTAATTATGAGTCAAGAAAACCAAATATATACTGTATCTATTTACACCGAAAATAATATTGGATTGTTAAATCGAATTTCGGCAATTTTTCAACGTCGTCATATCAATATTGAAAGTATTGTATCTTCTGTTTCCGAAATAAAAGGCGTGTCGCGTTGGACAATCGTTGTAAAAGTTACCGAAGAACAAATCAAGAAAATCATCGGTCAAATAGAAAAGCAAGTCGAAGTCATTAAAGCGTTTTATCATACAGATGATGAAACCATTCATCAAGAATCTTGCTTGTTCAAAATAAAATCAGATTTGTTATTTGACGAACGTCAAATTCAAAATATCATTAAAGACAGTAACGCTAATATTGTTACTGTAAACAAGAAATTCTTTGTCCTTGAAAAATCAGGAAGACGACAAGAGTTAGACGAATTACATCAAAAATTAAAACCTTTTGGCATCATGCAATTTGTACGATCAGGGCGTATTGCTGTGACCAAAGACGAAATGAAAATATCAGAAATGCTACTAGCATTCAAAAACTAAAACACACACCATGTCAAATTATTTTAACACATTATCATTAAGAGAACAATTAGCACAATTAGGAAAATGTAGATTTATGGAGGCGTCAGAATTTGAAGATGGCGTTGAAGTTTTACTAGGAAAGAAAATCGTAATCGTTGGTTGCGGTGCACAAGGTTTAAACCAAGGCTTAAACATGAGAGATTCTGGATTAGATATTTCTTATGCTTTAAGACCACAAGCCATTGCCGAAAAGCGCCAATCGTATGTGCAAGCAACCGAAAATGGTTTCAACGTTGGAACTTACGAAGAGTTAATTCCAACAGCCGATTTAGTGCTTAACCTCACACCAGATAAACAACACACCAATGTGGTGAACGCTGTCATGCCTTTAATGAAAAAAGGAGCGACCTTAAGCTACTCGCACGGATTTAATATTGTTGAAGAAGGTACGCAAGTTCGTGAAGATTTAACCGTAATTATGGTAGCGCCAAAATGCCCTGGAACCGAAGTTCGTGAGGAGTACAAACGTGGTTTTGGTGTGCCAACGCTTGTTGCAGTACATCCAGAAAATGATCCGCAAGGAAAAGGATTGGCACAGGCAAAAGCCTATGCTGTGGCTACTGGTGGCGATCGTGCAGGTGTTTTAGAGTCTTCTTTTGTGGCAGAAGTAAAATCTGATCTTATGGGTGAGCAAACCATCTTGTGTGGTGTGTTACAAACAGGTTCAATTTTGTGTTTCGATAAAATGGTTGAAGAAGGGATCGAGCCAGAATATGCGGCAAAGTTGATTCAATATGGTTGGGAAACTATTACCGAAGCTTTAAAGCATGGTGGTATTACCAACATGATGGATAGATTGTCCAACCCAGCAAAAATTGAAGCGTTTAAGCTTTCGGAAGAATTGAAAGTGATAATGGCACCATTGTTCCAAAAGCATATGGACGACATCATTTCTGGTCATTTTTCTAAAACCATGATGGAAGATTGGGCAAATGATGATATTAACCTTTTAACGTGGCGTGAAGCTACAGGTGAAACGGCTTTTGAAAAAACACCTTTAACGTCTGAAACTATTTCAGAACAAGAGTATTTTGACCACGGAACATTATTGGTTGCGTTTGTAAAAGCAGGTGTTGAGTTAGCTTACGAAACAATGGTTAGTGCTGGAATTATTGAAGATTCTGCGTATTACGAATCGCTTCATGAGTTACCATTAATCGCAAATACCATTGCTCGTAAAAAGTTATACGAAATGAATCGTGTGATTTCAGATACTGCCGAATATGGTTGCTATTTATTCGATCACGCAGCAAAACCATTGTTGGTAGATTTCATGAAAACCGTTTCAACCGATGTTGTCGGAAAACCATTTTCAACTAAAAATGATGTTGATAATATTGAATTGATAAAAGTAAATGAAGCTATAAGAAGTCACTCTATCGAAACTGTAGGTAAGCGTTTACGTACAGCAATGACAGCTATGAAAGTGATAAAAACCGAAGATGTAAAAGCCGAAGCTGTTTTATCTTAATACAACAAATGAAAGATACACAAACCACATATTTTCCAACATTAGAAGCCGTAATTTCTGCTGCTGATAAATTGAAATCGGTAGTAAATCAAACACCGTTAACCTCAAATTTATACTATTCAAAACTGTATGATAGCAACATCTTGTTTAAGCGTGAAGATTTGCAAATGGTACGTTCGTATAAAATTCGTGGTGCTTACAATAAAATGGCTTCATTGTCTCAAAGTGAAGTGAAAAATGGTGTGGTTTGTGCCAGTGCAGGAAATCATGCGCAAGGTGTGGCTTTATCGTGCAAATTGCTTAAAATTCACGGTACAATTTATATGCCTTCGCCAACACCAAACCAAAAAATAGAACAGGTAAAAATGTTTGGCGAAGACTATATTGATGTCGTTTTAGAAGGTGATACGTTTGATGATTCTTACCATGCTGCTATGCGCGAGCAACAAGAAACAGGCAAGGCTTTTATTCATCCATTTAATGATGAAAAAGTTATTGAAGGACAAGCAACCGTAGGTTGGGAATTGTTTAATCAAGCGCCAAAACCTATTGATTATGTTTTTGTGCCTGTTGGTGGTGGCGGATTAGCCTCTGGTTTGTCAACTATTTTTAAGCAATTGTCCCCAAACACAAAGATTATAGGTGTTGAACCAACTGGCGCACCATCAATGTCAACATCAATTAAAAACGATGAGAATACAGAACTCGAACACATTGAAAACTTTGTAGATGGCGCTGCAGTAAAAAAGGTAGGTGATAAAACTTTTGACATTTGCAAGCAGAATTTAGACGATATGATTACCATTCCTGAAGGGAAAATTTGTCAGACTATTTTAGAGCTTTACAATAAAGAGGCTATTGTAGTTGAGCCTGCTGGCGCGTTGAGTATTGCAGCTTTAGATGTGTTTGCTGAAGATATCAAAGGAAAAAATGTTGTTTGTGTAATAAGTGGTAGCAATAATGATATAACACGTACTGCCGAAATAAAAGAGCGTGCATTGTTGTATTCAAATTTGAAGCACTATTTTATTGTGAAATTCCCACAACGTGCTGGAGCTTTAAAAGAATTTGTGGTAGATATTTTAGGCCCAAACGATGATATTGCGCATTTTGAGTACACAAAAAAATCCAATCGCGATACTGGTTCAGCAGTTGTTGGTATTGAGCTAAAATCTCAAGAAGATTTAGAACCATTAATCACTAAAATGAAAAACAGAAATTTTTATGGTGACTATCTCAATAATAAACCTGATTTATTTCAGTTTTTAGTCTAATTTTTTAAACTTTAAGCAGTTATAAGTGCTTATTTTGACAAAATCATAAAATTTGATTAAAATCAACAATTTTTAAACCGTCGTATTTAATTTATTTATAGTTTAGCACTATGAATTTAACAAAAAATAGAAATAGGGAAATCCAACCCACACGCTCTACACTTCGCGAGCGACGTCGCTAATGCTCAAAATCAAGCAAATTAGTTACACATTTTTATTTTTTTACCACATTGAACAACCCTTTACAGATATCATTTTTAAAACATCAAGTTATTACTCTTAATAACCATGTTTTAGTACGCCGACGTTTTCCACGTCGCCCGTAAGGGTATGTCTAATTTTTCGGAACTTTAGGTGTGTCCAGTTCCTCTTTCAAAAAAATAGTTCCTGATAAAACAGGAATCTCAAAAAACAAAAACTAGAATTTATTAATAAAATATAACCGTTATCACGGTCTGTATTATGGAAATTGTTATTGCTAACAAATCGCATAGCGTTTATGCCGAAATTATTTGTGAAACCATTGCCGAAGCTGCAAAAGTGAGAGGTACTGGTATCGCAAAACGAAAACCAGAATACATTATTACCAAAATGGAAAATGGTAATGCTGTTATCGCATTAGATGGCGATAAATTTGCTGGGTTTTGCTACATAGAGCAATGGAGTCATGGAAAATTTGTAGCAAATTCTGGACTAATTGTTCATCCAGATTTCAGAAATATAGGATTGGCTAAACAAATCAAAAAGAAAATTTTTGAGCATTCACGTACCAAATTCCCAAACGCAAAAGTATTTAGTATCACAACAGGTTTAGCCGTGATGAAAATGAATAGCGAATTAGGTTATAAACCTGTAACGTTTTCTGAATTAACAGATGATCAAACCTTTTGGAATGGTTGTCAAACTTGCAAAAACTATGATGTTTTACAACGTACAGAACAAAAAATGTGTTTATGCACAGGTATGTTATACGATCCTTTAAAAGAGGAAAAAACAAGCAATCATAAATTCGATAAAAAAGTCTGGACGCGATTAAAAAGCATTAAACAAACCAGGTTTCTTAAAAAAGAAAAGCAAAATGAGTAAAAAATTAGTCATCGCATATAGTGGCGGATTAGATACATCGTATTGCGCAGTTAGCCTATCAAAAGCGGGTTACGATGTGCATGCGGTAAGTGTAAATACAGGCGGATTTACAAAAGAAGAAATCAGTAAAATTGAAGCCAACGCCTATAAAATGGGTGTTACTACTTACAAAAATATTGATGCTATTGCGTCTTACTATAATAAAGTAATTAAGTATTTAATTTTTGGAAACGTACTTAAAAACAACACGTATCCATTATCAGTAAGTGCAGAGCGTATTATCCAAGCAATCGAAATTATTAAATATGCTAAAAGTATAAATGCAAAATATATTGCGCATGGTAGTACTGGTGCAGGAAATGATCAAGTGCGTTTTGATATGATTTTTCAAACTTTAGCACCAGAAATCGAAATTATTACACCAATTAGAGATCAAAAATTAACCAGACAGGAAGAAATCGATTATCTAAAAGAAAATGGTATTGATATGTCTTGGGAAAAAGCAAAATACTCAATAAACAAAGGACTTTGGGGAACAAGTGTTGGCGGATCAGAAACCTTAACTTCCGACAAACCATTGCCAAGCGAAGCCTATCCTTCGCAATTAAAACATTCAGATCCTGAAAAAGTCTCGTTGACCTTTTTAAAAGGTGAATTGGTTGCTGTAAACGGAATCGAAAACAGTCCAGAAGTTAATATTGAAGTCTTAAATACGTTAGCATCTGCCTATGCCATTGGACGTGATATTCATGTTGGCGATACCATTGTTGGTATAAAAGGTCGTGTAGGTTTTGAAGCTGCTGCTGCCTTAATCATCATCAAAGCACATCATTTATTAGAAAAACATGTGTTAACCAAATGGCAATTACAGCATAAGGATTATTTGTCTAATTTTTATGGAATGCATTTACATGAAGGTCAATATTTAGATCCTGTAATGCGAAACATGGAGGCCTTTTTAGAAAGTAGTCAAGATAAAGTTTCTGGTGAAGTGGTTGTGACTTTAAAACCATGCCATTTCACATTAGACGGTATTTCTTCAAAACATGATTTAATGAGCGCGAAGTTTGGAAGCTATGGTGAAGAAAACAAAGGTTGGACTGCAGAAGACGCTAAAGGATTCATCAAAATTTTTGGTAATCAAAACAAAATCTATCAACAAGTAAATCAAGAGTTATGATTAAAGCAGGAATAATTGGTGGTGCAGGTTACACAGCTGGCGAATTGATTAGACTTTTAATCAATCATCCTGAAGTGAATATAGATTTTGTGTACAGCACATCCAATGCAGGTAATACTATTGGTAAAGTACATCAAGATTTAATTGGTGAAGATTTAGAATTTTCTAATAAAATCAATCCTGAAGTTGATGTGGTATTTTTATGTTTAGGTCACGGAAATTCAAAAGCATTTTTAAGTAAAAATGAATTTTCAACTGAAACCAAAATCATAGATTTAAGCAACGATTTTAGACTTGAAAACGATAAAGTTTTCAATGGAAAAACATTCGTTTACGGTTTACCTGAATTAAATAAATCGGACATAACACAAGCGGATTATATTGCAAATCCTGGTTGTTTTGCAACTGCTATTCAATTAGCATTATTGCCTTTAGCAAATGCAAAATCATTAATCGAAGATGTACACGTAAATGCAGTTACAGGTGCAACTGGTGCAGGAACATCATTATCTACGACTACGCATTTTACATGGCGAGATAACAATTTTTCGTATTACAAACCTTTCACTCATCAGCACTTGGGCGAAATTAATCAGTCGGTAAAATTGTTACAAAATAATTTCAATTCACAAATCAATTTTATGCCAAATCGAGGTGATTTTTCAAGAGGAATTTTCGCTACGCTTTACACAAAATTTGATGGTAGTTTAGAAGATGCCAAACAATTGTTTAGTGACTATTATAAAGACGCAAAATTCACATTGATTTCAAATGAAAATATTCATTTAAAACAAGTAGTCAATACCAATAATTGCATACTTCATTTACATAAACACGAAGATAAATTATTGGTCACAAGCATTATTGATAATTTACTAAAAGGTGCATCAGGACAAGCGGTACAAAACATGAATTTGATGTTCAGTTTTGAAGAAACAGCAGGTTTAAAGTTAAAGGCGAGTTATTTTTAAGACGACGTCATTGCGTTAGCGATTGAAGTGGCATCCTTTTTATTTGTCTCTTCGAGCGCAGTCGAGAAGTTGTCAAATAAAAAGATATAACGGAAAGCGCGACCCTTGTGGTAACGCCAACAAGAACAATTTGAAAATAGATTCCTACCTGCGCAGGAATGACAAAACAACCAAAAAGATGAAAATAGCAATCATAGGAACGGGAAATTTAGGGAAATCGATAGCCAAAGGATTAATCACCAACAATGCGATCACGACTCTGTATTTAACAAAACGAAATGTGGATAGCATATCTGAATTTGACGGTTATAAAAATGTGACCATTACAACTGATAATAAGTTAGCAGTACAACAATCGGATATTTTGATTTTTGCGGTTCAGCCAGCACATTTCGAATCGATTTTAAACGACATAAAACCTTTCTTAACTGAAAAACATGTGGTGATTTCTACCATTACAGGTTATACCATTCCTAAAATTGAATCGCAAATTGGTACTGATCAATTTATCATTCGTGCTATGCCAAATACAGCAATTGCAGTTGGTAAATCCATGACCTGTTTATGTAGTAATGCACAAGGTGAAAAACGCATTAAAATTGCGCAAGCTATTTTTAATCGTTTGGGACATTCATTAGTAATTCCTGAAGCGCAAATGCAAGCCGCAACAGTAGTTTGTGCTAGCGGAATTGCCTTTTGGATGCGTTTGATTAGAGCGACGACACAAGCAGCAATTCAGTTGGGATTTGACTCAAAAGAAGCACAAGAATTAGCGATGTACACTTGTGAAGGAGCAGCTAATTTACTTATCACTAATGGTAATCATCCAGAAGAAGAAATTGATCGCGTTACTACACCAAAAGGTTGCACCATTGAAGGTTTAAATGAGATGGAACACAAAGGACTGAGCTCATCTTTAATTCAAGGCATGGTCGCGTCGTTTAATAAAATTAACAACATTAAAAAGGAACAAATATGAGTTTGTTTAACGTTTATCCACTTTTTGATATTACACCTGTAAAGGCAAAAGACGTCTATGTTTATGACGAAAATAATGTCGAATATTTGGACTTATATGGCGGACATGCCGTGATTTCTATTGGGCATTCGCATCCAAAATATGTGTCGGCAATTTCTAATCAAGTGTCAAAATTGGGTTTTTATAGTAATGCAATTCAAAATCCGCTGCAAGTCGCTTTGGCAGATAAGTTAGAAGCGCTTTCAGGTTGTAAAGATTATCAACTGTTTTTATGTAATTCTGGTGCAGAAGCGAATGAAAACGCTTTGAAATTAGCATCATTTCACAACGGAAAAAGTAAAGTGTTAGCATCTAAAAATTCGTTTCACGGTCGTACATCTGCAGCAGTTGCAGCAACCGATAATCCTAAAATTGTAGCGCCAATCAATGCACAGCAAGATGTTGATTTTGTAGAGTTAGGCGATTTAATTACAGTTGAAAACATCCTGAAAGCAAATCAAACTTGCGCAGTAATCATTGAATGTATTCAAGGTGTTGGCGGATTGGACGAAAGCACTACCGAATTCTATCAAGGTTTAGAAAGGTTATGTAAGCAATACAATACGATTTTAATTGCAGACGAAGTTCAATCTGGTTTTGGTAGAACAGGCGATTTTTTCGCTTTTCAAAAGCATAACATTACACCAGATATTATTTCTATTGCAAAAGGAATGGGTAATGGATTTCCTGTTGGTGGTATTTTAATTAATCCAAACATCAAACCAAGCTTTGGTTTGTTAGGCACAACCTTTGGTGGCAATCATTTGGCTTGTGCGGCTTCACTTTCGGTTTTAGAAGTTTTAGAGGAAGAAAAACTGCTTGAAAATGCAAATGAAATTTCAGCTTATTTTATTGACAAAGCTAAACAATTACCAAGTCTGAAAAGTATAAAAGGTCGCGGTTTAATGTTAGGATTAGAGTTTGATTTTCCTGTTTCAGAATTAAGGAAACAACTGATTCACAAACATCACATGTTTACAGGAAGCGCCAAAAACCCTAATCTTTTACGAATTCTTCCACCATTAACCATTCAGAAAAAACACATTGATGTCTTTTTCGAGGCATTGAAAATTGAGTTAAATACATAAAAACCTCTCGACTGCGCTCGAGGAGACATTTTACTGTCAGGTCGAGCGCAGTCGAGACCTAATTATTATGAAAAAATACACCGAAATAAAAGACATTCCTAACCTAAACGAAACTATAAAAGAAGCTATTTTATTAAAAATGAATCCTTTTGAATTTCAAGAATTAGGTAAACATAAAACCTTGGTCATGTTGTTTTTTAATGCTAGTTTACGAACCAGATTAAGTACCGAAAAAGCAGCAAAGAATTTAGGAATGGATGTGATGGTTTTAAACGTTAATGATGCTTGGCAGTTAGAATTTGAAGACGGAACCGTCATGAATGCCAATACATCAGAACACGTTAAAGAAGCAGCTCAAGTCATTTCGCAGTACGCAGACATTATTGCGGTTAGAGCATTTCCTACCTTAACCGATAAAGCCAAAGACCAAAGCGAATACATTTTAAAGAGTTTTGAAAAGTATGCTACAGTACCAATCGTTAACATGGAAAGTACGACAGCGCATCCGTTACAAGCGTTGGCAGATGCGATTACGATTACTGAATTGGCCGAAAAACCAAAGCCAAAAGTCGTGTTGTCTTGGGCACCACATCCTAAAGCATTACCGCAAGCTGTGGCGAATTCGTTTGTAGAAATGATGCAAAATTTAGAGGTTGATTTTACAATAACGCATCCAGAAGGTTATGAGTTAGACAAAAACATAACCAAACAAACACCGATAAATTACAATCAAAAAGAGGCTTTACAAGATGCCGATTTTGTGTATGTGAAAAACTGGAGCAATTTTAATGACTACGGAAAAGTCTTGAATCAAGATGAAAATTGGATGATGACAAAAGATAAGTTGGGCAACGCTAAATTTATGCATTGCTTACCAGTAAGACGAAATATTGTGGTTGAAGATGCAGTTTTAGATAGTGAAAATTCAGTTGTGATAAAACAGGCTAACAATAGAACTTATGCAGCTCAAATTGTGTTGAAGCAGATTTTAGAAGGATTAAAATGAAAGCACTAAAAATCATAAAAATAGGCGGAAACATCATTGATAACGTAGATGCATTACAAGCGTTCTTAAAAGAGTTTTCCAAGATCGAAGAACTTAAACTATTGGTGCATGGTGGCGGAAAATTAGCAACTAAACTTGCCAACCAAATGCAAGTAGAAGTGAAAATGATTGATGGTAGACGCATTACAGATGCTGAAACTTTGGATATTATTACAATGGTTTACGCAGGTAAAATCAATAAAAATATAGTCGCACAATTACAATCATATAACTGTAATGCTATTGGATTTTCTGGCGCTGATGGTAATACGATAGTTTCAGACAAAAGACCAGTAAAAACTATTGATTATGGTTTTGTTGGTGATGTAAAACAAGTGAATACAAAAAGTTTAGAACTACTCTTAAATAATAATATCACGCCTGTATTTTGTGCTATTACACATGATAAAAATGGACAATTGTTAAACACTAACGCAGATACAATTGCATCAGAATTAGCCATTGGGTTGTCTCAAATTTTCAATACAGAATTATATTACTGCTTTGAAAAAAACGGTGTTTTAAAAGATGTTAATGATAATAATTCAGTGATTGAATCAATAACTTCAGAAAACGTTCAGCAATTGATAGACAATCAAATTATATCGGAAGGTATGCTGCCAAAAATTAATAATTGCATGCATGCTGTCAAACATAATGTTCAAAAAGTATGTATTGGAAAACCAGAGATGCTTTTCGATAAAAATTCAACCTACACAACCATTTCAAAATGATATCAACGTTAACAGAACAAGCTATTTCGTTGTTAAAACAACTGATAGAAACACCTTCTTTTTCATCTGAAGAAGACCAAACTGCACAACATATTGAGCAATGGTTTCAGCTTCAAAACATACCATATCAACGCACAATGAATAACGTTTGGGCAATTAATAAACATTTTGATGAGACCAAACCAACGTTGCTCTTAAACTCGCATCACGATACGGTTAAACCAAATAATGGTTACACTAAAGATCCGTTTAAAGCGATTGTTGAAGATGGAAAACTGTATGGTTTAGGCAGCAATGATGCTGGTGGTTGTTTGGTAAGTTTGCTGGCGACATTTGCTTATTTCTATGAGCAAAAAAATCTGAAATACAATTTAGTTATTGTTGCATCTGCCGAAGAAGAAAGTAGTGGCGACAATGGTTTAAATAGCATATTAAGTGTAATTCCAAAAGTTGATGTTGCTATTGTAGGCGAACCAACCTTGATGCATTTGGCAGTAGCCGAAAAAGGTTTGGTAGTGTTTGATGCTGTAGTAAAAGGCACGCCAAGTCATGCAGCTCATCCTAACGATGATAATGCCATTTATAATACGATTTCGGTATTGGAATGGTTCAAAAATTATGAGTTTGAGAAAAAATCTAAAGCATTAGGCGATGTAAAAATGACAGTGACGCAAATTTATGCTGGCAAGCAACATAACGCTGTTCCTGCAAATGTTGATTTGGTGGTTGATGTTCGTGTAAACGATAAATATTCCAATCAAGAGATTGTAGATATTTTACAACAAGAAGCGCCTTGTGATAGCATCATTCCTCGAAGTATAAAACTGAATTCGTCGTCTATTCCAATTGATCATCCTTTGGTAAAAGCTGGTATTGAAATTGGAAGAAACACTTACGGTTCGCCAACCTTATCAGATCAAGCGGTGTTAAGTTGTCCGTCATTAAAATTAGGACCTGGTGACAGCACACGATCTCATAGTGCAGACGAATTTATTTATATCAATGAAATTGAAGAAGGCATTAAGATTTATATTGAATTGTTAGAGAAAGTATTATAATGTCAGGTCGAGCGCAGTCGAGACCTAATCAACCTCTCGACTGCGCTCGAGGAGACAAAAGTTTAATTAAAAAGAAAGCAGAGAATCCTGCTTTCGCAGGAATAAATTATGAAACTCTGGGATAAAGGCATAAGCATAGACAAAAAAATAGAACAATTTACAGTTGGAAATGATCGTGAAATCGATTTGCACATAGCAAAATACGATGTGCAAGCCTCATTAGCACATGCTAAAATGTTGCAAACGATAGACATTTTAACTGCTGAAGAATTACAACAATTAGAAAAAGGACTTCAGGATTTAGCATCACAAATTGAAAACGGAACGTTTACTATAGACAATCAATTTGAAGATGTACATTCTAAAATTGAATTTGAGCTCACTAAAATCTATGGTGATGTTGGAAAAAAAATACATACAGCACGCTCTAGAAATGATCAAGTTTTGGTGGCATTGCAACTATTTTACAAAGCCGAATTAATCAATATAAAATCAAAAACAAAAACATTTTTTGAAACGCTTTTAGAGTTAGCTGAAACCCATAAAAAAGCATTGTTACCAGGTTACACGCATTTGCAAGTGGCTATGCCATCATCATTTGGGTTATGGTTTTCTGCCTATGCAGAAGTCTTAATTGACGATGTGTATTTGTTAAATGCTGCTTTAAAAAACGTTGATCAAAACCCGCTTGGATCTGCAGCTGGTTATGGAAGTTCATTCGCAATTGACAGACAATTAACTACACAGTTTTTAGAGTTTTCAACTTTAAAATACAACGTCGTTGCTGCACAAATGAGTCGTGGAAAAAGTGAACGTACTATTGCATTAGCATTAGGTAGTTTAGCCAATACATTGGCGCGTTTTGCTATGGACATTTGCCTGTATATGAGTCAGAATTTTGGATTCATAAGTTTTCCGGATGAATTAACCACAGGAAGTAGCATCATGCCTCACAAAAAAAATCCTGATGTTTTTGAGCTGATTAGAGGAAAGAGCAATAAAATACAAGCCTTACATCATGAAATGGTTTTAATAACCAATAATCTGCCAAGTGGTTATCACAGAGATTACCAATTATTAAAAGAAAATATGATTTCTGCCGTTATGGATATGCAGGATATTCTTGAAATTTTCAACTATTCTATAAAACAAATAGAAGTAAAATCTATTGACTTAAACGACGAGAAATATCAATATTTATTTACGGTTGATAACATCAATACATTGGTTGAAAACGGTATGAGTTTTAGAGAAGCCTATCAAAAAATTGGTAACGAGGTGCAAAACGGAACCTACAAACCTGATATCTCAAAACAGCATACACACATTGGAAGTATTGGTAATTTATGTTTGGAAGAGATAAAAAATAAATTTCCTGAATAAAAAAAGCACCTTTTTTAAGGTGCTTTTCTGATTTTAATCAAAATAATTAATCACTCTAAATAATAGTAGATTGACCCAAATGAATATTCGCGAAATTTAGGTTACTATCTTTAGGGTTATTAATAAAGTCTTCAATAAAGTCTCCAACTTTACTTGTTGTTATAGTATTGTTTTTACTGTTTAAATCAGGTGTTGTGATTTCTAGTTGTAACGATTTTTCAACAGCTTCTCTAACCATTTCAGCTTCTTCATGTAACTCAAAATGATCAAGTAACATAGCAGCCGATAAAATAGAGGCTATAGGGTTTGCAATACCTTTTCCTGTAGCTTGCGGATACGATCCATGAATAGGTTCAAACATCGCATGTTTATCACCAACCGATGCCGAAGCTAATAATCCAATGCTACCACCAATAACACTGGCTTCATCACTAATAATATCACCAAACATATTTTCGGTTAAAATAACATCAAATTGTTTTGGGTTTAATATCAATTGCATTGCAGCGTTATCTACAAACAAAAAGTCTAATGCTACATCAGGATAGTCTTCAGCAACTTGTTTTACAACATTGCGCCATAAACGAGACGTTTCCAATACATTGGCTTTATCAACAAGTGTTACCTTTTTTTGTCTTGTTTGTGCAGCTTTAAAAGCTAAATGCGTAATACGCTCAATTTCTTCACGAGAATATTCACACAAATCTGAAGCGATATTACCATCTTCACTTAATTGTTTTTTACCAAAATAAATACCACCAGTCAATTCACGATAAATACTAATGTCAGTGCCTTTAATGTTTTCTTCCTTCAATGGCGACTGACTTAAAAGCATATCGTAAGCCTTAACAGGTCTAATGTTTGCATACAAACCAAGCTCTTTACGTAGCTTAAGCAATCCCTGTTCCGGACGCACTTTTGCATTAGGATTATTATCATATTTTGGGTCGCCAATGGCACCAAACAATACAGCATCGCTGTGTTTGCACAAGTCTAGCGTAGCATCAGGAAGTGGCTCTCCAGTTTCATCAATGGCAATTGCGCCAACTGAAGCCGATTTAAAATTAAACGTATGGTCAAACTCTTGAGCTATCGCTTTCAATGTCTTGATGGCTTCTTTTGTAACTTCTGGACCAATACCATCTCCTGATAAAACTGCAATATTTAATTTCATAGTCATTTCCTTCGAAAGCAAATCACGCTGCTCTCTTTATTTAGTTATTATTTTGTTGCTTTTTTGGGCGTTACCACAAGGGTCGCGCTTTCGGCAGTCGCTTCCAGATTGTAACCATCTGGAGAGCTTCAACAAATGCCTCAATCGCTAACGCGATAGCTCAAAAGCTTCTATTTGTTCTTTTTTACTTAATAGATAATCAATATCATCATAGCCATTAATCATACAAGTTTTCTTATAAGAATCAATGTCAAAATCGGTTTGCAAATTTGTACCATCAACCGTTAAGGTTTGCGCTTCTAAATTCACGGTTAATACTGTTTCAGGATTGGTTTTAATAACCTCAAACAAATCTTTTAAAAACCCTTCAGAAACCTGTAAAGGTAACAAGCCATTGTTTAAAGCATTGCCTTTAAAAATATCGGCAAAAAAACTAGAAACAATTACTTTAAAACCATAACCAGCAAGCGCCCAAGCAGCGTGCTCACGACTAGAGCCGCAACCAAAATTATCTCCAGCAACCAATATGCTACCATGATATTTTGGGTTGTTTAAAGCAAAGGCTTCGTTAATGTTTCCTTGTTTATCAAAACGCCAATCTCTAAATGCATTATCGCCAAAACCTTGTTTGTCGGTTGCCTTTAAAAAACGCGCTGGAATAATTTGATCGGTGTCAATATTCTCAATTTCCAACGGAATGGCAGTACTATGTAAAGTTGTAAATTTTTCCATGTTTAAATCAATTCTTCTTCTAGGCTTAACGCTTTAGTGACATCAACAATTTTTCCTTCTACAGCAGTTGCAGCGGCAACTAGAGGACTTGCTAAAATAGTCCTTGCGCCTTGTCCTTGTCTACCTTCAAAATTTCTATTTGATGTTGAAACACAGTATTCACCTTCAGGAATTTTATCATCGTTCATGGCTAAACACGCACTGCAACCAGGTTGTCTTAATTCAAAACCAGCAGCTTCAAATACTGTTTTTAAGCCTTCTTCTTCTATTTGAGATTCTACTTGCTTACTTCCTGGAACTAACCAAGCAGTTACATTTGGGGCTTTTTGCTTACCTTTTATATAGTTGGCAGCAACTCTAAAATCTTCAATTCGGGAGTTGGTGCAACTTCCTATAAACACGTAGTTAATAGGTTTGTTTAGCATAAGTTCTCCTTTTTTAAAGTCCATGTATTCCAAAGACTTTTCAAAAGAAGCATCGCTTAAATCTGGGATTTTGGCATTTATTTTTATACCCATTCCTGGGTTGGTACCATAAGTAACCATAGGTTCGATGTCTTCAGCATCAAACGTATATTCTTTGTCAAAAGTAGCATCGGCATCAGTAGGAAGTGTTTTCCAGTAAGCAACAGCTTTCTCAAAGGCTTCACCTTGAGGCGCAAATTCTTTCCCTTTTACATAGGCAAAAGTAGTTTCGTCTGGTGCAATCATGCCACCACGAGCTCCCATTTCAATACTCATATTGCATACAGTCATTCGGCCTTCCATACTCATGTTTTCAAAAACATCCCCTGCATATTCACAGAAATAACCAGTACCTGCATTTGTACCAATTTTTGAAATGATATATAAAATAACATCCTTTGGTAATACACCAGGTTTTAGGGTTCCGTTTACAGAAACACGTAAGCTTTTAGGTTTTGTTAAAAGCAAACATTGACTAGCAAAAACTTGTGCAACTTGACTTGTGCCAATACCAAAAGCAATGGTTCCAAAAGCACCATGCGTTGAGGTGTGACTATCGCCACAAACCATAGTCATTCCAGGTTGCGTAATACCAAGTTCTGGAGCCATAACGTGAACAATACCGTTGTATTTATGACCAAGACCGTAAAGTGTAATGTTGTTTTTATCACAGTTTTTAGCCAATTGTTTTAATTGGTTTCTGGATAATTCGTCTCTTACTGGTAAATGTTGGTTTTGTGTTGGTGTATTGTGATCTGCAGTTGCTACAATTTGATTTGGTCTAAAAATAGGAATGTTACGTTCTTCAAGCTCATTAAATGCTTGCGGACTCGTAACTTCATGAATTAAATGTTTGTCTATATATAAAATTTGAGGGCCGTTTTCAATAGAATCGACCACATGTGCATCCCAAACTTTATCGAATAATGTTTTTCCCATAGTTGTTTTCCGCGAAAGCGGTACTCTTTTTTAATTAAGCCGAAATGATTTGTTGATACACGTTGCTTGTTTCAATAATTTGATGAATATCGCTATCATTGACTTCCTTTTTCTTATCTGCAAAAACCAAGAAGTTTTGATAAATATCATCAAGCTGTAATTTGGTTAGTTCGTAACCAATATTTTTTGCGCGATACGCTAAAGCAGCTCGACCACTTCTAGCTGTAAGTACAATTGCAGACTCGGTAACACCAACATCTTTTGGGTCTATAATTTCGTAAGTTTCACGGTTTTTTATAACGCCATCTTGATGAATTCCAGAGCTGTGAGCAAAAGCGTTACTACCAACAATAGCTTTGTTAGGTTGAGAGTAAACACCCATTTGTTCTTGTACTAATTGGCTAATGCCATAAAGTTCTTGTGTTACAATACTTGTGTCTAAATTTAAATAAGGGTGTTGTTTTAAAATCATGACGACTTCTTCAAGAGCTGTATTACCAGCACGTTCGCCAACACCATTAATAGTGCATTCTATTTGGCGAGCACCATTAATAACACCTTCTATAGAATTTGCTGTGGCTAATCCTAAATCGTTATGGCAATGACAAGATAAAATAGCTTTGTCTATGCCTTTTACATGTTCTTTTAAATATTTTATTTTGGCACCATACTCACTAGGTAAGCAGTAGCCTGTAGTATCAGGAATGTTTAAAACTGTTGCTCCAGCACTAATGGCAACTTCACAAACTTTAGCAAGGAATTCGTTATCAGTTCGTCCAGCATCTTCGGCATAAAACTCTACATCTTCTACAAACGATTTAGCATATTTTACAGCATTATAAGCACGTTCTAAAACTTTTTCGCGCGTAGAGTTAAATTTGAATTTTATATGTGAGTCTGATGTGCCTATTCCCGTATGTATTCTTGGTCTAACAGCTGTTTTTAAAGCTTCGGCAGCGACCTTAATATCATTTTCAACAGCACGTGTTAGTCCACAAACGGTAGCGTTTTTTACAATTCTTCCTATGGCAGCAACAGCTTCAAAATCTCCAGGGCTAGACACAGGAAAACCTGCTTCAATAATATCAACACCCAACGTGTCTAATCGTTCAGCAATGACCAGTTTTTGACTTGTGTTTAATTTACAACCTGGTACTTGCTCACCATCGCGAAGTGTTGTATCGAAAATTTGTACTTTATCTTTAGACATTAAAAAATAAATTTTTGTATTGTCTTACGAATTTATACTTTGGATTTATGATAGCGTATAAACTCGCAACTTTGTTTACGATGTTCAAACGCATTATTTTAATTTACAATACTGTATTTCAATTAGTTAATATTTATTTTGTTTGATGACTAAAGACCAAAAAGATAATTTGTTTTCGTTGGTAAAATCCATGACCAAATCTGAAAAACGCCAATTTAAATTGTATGTTGGCAGATTGGGTGTGAATGATGATTCAAAATTTTTGAATTTGTTTAATGTTATGGATAAGTTGTCATCGTATGATGAGGTTGCTATTTTAAAAAATGCCAATATTAAAAAGCAGCAATTAGCTAATGTAAAAGCGCATTTGTACAAGCAAATTTTAATTAGTTTGCGTTTGAGTCCGTCGCACCAAAACACACGTTCTCAAATAAGAGAACAGCTGGATTTTGCGTCTATTTTGTATCATAAAGGTTTGTACAAGCAGGCATTGAAAATTCTAGATAAAGCTAAAGATGTTGCGATACAGCATGAAGAGAAAAATCTAGCTTATGAAATTGTAGAGCTGGAAAAGGTTATTGAATCACAGTATATTACACGTAGTATAAGTGGTCGTGCAGATGAACTTACAATACAAGCCAAAGAGTTGAGTCAAGCCAATGTGATTGCTAGTAAACTCTCAAATTTATCTTTGCAGTTATACGGACTTTTCCTAAAATTTGGTTACGCCAAAAACCAAGATGATGCTAAAGAAATACAAGATTATTTTAACGCCAGATTACCTAAATATGACATTTCACAGTTAGGTTTTAGAGAAAAACTATGGTTGTATAAAGCCTATTTGTGGTATAGTTTTTTAATGCAAGATTTTTTAAACTGCTATAAATTTGCTTTAAAATGGGTGTCTCTTTTTGAACAAAATCCAGAAATGATTCACCTAAATCCTGTGTTTTTTATAAAAGGAAATAACTATTTGTTGGAGTCGCTTTTTTACATAAAAAACAAACATAAATTTAAAGAATACCTTGATAAATTTGAAGACATTATCAATACGCCATCATTTAATAAAGATGAAAATGTAGAAGCCTTATCATTCTTGTATTACAATGTAAATAGTGTGAATTACTATTTTGTAGATGGTAGTTTTCACGAAGGCTTGCAGTTAATTCCTAAAATTGAAAAAGCACTACCAAATTATCAAGATAGAATAGATGAACACCATACCATGATTTTCTATTACAAGTTTGCGAGTATGCATTTTGGGGCAGGAAATAATCGAGAATGTATTCATTATTTAAATAAGATAATTTCTAATAAATCGCTTTCTATGCGTGAGGATTTACAGTGTTTTTCTCGTGTTTTAAACGTTGTGGCGCATTATGAAGAAGGTTTAGATTATCATTTGGAGCGTTTATTAAGAGATACTTATAAATATCTACTGAAAATCAATGACTTAAACGAGGTTCAAAAAGAAATGATTAGGTTTATTCGAGGACTTCAAGACATTTTTCCGCATGATATTAAAAAAGCATTTGTTAAGTTTCATAAACAGCTTAAGCAATACGAAAACCATCCTTATGAGCGTCGTGCATTTTTGTATCTTGATATTATTTCTTGGTTAGAAAGTAAGATTGAAAACAAACCTGTCGCACAGATTATTAAAGAGAAATATTTAGAACAATACGCCTGATTTTTAAAGAGATTTTATAAAAAAAATCAAAATTATTTGGATATTAAAATTTTCTAACTGAATATTTGCACTCACAAAGTTCAAATTACTTATTGAAATGTTATCAAGAAAGGTGGAGGGAATAGACCCTATGAAACCTTGGCAACCCTTAAATTCCTATGGAAATAGGAATCTTTATTTAAGAAGGTGCTAAATTCTACTTTTTGTTATTTCGAGTACAATCGAAAATTTCAATTAGATAGATAACACAAAACTAATTACAGTCCTGTAATTACGTAATTTCTTTTTAACATATTCTATTTAAGTCCTCACAAAAGAGGTGTTTTGACTTTTTGATTTTTTAAAATTTATAAATCAAACATGAGCAAACTTAAATATGTTTTATTAGACAATGTCTTGCTAGAAAGCAATGTGAGCATTACAATTAAATTGTCCTATCAAACCTTTGGGAAACCTTTAGGAGAAGCACCAATTGTAATGGTAAATCACGCACTTACCGGAAATAGTAATGTTGCTGGTAAAGATGGTTGGTGGACAGATTTAATAGGCGATAACAAAGTTATCGATACTCAAAAATATACCATTTTAGCATTCAATATTCCAGGAAATGGTTACGACGGATTTGCAGTTGAAAACTATAAAGATTTTGTAGCAAGAGATATCGCAAACATATTTCTTTTAGGCTTAAAAGCATTACAAATTGATAAACTTTTTGCGCTAATTGGTGGTTCGCTTGGTGGTGGAATTGCTTGGGAAATGGCGTTTTTGTCACCAAATCTAGCCGAATATCTAATTCCTGTGGCAACCGACTGGAAATCTACCGATTGGTTAATTGCCAACTGCCAAATTCAAGAGCAATTCTTGGTAAACTCAAACAATCCAGTCCACGATGCACGCATGCATGCCATGTTGTGTTATCGAACGCCACAATCGTTTAAAGAGCGTTTTCAACGTAGTAAAAATAATGATTTAGAAATCTTTAATGTGGAAAGTTGGTTGTTGCATCACGGAAAAAAACTGCAAGAGCGTTTTCAACTATCGGCTTACAAACTCATGAATCAATTACTAAAAACCATTGATGTTACGCGTGGTAGAGGCGATAATGTAAATGTGTTGGATATCATAAAATCTAACATTGCCATTGTTGGTGTAGATTCCGATTTGTTTTTTACCGCTGAAGAAAACCGCGAAACACAACGCCAATTGGCATTAACGCATCCTAATGTGACCTATAGTGAAATTCATTCCAGTCACGGACACGATGCATTTTTAATAGAATTTGAACAATTAGAACAGATTATAGAAGGCATTTTTAGACCTGAAACCAAAAATAAAAGAATGAAAGTATTAAAATTTGGAGGGAAATCGCTTGCTAATGGCGAAGGATTAAACCGCGTGTTGTCAATTATAGAGCATAAAGTAAAAGAAGGCGAGCGTATTGCGGTTGTGGTTTCGGCTAGAGGAAAAGCAACTGATACTTTGGAAGCTATTTTGGAGAAAGCTGCTAAAAAACAAGACTATCAAACTGCTTTTGAAACGTTTAAAACCTATCAAACAGAGCCTTTGCCAAGTATCGATTTTACTGAAGAGTTTTCAGAATTGAACAACATTTTTGAAGGTGTTAAGCTGCTTGGTGATTATAGCGATAAAATTAAAGCGCAAGTATTGTCATATGGCGAATTATTATCTGTGAAATTGATTTCAGAATTATTAAAATCAAAAGGTGTTAACGCCAACCCAACAGATGCCAGAGTTTTGATAAAAACAGATGCTAATTATATAAATGCACAACCTCAAGATAAGCAATCTAAAGACAATGTTTTGGCGCATTTTAAAAGCTATAATGGTACAACTGTAAACGTTGTAACAGGATTTATCGGCTCTAATAAAAATGGAGAAACGACCTTGTTGGGCAGAAATGGAAGCAATTATTCAGCGTCATTATTGGCAAACTATTTAGATGCCGAAGAACTGCAAAATTACACGCATGTAAATGGTATTTACACAGCAAATCCAGATTTGGTAGAAGATGCACAAAAAATTAGAGAATTATCCTTTAACGAAGCTAACGAATTAGCGAACTTCGGTACAAGCGTTTTACACGCTAAAACCATTATTCCGCTAGTTGAAAAGAATATCAATCTTCGTATTTTAAATACGTTCAATCCAGAAGATGAAGGGACGTTAATCACAGCAAAGTCAAGCAACAAAGAGGTTACGTCTTTGTCAGTTCTAGAAGATGTTGCGCTTATAAATTTAGAAGGTCGTGGTTTGTTAGGTAAAGTTGGTGTTGATGCGAGGATTTTTAAGGCGTTGAGCAATTACGGAATTAGTGTGAGTATTGTATCTCAAGGATCTTCTGAAAGAGGTATTGGTTTGGTGATAAATTCCGCGCAAGCTACACAAGCGGTTATTGCTTTAGAACGTGAGTTTGAAACCGATTTTTACTCAAAAGATGTTAATAAAATTGAAGTGGTAGATGACGTTGCGGTGATTTCTATAATTGGTATCGAGTTAAGTTCGTTCCACAAGCCATTCAATGCGTTAATTAAAAATCAAATT
>NZ_JBNWKB010000025.1:0-22305 GCF_050509525.1 Gaetbulibacter sp. PBL-D1 | reverse complement strand
CCTTTAACCAAAAACTATTGTATATTTATCAATAACCAATAGTTGTACACCATTAGAAAAAGCATATTGAAAACATTAAAAGCCATATTACTGATTTTGATTTTTACAACTATTGGATGTAAATCCGATAGAAAACTCAATGGGAATTACTGTACTTGCCATAACGGACTTTATGCTGAACTGTATATTGAAAATGACTCTATGCAATCTGCTACGAGTATGAATTGGCTATCAAATTGGAGAAAATTTGAAATAAAGAATGACACTATTTATCATTTATCCTTTGGTGAGAGAGCAGATAAAACAAAAGCCAAAGTTAGTTACAGAGGAAAAAATGAATTTGAACTTTATTATCCTAAAGATAGTATCACTCACACTTTCAAAAAAATAAACTTAATAATTGACGACAATCTCACTTATCAGGAATTTTGGGATGGCTTTTATCAACGAAAAATAGAATTCGACTGCTTTACTGAATCTGAAACAAAAGCTAATTTTAAAACATCAATACCTGAATCTATTGATTCAACCGCAAATGACGAAGTATCCACAAAAAAGTTATTTACACTTGATTTTGAGAAAACTAAAGAAAAGGTAGGCGCTACTGTTATGATATTTTTCAAAGAAATTGCTCTTGGAAATATTAGTCCTGAATGGACTATTAATAGCAAAGGGTATTATCAAGTAAATATGTCAAGCTATTTTAAAAAGTTAGACTCCCTAAATATTTTTGATTCTAGCTTTTATGAAGACGAATCTATCAGAATGAAACCTTGTATTGATGATCTTGAAAAAATGAAAACAAAAGAGAACGATAACTATGATGGTATTTGGGAACCTGCAAGTTGTTTTGCCGATTACATGTATTGGCTTAATGCTCAAGAAGAACCTGAATCTTATGAGATTACCAAAGGAAAAATTGATAATGGCACAATAAAAATAGAAGTTAAATATGTGAGCATTTATGGAGCAAAAACCACATATTGGGATAATGTCATTCTCAATATAGAACTAATTGAAAAGCGTAATAGACTGTTAATCTCTAAAGCCTCCATAGTAAATTTAAATTAGTAACAAGCACTAGAATGTGTCTCAACCTTTAACCAAAAACTATTGTATATTTATCAATAACCAATAGTTGGCAATAAGCTGAAAATTATCGTGAATTTAGAAATGCAAAATATATAATTGAATATTTCCCAAACTTAATGACGAGAGATGAAATTTCGGCTTTGAGATATTCGCAACTGGAATTCAAAACAGAAAACAGTCCTAAAATGAGAAATATTCTTGAAAGAAATGGAAAATTTGTTATTACCAAAAAAGGACGTGAATTGCTCAAAAACGGAACTGAAAATTTCAGATTAAATGTTGCGAACCGAATTTTGGAAGAACGAAAAGATGACCTGTTTCTTAACAAATGTCCGAAATGTGATTTTCTTGCAAGAACACCACAAGCTAGACAATGTAGGAATTGCGGACACAAATGGCATAATATTAAAGTTGCGGATTTTAGATTAAACTCGTCCTTTCAATTAACCGGAAAGAAATTCTATTTAGTAGGCAAAATCGTAAACGGAAACGTTGAAATCGGAAATTTTGTAGACTTAACTTTACTAGGTATGAATTGCAAACCAAAAATTGAATCGATTGAATTTGCTCTAAAAAAGGAAAATGGACAACCCATTGAAGACATCGCCTTTGGGACGAGCGAACTGAATGAAAATCAAAAGGACAGATTAAAAAGAATCGGTTCGTTTGGAACTCAATTTGACATATTAAATGAAAAATAAAAAACCTAAGTATAACACAATGTTAGCTCATTACAACCAAACTACTTCCCAGGAAAATCAGCTTTACGCTTTTCTAAAAATGCGGTAGTTCCTTCGGTGAAATCTTCGGTTCCAAAGCAGTTACCAAATTCTTCAATTTCAATAGCAAAACCATCAACACCATCTTTAAAGTTGGCATTTACAGCTTTAATAGCTTTACTAATTGCCACAGAGGAGTTTCGCATAATTTTACCTGCAATTTTTTCAGCTAATGGCAATAAATCGTCTTGTGTAGTGACATGGTTTACCAAACCATAGTTTAAGGCTGTTTGCGCATCAATCATACCAGCAGTCATTACCAACTCCATAGCACGACCTTTACCAATAAGTTGCGGTAAACGTTGCGTACCACCATAACCAGGAATAACACCAAGAGAGGTTTCTGGTAAGCCCATTTTTGCATTGTCGCTCGCTACTCTAAAATGGCAAGCCATTGCCAACTCTAGTCCGCCACCAAGCGCAAAACCGTTAACTGCTGCAATAACAGGAGTGGATAGGTTTTCAACAAAATCGAACAATAATTCTTGTCCTTTTTGTGCCAATTTGCTTCCGTTTTCAACATCAAAATGCGCAAACTCACTAATATCTGCTCCTGCAACAAATGCCTTTTCACCACTTCCTGTAACAACAATAACTTTAACTGCTTTGTCCTTATCAGCAGTATCAAAAGCCTCGTGAAGCTCTTGTATGGTTGCTTTGTTTAAAGCGTTGAGTTTGCTAGGTCTGTTTATGGTTATTTGTGCAATACTGTTATTGACTTGAAAAAGAATATTTTGGAAATCCATGGTTATTGTTTTGGAAAAGACACTTTAAAAGTGGTGCCTTTATTTTTTTGTGTTGTAAAGGTAATATTTCCTTTATAAGTTTCCACAATGTTTTTTACCATTGCTAATCCAAGACCCATTCCGCTTGACTTAGTCGTAAATTTTGGTTCAAAGATTTTCTCTTTATTTTCTTCGGAAATACCTACACCATTATCAGATATTGTAATAAGCACTTGGTCGTCAACCTCTGAAACATTCACCACAATTTTCTTATCTTCTTGCTCTTCAGGAATGGCTTGTGTACCGTTTTTTACAAGGTTTGTAATAACTCTTATAAGTTGGGTTCTATCAAATTTAGCTTTAATAACTTCTTTATCATAACTAAAATGAATGTACTCTTCACTAAAAATATCCAGTGCTAGCTTAGTAATTTCAACCACATTAAGTACTTCATTTTTTTGAGCTGGCATTTTAGCAAAGTTTGAAAACGCCGAAGCTATAGAACTCATGGTATCAATTTGCTGAATAAGTGTTTTACTGTATTCATTCACTTTTTTATCGATATCAGGATCGTTGGCATCAAACTTACGCTGAAAACTTTGCACACTCAGTCGCATTGGAGTTAACGGGTTTTTAATTTCGTGAGCTACCTGTTTTGCCATTTCTCTCCAAGCTTGTTCACGTTCGCTAGTGGCTAATTTTACTGCACTTTCTTCGAGTTCATCAATCATACTATTGTACGATTTTACAAGCGTTTCAATTTCTTCGCTGGAGGACGCTATTTCAATTTTCTTGTTTCGCTTTTCCAGTCGTGTTTCATTCATTTTATCACTTATGGTTTTAAGTGATTTTGTAATGTATTTTGACAGCAAATACGCTAACCCAATAGCAATAAGCAGCATAACCAAATAGGCATACGACAAACGCTCTAAAAACTCTCTAAGCTCTTTGTTTAAGAAATCGTCGTCTTCAAGATAAGGTAAATTCAATATAGCTAAAGGCTTAAATTTAGTATCTGTAATGTACGAGTACGACGATTGATAATTCTTCCCGTTTTCAACACGTTTAATTACATATCTATGTTCGGCAGTATTAGAAATAGCATTCAGTATTTCAACATCAATGCATTTAGTTATGGTATCGTTTTTTGAAAAGCTTTCTTTAGAACTTTTTAGTATAGTTCCATCTAAATCATAAAGGTTAATTTGCAATTTATGAATGGTTGCAATCTCATGGATTTTCTCCTTAAATATCAACGGAATATTCTCAGTATTTACAGGATAAGTAGTTTCTTTAATGGTAAAGTCAATACTACTTTTTATATTTTCTTCTTTACGCTCTAGTCGTTCTTTGTGATAGTCTTGAGCTTCTTCATTATACTGATAAATGGTAACAATAGCTATTAAAATAGAAGCCAATAATACCAATAGTATCATGGCTATAAAAATTCTAAATCGTAAGGAGAGTTTTTTTAGTTTCATGTAATAGCTTGTGAAGCTAAAGATAACAATAATCGCACCAAACCACCTAAGGTGTTTTAAAAAACAGAAAAATGCATTTAAGGTCTCTTATTTTTTTCTCTAATGCGCTTGTACATTTTAAATCCTAGCATTAAAAGTATTGCTAAAACCACCAAACCAATAACACCAAAAACCCAAGAAATAGCATTTTTTAAAATGACTAAAAACACCACAGCAAAAAGGATAAATGTTGCTCCTTCATTCCATAATCGCATAAAGTTTGAGGTCTTCCTTATATCGTCTTGCTGCAACTGTTTGTAAAACACATGCGTTTTATAATGATAGATAAAGAGCAACACTACAAATGTGAGTTTTACATGCATCCAAGGTTGTTGTAACCAACTTGGTATGAGTATAAGCAACCAAACCGCAAAAATGGTAGCTAAAATAGCTGAAGGCCATGTAATGATAGTCCATAATCGTTTGGTCATTAACTTGAGTTGTTCAGAAAGAATTTCCTTTTCAGGAGATGGTTTTTGAGACGCTTCAATATGATACACAAACAACCTAGGAATGTAAAACAAACCTGCAAACCAAGTGACCACAAAAATGAGGTGTAATGCCTTTATATAATTATAATATTCCACAGTTAAAAATAATTAATGTTTGATTGATTCTTCAATCAAATGGGTTTTAATCTCTTTATTTAAAAAATAAGCTGTTACTATTGTAGCTAAAACATCAGCAATTGGAAATGACATCCACACACCTAATTCTCCATAAAATTCTGGTAAAATAAATATCAAAGGAATAAAGAAAAAGCCTTGTCGTGTTAAGGTTAATAATAATGCTGGAGTCGCTTTTCCTATAGCTTGAAAATACGCTGCTCCTATCAACTGTACTGCAATTATTGGTGTAGCAGCAAATACCCAACGCATTGCACTAGGTGTTTGCTTAATAACTTCAGCATCGTGCGTAAATAATCTTGTAATAAACTCAGGAAATACCATAAGCAACACAAAAACCATTGTTGCTAAAATTACTGCATATTTAATAGCTGTATTAATGGTTTCTCTAACTCTACTATAAGCTAATGCACCATAATTATAGCCTGCAATAGGTAAAAATCCTTGTGTAATTCCATACACAGGAAAAAGCGCAAACATGATCATTCTACCAACTATAGCATAGGCTGTTACCGAAGTTTCTCCTCCTAAATTGAATAATATGTTATTCATAAACAAGTAAGTAATGCTTACCACAGCTTGTCTTGCTAAAGTGACAAATCCAAGCGAACCAATTTCTGAAATTATACTTTTTTGCAACCTAAAATGTGATAGGTTTATTTTTAATTCGGAGTGTTTAGAAAAGAAAAACCAAATAATAAACCCTAAACATAAAACATAAGATCCTGTAGTAGCCCAAGCAGCTCCTTGCATGCCAAAATCTAAAACATTAATAAACACATAGTCTAGAATAAGGTTTCCAACTGAAGGAATCATCATTGCATACATGGCAAATTTAGGTTTACCTTCTGCTCTTATGACAGTGTTTCCCATCATGCTCAGTGCTAAAAATGGCACTCCATATAGCACAATTGTGTAGTAAATTTTAGCAGGTTCAAAAATAGCTCCTTTACCTCCAAAAGCAGGAATAATACTATCTACATAAGCTAATCCAAAAACTGCTAAAGTTGAAGTAAATAAAAGCGTTAAAGTTATTTGGTTGCCAAAGGTTTTTAAGGCTTTTTCTTTATTATCAGCTCCTAACGCTCTTGATATTATTGAAGAACCTCCTACTCCAATACTCATTCCTAGAGCTGCAATAAAAAATGATACAGGCAATACTACATTAATAGCAGCAATAGCAATAGAGCCAATCCAGTTTCCAACAAATATGGTATCTACTAAAATATTTAAAGACATTACCAATATACCTATTGATGCTGGTACAGCTTGTCTAATCAACAGCTTACCTATGGGTTGCGTCCCTAAATCTGTAGCTTTTATTTTAGCCATTCATTGCTTTAATTTTTACTTACCCAAGCATTAATCCATTTAGCCAATAGCTCAACAAACTCTTTGTCATCGTTTAAACAAGGAATTGTAGTAAATTCTTCGCCTCCCATTTCATGAAAAATCTCTTCGCCTTCCATAGCGATTTCTTCAAGAGTCTCTAAGCAATCGCTTACAAACGCTGGTGTAACAATAGCCATATTTTTAGTGCCTTGTTTTCCCATTCTTTCAATAGTTCGGTCAGTATAAGGTTGCAACCATGGGTCAAATCCTAATCTCGATTGAAACGATGTAGAGTAAGTACCTTCTTTAAGTTGTAATTTTTCAGCAACTAATCGTGTAACTTCCAAGCATTGATGTCTATAACAAAACTCATGCGCTTTTGATGGTGTAACACAACAGCTTCCATCAATTTTACAATGTGATTTTGTAACATCTCTTTTTCTAATATGACGTTCAGGAACACCATGATAAGAAAACAATAGATGTTCTGGGTTTTTATCTTTTAAATGAAATTGAATAGAGTTTGAAAGTACCTCAATATAATCTGGCTTATTATAAAATGCAGGAACAGATTCAATTTTTAAATTTGGAAAAAATTCCTTTTGAAGTTCATCAACCAAAACCGTAATTGTTTCGGTAGTTGCCATTGCAAACTGAGGATACAAAGGAAATAGTAACACCTCATCAACACCTTTATCTACCAACTCTTGTAATCCTTTTTTTATAGTCATACTTCCATAACGCATTGCTAATGCAACAGGAATATCAGTATGCTGTTGAATTCCTTTTTGTAAACGTTCAGAAATTACAATAAGTGGAGAACCTTCTTCCCACCAAATCTTTTTGTAAGCAGCTGCTGATGCCTTTGGTCTTGTTTTTAAAATAATTCCTTTTACTAAAGCTGCTCTTGCAGGATAAGGAATATCAATAACACGTTCGTCCATTAAAAACTCACCCAAATACTTTTTTACGTCTTTTGGGTTTGGACTATCAGGAGAACCTAGATTTACAAGTAAAACGCCTTTCATAAATCAATTTTAATTATTTAGCAATTGTGTTCTAACGGTTTCTGGAACAATTTTGTCCACTAACATTTTAAGTGCATCGTCATTACCTAAAAACTTCCATCCTTGATATTGAGGATCGTTAATCGCATACATTGTTGCACTCATTTTTATAATTAACGACATAGTGTCTAAATCATCAGTAACATTATCTTCACCAAATTGGGTTTGCATGGTGGATTTCATAAACATTAAAAATCCTTTTTTGTCTTCTTGGGTTTGGTTGTCTTCGGTTAAGAAGGTCATTTTCATTTTACTATCATAAAAAACGGCTGCGTATGCAATATCATCCACTTCCATTTTATCTGAAATTTTAGTAATATCATTAGCCAAAAATTCAATACGCATATCTTTAGCATTAAACATTTGTTCCATACCTAATTTCATTTGAGCTCTTGGAGCCATATCAAATATTTTTGGATACATGTAGTCTAAAACAACATCAAAATTTTGAGTTGTCATATTGTTGAAATACACATTGACTTCTTTGGTGATTCCCTCTTTATGAGATTGAGAAAATGTTGAAAAAGATATAAGGTAAAAAAGGGCAAGCGTTAAAAAGTGCTTCATTATTAAATTTGTTTTTAGCAAAAATACGACAGTATTATTCAAGTTTTAGGTTAATGACATTAAATACTTTTTTGGAGTTGTTCCATACTTTTTCTTGAAAGCTGAAATAAAATGGCTTGCAGTACTGTACCCAACTTTAAGTCCTACTTCATTAACATTATTGTTTCCAGACTCTAGTAATTTTCTAGCAACTTCCATTTTATAATCAAACAAAAAACTAAAAACTGAATCGCCATAAATTTCTTTAAAACCTTCTTTTAGTTTCTTTAAGCTAAGTTGAATTTCATCAGCTAACTCTTGCAGTGTAGGAGGCTCTGTCATACGAGCAATAATGATATCTTTAGCTTTTCTAATTTTTATCACATTGGTTTCATCTACCAAAAATGGACATTGTTCAATATTTGCATCTTCACTTCTATTGAAATACAAACTTAAAAGTTCATAAGCTTTCCCTTTAAAGTAAAGATTTTTGATTGACTTATTAAGGTTGTAATGAATAAGCTGAGTTAACACAACAGCCATTGATGGTGTAATTTTTCCATCTTTATAATACTTTTTATCCTTGTTATCATCACTTAAAAACGTAATATAATCGGCTTCTTGAGAAAACAAGCTATGGAATTTTTTAATAGAAATTAAAACCGAAACCAACCAACTATCAGGATTACTTTTAAGGTGAATAGGCAAATCGCGTTGTGGATTGTAAAGCAACAACGAATTTTCATCTTTAATCTCTAAGGTGTAATTTCCGTTGTTAAAAATAAAATTACTTGAGCCTTTTAAACAAAAGTGAAATTGTATAAAACTACTATCTATTTCTCGCTCAAGTGTTTCAACCTCATCATTATTGTTTTGATAAGTAAGCACATAAAAATCTTTATCAATTTCAACTTCGTTAAAAGACCCTTTAGCGATATTTTTTATGGTATTAAAACTTGAATTCATTTTAATATTATTTAGATTGATTCTAAACTAAAAGCTTTAAAAGCGCTGTTAATTCTACAAAAATATGACAATTATCACATTTTATTAAAAAACTACGTTAAAAAACCACAAGCGATACTTATTGTTCTTTGAGCGTTATTTTTTTGTCGATGATACTTATATTTTTGTTTTCATATTTTTCCAAATAGATTTAATGGAATACAATAATAAATCAAAGACGACCTACTTTTATGCTATTGGCTTAAGCTACAAAAAGGCTGATGCTGAAATTAGAGGACATTTTAGCTTAGACGAACAAGGTAAGCAAACCTTGTATCAACAAGCTAAAATCAATGGAGTTGAAAGCTTAATAGTTATTTCTACATGTAACAGAACCGAAATTTACGGTTTTGCTGAACATCCATACCAATTAATAAAATTGCTTTGCGACAACACAAAAGGTACTGTTGAAGAGTTTCAAAACGTAGCCTATATCTACAAAAATACCGAAGCTATTTCTCATATTTTTAGAGTAGGTTGTGGACTGGATAGTCAAATTCTTGGTGATTTTGAAATTATAAGCCAATTAAAAGTTAGCGCAAAATCTGCTAAAAAAGAAGGGTTACTTAACGCCTATTTAGAGCGTTTAGTAAATGCAGTAATACAAGCCAGTAAACGCATTAAGACCGAAACTGATATTTCTTCAGGAGCAACATCGGTTTCTTTTGCTTCAGTTCAATATATTTTGAATAATGTAAGTGATATTTCAAACAAAAATATATTGCTTTTTGGAACAGGAAAAATAGGTAGAAATACTTGCGAAAACCTTATTAAACATACCAAAAACGAGCACATTACATTAATTAACCGAACAAAAACCAAAGCCGAAGAAGTTGCTGGAAAGTTTAATGTGTTGGTTAAAGATTATGCTAATCTTCAAGAAGAAATAAACGCATCTGACATATTAATTGTAGCAACAGGAGCACAAAACCCAACGGTTGACAAACACTTAATACAAAGCAAAAAACCTTTGTTAGTTTTAGATTTATCTATCCCAAAAAATGTTGACAGTAATGTAAAAGACTTGAGCAATATTACATTAATACACCTCGACGATTTATCTCAAATTACTGACGAAACGCTTGAAAAACGTAAAGGTCAAGTTCCTTATGCCGAAACCATTATTGAAGAGATTAAAATTGAATTCAATAATTGGCTAGAAACAAGAAAATTTGCACCAACCATAAAAGCATTAAAACACAAGCTCAACGACTTTAAAATTGCTGAACTAGATTCGCAACGTAAAAAATTAGTCGATTTTAATGAAGCACAAGCTGAACTCATCAGCAACAATATTATTCAAAAAATAACCAATCATTTTGCACATCATTTAAAAGATGATGGCATTTCTACCATTGAAAGCCTTGAATTAATTAAAAAAGTATTTCAGTTAGAAGAACCTTCAAAAAACCATGTCTAAACTCATTAGAATTGGAACTCGCGATAGTGAACTTGCACTGTGGCAAGCCAAAACTGTACAACAACAACTAGAACAATTAGGGCACAAAACTGTACTTGTACCTGTAAAGTCAACTGGCGACTTAGTGCTTGACAAACCATTGTATGAGCTAGGAATCACTGGTGTTTTCACTAAAACATTGGACATTGCTATGCTTAATGGAGATATTGACATTGCTGTTCATTCTTTAAAAGATGTACCAACAATTTTACCTAATGGTATTGTACAAGCCGCTGTTTTAAAACGTGGTAATACTAAAGACCTTTTGGTATTTAAAAACAACGAAGAGTTTTTATCACAAAGAGAAGGTGTTATCGCAACAGGAAGTTTACGCAGAAGAGCGCAATGGCTTAACCGCTATCCAACTCACAACGTTGTAGATTTAAGAGGAAATGTAAACTTAAGACTTCAAAAACTTGAAAACAACGATTGGAATGGAGCCATTTTTGCTGCTGCAGGATTAGGACGATTAGGGATAAGACCTGAAACTTCAATCAATCTAGACTGGATGATACCAGCTCCAGCACAAGGTGCGATAATGGTAGTTGCATTGGACAATGACGAAGAAACTAAAACCATTTGCCAACAAATAAACCACGAAGATACTGAAATATGCACCACTATTGAACGTCAGTTTTTAAGACTACTAGAAGGTGGTTGCTCTGCTCCAATTGGCGCATTAGCAATTATCAAAAACGAAGAAGTTCATTTTAAAGGTGTATTGTTAAGTCCTGACGGAAGCAAAAAAATTGAAGTTTCGCGTTCAGAAAAATTAGGCAACCATCATGACATTGCACAATATGCAAGCGATTATATTATTGAGCGTGGTGGCAAACGTCTTATGGATGATATTAAACATTCAGGCAAACCTACAAACATCTATTCTACCAAGTCTTTAACCGAAGACCAGCGTTTTCTGTTTAATGAAAATTTAGTGGTTGAAAGCAACGATGCTATTAAAATTAGCTTGAATAGAATTCCGCCTACTGTTTTAAAATCACCAATAGAAAACGTGATTATCACTAGTAAAAATGCAGTAGAAGCTATTTTAACCAATTGTCCAGCTGAAGAATTAAAATTTAAAAACATTTATTGTGTTGGTCGTCGTACCAAGCGATTAATAGAACAAAGAATAGGAAAAGTTACCCATTCTGAAAAGAATGCTAAAGCTTTAGCTGAATATATGGTTGAATTTATGGATGGTACTGAAGCTACATTCTTTTGCAGTGACATAAGACTTGAAGATTTACCAAATATTTTAAGCGAGCACCAAATAAAACTTAACGAAGTTGAAGCCTACCAAACAAAATACGATGCTTTAAAAGTTGATAAGGCTATTGAAAGCGTCATGTTTTATAGTCCTTCAACAGTAGAGAGCTTCGTACAGCAAAACAACACTGAAGTTGTTGCGTTTTGCATTGGAGAAACCACAGCTAAAGAAGCACAAAAGCATTTTAAAGATGTTCGTGTTGCAAAAGTACCAACTGTTGAAAGCGTTATTGAATTGGTGAATGAGTATTTCCTGCGAAAGCAGAAATCTTAAAACATAAAGTTACAATTAAACTAAATTCCTGACAATCCAGGAATAACATAAATATGGAAAACAACATTAATAAGATACCTTCTTCCGAAGGTATTCGCAACGATTTATTCTTAAGAGCATTAAAAGGAGAAACTGTTAACCGTCCTCCTGTATGGATGATGCGTCAAGCAGGACGTTATCTTCCTGAATTTATGGAAATAAAAGCTAAGTACGACTTCTTTACACGTTGCCAAACACCTGAGTTAGCAAGTGAAATTACCGTACAGCCTATACGCAGATATGGTATGGACGCTGCAATTTTGTTTTCAGATATTTTGGTTATTCCTCAAGCTATGAACATTGAGGTACAAATGAAACCTAATTTTGGTCCGTATTTACCTAATCCTGTTCGCTCTCAAAAAGATGTCGATAATGTTATTGTTCCTGACGTAACCATTGCATTAGATTATGTTTACCAAGCTATAAAAGCCACCAAAGAAAAACTAAATAATGAGATTCCTTTAATAGGTTTTGCGGGTTCTCCTTGGACCATTTTATGTTATTGTGTACAAGGTCAAGGCAGCAAAAACTTTGATAAGGCTAAAGAATTTTGTTTTACCAATCCTATTGCTGCGCATCAATTACTTCAAAAAATTACCGACACTACTATTGCTTATTTAAAAGAAAAGGTAAAAGCAGGTTGTAATGCAGTTCAGGTATTTGATTCTTGGGGAGGCATGTTGTCTCCTGTAGATTATCAAGAATTTTCTTGGCAATATATTCAGCAAATTATTGATGCATTAAAAGACGATGCTCCTGTTATTGCCTTCGGAAAAGGTTGTTGGTTTGCGCTTAATGAAATGTCAAAATCTGGTGCTTCGGCTTTAGGAGTAGACTGGACATGTTCTGCTAAAAATGCACGCTACCTAACAGGTGGAAATATTACACTACAAGGAAATTTTGATCCTTCAAGATTATTGTCTCCTCCTGCAGAAATTAAAAAAATGGTGCATCAAATGATAAATGAGTTTGGAAAGGATAAATATATCGTAAATTTAGGTCATGGTATACTACCAAACATTCCTTTAGATAATGCTAAAGCGTTTGTTGATGCAGTAAAAGAATATCATGTTTAAAAATATAGCAAAAGGCATACAAGCATACTTTGGAGCTTTGGGTTTAATTTCAAAACTTAAGCTCTGGAAGTATTTTGCTATTCCTATGGCTATTAGCTTATTTACAGCAATAGTTATAGGACTTTCTGCTTATGGGCTTTCTGATAATTTAGGGTTTTACATCTCAAAAATTTGGGTTTGGGATTGGGGAAAAGAAACTTTTACTACAATTAGTAATGTTATAGGTGGTCTTACTATTATTGTCTTAGGGCTTATTTTATACAAGCATATTATTATGGCATTGTCTGCGCCTTTTATGAGTCCTGTATCTGAAAAAATTGAAGCTTACTTACTAAATATTGAAGAGCATTCTCATAGAAACACTTCGTTTAAGGAGCAACTGTGGAGAGGTATTAGAATTAACCTCAGAAACCTATGTATGGAACTCTTACTTACCATTCCTATTCTTCTTATAAGTTTTATTCCAGTAATAGGATTTTTGTCTAGTATTATATTGTTTTTAGTACAAGCCTACTATGCTGGATTTGGAAACATGGACTACACCTTAGAACGTCATTTTAAATATGCCGAAAGTTTACGTTTTGTTCGTAAAAATAGAGGTGTTGCCATAGGTAATGGTATTGTGTTTATGCTGTTTTTGTTAATTCCTGTTTTGGGAGTTATTTTGGTATTACCGTTTTCGGTTACAGCAGCTTCAAAAGAAACCGTTTCTATTTTAAAAGCCAATAATCATATTTCATCAAACGCTTAAAAATGGTATTGGTTACTGACATATTTAGATTAGAAACGTTACAACCCTCAGACGCTTCAAACTTAAGCCGATTAATGATTTCTAACGGAAAACGATTTCAAAAGTATTTACCAATAACACTATCTCAAAATATTTCTGAAGACGCTTCAAAAGACTATATCAAAAAAAAGAATAGTGAAATACAGAATAAAACCGAATTCACTTTTGCCATAAAAGATAAAGACTCTAATGCTATTGCTGGCTTAGTGATTTTAAAACACTTGGATTATCAATCTAAATTAGGTGAATTCGCATATTGCTTAGGAAGCAAATATTCTGGTAATGGCTGGATGACCAAAAGCATTAAAGCAGTAACAAATTTTGCCTTTTCAGAATTGCAATTAAACACGTTGCAAATAGTAGTACATAAAACCAATACCGAAAGTGTAAATGTAGCTGAACGTTCTGGATTTACTTGGGTTAAAACCTTACCAAAAGAGTATGTTTCTGGGAAATCTACTCTAGATATGGAACTTTATGAATTGCATAAAGACGCTATTTAAAACAATAATTATGAAAGATAAATTCTATCAATACATACAAGATTTACAAAACACTATCACCTCAAAACTCGAGACTATTGATGGTGTTGCTCAATTTAAAGAAGACCTTTGGAAACGACCTGAAGGTGGTGGAGGACGCACTCGTGTTATTGAAAATGGAGCTGTTTTTGAAAAAGGTGGCGTAAATATTTCTGCTGTTCATGGTGCTTTACCAGAGAGCATGCAAAACTATTTTGGCGTAAAAGATGCCGACTTTTTTGCTTGCGGATTGAGTTTAGTGCTTCACCCAAAAAACCCAATGGTTCCAACGGTTCATGCCAATTGGCGATACTTTGAAATGTATGACCAAAACGGAAACATTGTTGACCAATGGTTTGGTGGCGGACAAGATTTAACACCATACTATCTCTTTGAGGAAGACGCAAAACATTTTCACCAAACTTGTAAAACGGCTTGCGACAAACACAATGCAGAGTTTTACCCAAACTACAAAGCACGATGTGATGAATATTTTTACAACACACATCGTAACGAAGCACGTGGTATTGGTGGTTTGTTTTTTGATTATTGCAAAGCAACAGATGAAATGAGCATGGAAAATTGGTATGATTTTGTAACCGAAGTTGGCAATAGCTTTTTAGAAGCTTACGTTCCAATTGTTGAAAAACGCAAACAGCTTCCATACACTGAAACTCAAAGAAATTGGCAAGAAATAAGACGTGGTCGTTATGTAGAGTTTAATTTGGTGCACGATAAAGGCACGTTGTTTGGACTAAAAACAAATGGTCGTATTGAAAGTATCTTAATGAGCTTACCACCTCATGTGCAATGGATTTATGACCATCATCCTGAAACAGGAAGTGAAGAAGAAAAACTAATTAAAGTATTACAAAGCCCTAAAAATTGGGTTTAAAATTATAAGGATATGTTCCCACTAAGAAGAAACCGAAGACTTAGAACCAACGAAGCTATTCGTAGCCTAATTAGAGAAACTATAATTTCACCAAATGATTTTTTAGTACCACTTTTTGTGGTTGAAGGCAAAGGTGTAAAAGAAGAAATTGCTTCTATGCCAAATTACTTTCGGTATAGTTTAGACCTTTTGGAAAACGAGGTTAAAGAGCTATGGCGTTTAGGCTTAAAATCAGTATTATTGTTTGTAAAAGTTCCTGACAACCTTAAAGACAACAAAGGTACGGAAGCGTTAAACCCTAACGGACTTATGCAACGTGCTATAAAAACAGTTAAAAACGCTTGTCCAGACATGTTGGTAATGACTGATGTTGCTTTAGACCCTTATTCTGTTTATGGACATGATGGTATAATTGAAAACGGTGTTATTCTTAATGATGAAACTGCTGATGTTTTAGCTGAAATGAGCTTATCTCACGCTGAAGCAGGCGCTAATTTTGTAGCACCAAGCGACATGATGGATGGTCGTATTTTAACCATTCGCGAAGCTTTAGAAGATAATGGGTTTACAGATACTGGAATTATGAGTTATTCTGCTAAATATGCTTCGGCATTTTATGGACCATTTCGTGATGCTTTAGATTCTGCTCCTGTTGATATTCAAAATATTCCAAAAGACAAAAAAACCTATCAAATGGATCCTGCTAACCGTTTTGAAGCCATTAGAGAAACCGAAATGGATATTGATGAAGGTGCTGATATTGTTATGATAAAACCAGGTTTATGTTATTTGGATATTGTTCGCGAAATCAAAAATGAAGTAGATGTTCCTGTAGCTGTATATCAGGTTTCTGGTGAATATGCTATGCTTAAAGCAGCTGCAGAAAAAGGCTGGTTAGACCACGATGCTGTTATGATGGAGCAAATTACTGCCATAAAACGTGCTGGTGCAGATATAATTGCTTCTTATTTTGCTAAGGATGTTGTGAAAATTTTGAATAAGTAATATTATTCTTTAGAAAATATAGCTTTACCTAGTTTTCTGTATTTAGCTTCTTGCATGAGCTCGCCTTCAACTGGTTCTTCTATAATTTCATATTCATTGTTTTCTAAATCGATGTTTGTAGCTTTAATTAAAAACCTATTTCGTTTTGCTTCCAAAACTAATCCAGGTAAACCATTAATTCCTTGTGGTCCATGTTTTACATTAAGTTCAGGAGCATACCATACTTCAAGTTTAGAGACTTCTGATACAGCTTTATAACAAACATATCCTAAAATTTCCTTAGTCTCTTTTGTGAGTTCCCAAGGCTTTTCTTCGTACTTAATACGCTTACGCTCAAAATACACATCTTTCTGTGAAATATTCCAATCTCTACTCCAATCGGTATAGTATAACGATTCTCCTCCTGCAAAAATCCAAGTTAAGTTTAAGTTAGCCTTTGAAATAGTTATTTGACCATCAGTAGTATTCCATCCAGGAATTTCAATTTTAGGCTCTACAGAGTACAACGCAATACTATCGTTAAATACTAAATATGCTTCAACAGGATGCGACCCATGAATGAGTTGTAATGCATCATATTTAGCTTGGTCTTTTATGTCTTCGGTAGGTTTTTTAATACTATCTTTATTCATAGTAGCCAAATAGGTAATCTTCCCTTTGGTTTGAGATACTATTGCTCCTGAAGTCAAAAACAATAAAATATAAAACAGGTTTTTCATACTTCAATTTATGAAAAATAATTTAACCCTTAATTTAAATATTCTATTTCGTAACTTCGCATTAATCAAACTAAAACACACTAATGGGTTTACTCATACTTTACGCTCTCGTATCTATTTTCTTTTCCTTTTTATGTTCAATACTAGAAGCTGTGCTTTTAAGTGTTACACCAACATTTATTAATATTAAAAAGAAAGAAGGCAAAGCCTACGCGCTTACTTTAGAAACCTTTAAAAAAGATGTTGACAAGCCACTTATTGCTATACTTACACTTAATACTATTGCGCATACTGTAGGTGCAATTTTAGTTGGTGTACAAGCCAAAGTTGCTTATGCCGAACTCTACGGAAGCAACCCTAGTACTGTTTTTGGACTAACAATTACCGAAGATGTTATGGTTGGTATTGTATCTTCTATAATGACGGTTTTAATTCTTGTAGCTTCTGAAATTATACCAAAAACCATTGGTGCAACTTACTGGAAACAACTTGCAAACTTTACCGCAAAAGCCTTAAACGTTTTAATTTTTCCATTAAAATGGACAGGAATTTTATGGTTATTACAACTTACCACAAAACTTATTGGTGGCAAAGGTCATGGTAGTGTTTTAAGTAGAGAAGGGTTTCTTGCAATGACTGATATTGCGCACGAAGAAGGTGTTTTTCATGAATCTGAAAGTAAAGTAATTAGAAATCTTTTGACCTTTAAAAACGTAATGGCAAAAGATGTAATGACGCCTAGAACTGTGATTAAAACAGAAAATGAAAACACAACTATCTCGTCTTTTTTTGCTGAAAACCACAACATTCGCTTTTCAAGAATTCCAGTGTATACAAACGATCCTGATAATATTACAGGATTAGTTTTAAAGGACGATGTCTTTAAAGAAATGGCCTTTGATAATGGCGACAAAAAGCTGTCTGACATTAAACGAAACATTATTATAGTGGGTCGCAGCCTGCCAATTCCTGATCTTTTTGAAAAGCTTATTGAAAGTAAAAACCATATGGCATTGGTAGTTGATGAATATGGAAGCGTAAGTGGTTTAGTAACCCAAGAAGATGTTATTGAAACTTTACTTGGTTTAGAAATAATGGACGAAAGCGATAATGTTCCTGACCTACAATTACTTGCAAGAAAAAGTTGGGAAACAAGAGCAAAGCATCTTGGACTTTTTGAAGATACTAAAGACGACAACCAATAATGGAAGCCTGTATCATCAAAACACCTTTGGGTTACACCAAAATAACTGGTGATAATGATGGTATTGCAAGTGTAACGGTTTTAAATTCTGAAGAGCAAATCTCTGATATTATTCCTGAGTCTTTAGAAGACTGCGTGTATCAGCTCAACGAATATTTTGAAGGCAAACGACAAGTTTTTGATTTAAACTTAAATCCTCAAGGTACCGATTTTCAAAAAACAGTTTGGGAAGCTCTTTTAACTATTCCGTACGGAAAAACGATGTCTTACCTTGAACTTTCAAAACAACTTGGAGATGTTAAAGCCATTAGAGCTGTGGCTAATGCTAATGGTAAAAATCCGTTATGGATTATTGTACCATGTCACCGAATTATAGGAACTGATGGCAGTTTAACAGGTTATGCTGGAGGACTTCATAGAAAACAATGGCTTTTAGAACACGAAAGTCCTTATAAACAACAATCTTTATTTTAAATTTTTAGCTATATTTAATTATTAAATAATCACTGAATGAAATTCCTCAAAAAACTCCTTAAATTGGTTGCTATTCTATTTGGCTTACTCATAATTACACTTTACGTCACTGATACTGATTATCTTTTAAAAGCTGTAAGAACCATTTACATGAAAGGTCATACAACCGCTTACCTAGAAGATTACAAACATTTCGACAATAAACCTCTAGATATTGGAACACCTCAGCCTTGGCCAAATCACAAAGACTATAACTCAGTAAAAGAAACTGAAACCCTTAAAAATGTTAATGCTCAAAACGGTACTATTGCTTACGTTATTATAAAAAATGACAGTATTTGGTTTGAAAACTATTATGATGGTTTTGATGAAGATTCTAAATCCAACTCTTTTTCTATGGCAAAAAGTTACGTGTCTGCTCTATTAGGAAAAGCGATTATGGATGGTTACATAAAAAATCTTGATCAACCTGTTTGCGATTTTATACCTGAATTTTGTGAAGGCGATGCTGCAAAAATGACCGTTGGTGACTTATCTAGTATGGCTTCAGGAACCAACTGGGACGAACGTTACTACTCCCCTTTTTCAATAACTACTCGTGCGTATTTTGATGACGATTTAACCAAGGTTATGACTGGCTTAAAAGTAGTTAGAGAACCTGGTACATCTTATAAATATGCCAGTGGTGATACTCAAATGCTAGCTATTGCAATAGAACGTGCATCTGGAAAAAAATTATACGACTATCTAACCGAAAGTTTTTGGAAACCTTTAGGTAGCGAAAACCAAGCGCTTTGGCAAGTAGATAGTGAAGACCATGATTTAGTAAAAGCCTATTGTTGTATAGCAAGTAATGCTAAAGACTTTGCAAGAATGGGTAAATTGTATAAAGATCATGGCAAATGGAATGGGAAGCAGTTATTGGATTCGGCATTTATAGCTAAATCTATTACACCTCGTTTTACTGAAAGCCCAGAGTATGGATATGGATGGTGGCTAAAAACAGTTGGCGATAAACACTTTTTTATGATGCGTGGTCATCTAGGACAATATGTTATTGTTGAACCAAATGACAATGTTATTATAGTTCGTTTAGGACACTCTAAAGGCCCTGGAGATGCTGTAGCGTCTTTTACACCTGATATTTCAGCGTATATTGATGAAGCCTATAAAATGTTAGAACAATAAATTATGATTAGTAAACTAAATCTTGAAAACATTCTCTTTTTGGATATTGAAACTGTTCCAGAGACACCTCGTTTTTCAGATTTAGACGATACTAAGCAAGCTCTTTGGGAAGCAAAATCAAGGTACCAAAGACAAGACGAATACACTGCTGAAGAATTTTATGATCGCGCAGGAATTTGGGCAGAGTTTGGTAAAATAGTTTGCATATCTGTAGGCTATTTTAAAATGCAAGGAGATGTTAGAACCTTTAGAGTAACCTCTTTCCATGGTGATGAGATCAAAATTTTAAAAGATTTTAAAAACTTATTGATTACTCATTTTAGTCAAAACAAACATTTGCTTTGTGCTCATAACGGAAAAGAATTTGATTTTCCTTACATAGCAAGACGAATGATTATTCATAATATAGAATTACCTTATAAACTCAACCTTTTTGGGAAAAAACCTTGGGAAGTACCTCACCTAGACACTCTTGAACTTTGGAAATTTGGTGATTACAAAACCTATACTTCTTTAAAGCTTTTAACTAATGTTTTAGGTATTCCTTCGCCTAAGGATGATATTGATGGTAGTGAAGTTTACAGAGTGTATTATGAAGAAAATGATATTGACCGAATTGTCACTTATTGTGAAAAAGATACAATTGCAGTAGCACAAATATTACTTCGATTGCGTGGTGACGAACTGCTGCATGATAACGAGATTATTCATATTTAAATACCTCTATAAAACAAAAAAGTCCGAATTTAAAATTCGGACTTTTTTGTTGGTACACTTATTTTACTCTTTAATAAATCGTTTTACAACAATTTTATCTTCAATAGTAAACCTAACTTGATAAACAGCTCCTTTTAAATTTGAAACGTCAATTTTATTGTTGACCACCTCTCCTTTAGCTACTGTTTGACCAATAGTATTGTAAATTTCATATGCAATATTGTTATGACTAGTTTGAATATTTAACACATTACTTTTTACTGGGTTAGGATACAATTTAATATCATCAAAAACATCTGCTATATCTTCTCCTTTTGAAGTCTCAGTTTTAGCACTTGTTGCTGTTGTTAAATTAATAGCATCTATTGCTAAATCGGCTTGCCAAGTACTAGCTACAAATCTGTTAAAGCGTAATTGAATACTTTCACCAATATATGCAGATAAGTTTACCGTTTGTGATTGCCAAGAGTTACCTTGATTACCTGATTGACTCCATAGACTAGTCCAACTAGCTCCATTGTCATTACTAACTTCTAAGTCAATAGTTCCCATATCAGCAGCTCCATACATGTGATATTGAAAACTAAACGAAGCTGATACAACTGCACTTAAATCAAAACAAGGTGATGTGATAATTGCTCGTTTATTAGGGTAACCCGTATTTTGACCCGAAGCCTCAACATAGATATAGTAAGACCCTTGAGCAGCACTTGATGGTCCTGTACCACTAGATGGAGTTCCATTTGCATCAACTGTCCAATCTAAATCGTCAGAAGAAGATTGACTCCAAGCTCCAATTGTGTTTTCAAAACTTTCAGAATAAGGATAAGAGCTAATACCACTAACACAACCGTTACCTCCTGTGCTTCCACTTTCAGATAAACTAATATCATCAACAGCAACATCAGCTTGCCATGTTCCGCCTACAAAACGATTAAAACGTAATTGAACTGCTGAACCTACATAACTTGAAAGGTCTATACTAGCAGTTTGCCATGCATTCCCTTGGTTTCCTGATTGATTCCAAATACTACTCCAAGAATTTCCACTATCAGTACTAATTTCTAAATCAAGAGTTCCCATATCAGCAGCTCCATACATATGATATTTAAAACTAAACGTAGCATCAGATAAACTACTTAAGTCAAAACAAGGAGAATTTAATATTGCTCGTTGATTTGGATAATTAGGGCTAGAAGCCTCAACATACACATAGTAAGATCCTTGGAAAGCGCTTGAAGGTCCTGTATTGCTTGATGGTGTTCCATTTGCATCTACTGTCCAATCAACATCATCGCTAGTTGATTGTGTCCATGCACCTAAAGTATTTTCAAACCCTTCGGTATAAGGGAAAGACGAAATTCCTCCTGAACAGCCATCAGGTGCTTCGGTTACAGTAACAGTTCTAGTAACTTCTGCAGCGGCATTACCTGCAGCATCACTAACATTATACGTTACTACATAAGTACCAACAGAACTTGTATTTACCACATCTCCTCCAATAACAATATTTGCTGTAATATCGCCATCAACATTATCAGTAGCAGTAGCTCCTAACTCACTATATGTTGAACCCTCAACTAAATTAATTGCTGAAGCTCCATTAAGTGTTATAACAGGCGCAACTGTATCTGGTCCTGAACCTTGAATCACAACTGTATAATCTTCAACTTCACCATAGGTAAACGACTCACATGCAGTTGGAACTCCATTATATTTCATAGACACACGCATTCTTGTTGCGTTTTCTACTGCATTTGTTGGAATAGTAAATGCTCCAGAAACTGGTGTTGTTTGTGTTGGTGATTGTGTCCACACTTGCTCTCCTGCATCATTAAAATCTCCATCTCTATTGTAATCTATCCATACCGAATATGCTTCGTTATAGGTTGTTCCTGTCCAAGTTGGTGTTACAGTAATTGTATATTGACTTCCTTTAGTTAAGGTAGTTGAAATACTTGTAAAATCTGAATAGAACTGAGC
>NZ_JBNWKB010000024.1:0-23810 GCF_050509525.1 Gaetbulibacter sp. PBL-D1 | reverse complement strand
AATATAATGCAAATATGCCAATTCCTTTAGTAAATTCCATTGCTTCATGGTTTTTAAAAAAGCGATTTCATCAAATTGAACTGTTTTTAAAATATCCTAACGAAGTCCAAAACGAGTTGCTTTTAGAGCTTGTTACTATGGCTAAAGACACCGAAATAGGGAAGAAATACGACTTTGAGTCGATTAAAAATTACAGCACTTTTGCTGAAAGAATTCCGGTTTCAACCTACGAGGATTATCATCAAGTTATTGAACGCTCCAGAAATGGTGAGCATAATATTTTTTGGCCTAGTCCTATAAAGTGGTTTGCCAAATCTAGTGGAACTACCAATGCTAAAAGTAAATTTATTCCTGTTAGTAACGAATCTTTAGAAGATTGCCACTATGCTGCGAGTAAAGATTTACTTTGCATGTACCTCAACAATAACGAAGAATCTCAACTTTTTACAGGGAAAAGTCTAAGACTTGGAGGCAGTAAAGAGCTTTACAAAGAAAACGGTACTGTTTTTGGCGACCTTTCTGCTATATTAATTGACAACATGCCTTTTTGGGCTGAATTTAGCAGTACACCTAGTAGCAAAGTATCGTTAATGAGTGATTGGGAAGTAAAAATGCAAGCCATTGTTGACGAAACCATAAATGAAAATGTAACAAGTCTTGCTGGTGTTCCTTCGTGGATGCTTGTGCTGCTTAACAACATTTTAGAAACCACAGGAAAAAAGAACATTTTTGAAATTTGGCCAAATCTAGAAGTTTATTTTCATGGAGGCGTGAGTTTTGTACCATATAGAGATCAATATAAAAGCATACTTCCAAATAAAAATTTTAAATACTACGAAATCTACAATGCTTCTGAGGGCTTTTTTGCTATTCAGGACCAAAATAATTCAAGCGAGCTACTACTAATGCTGGACTACGGAATTTTTTATGAGTTCATCCCAATGGATACTTACGGAACTCCTAAAGAAAAAATAATTCCGCTAAGCGAAGTTGAAAAAGACAAAAACTACGCAGTTATTATTACTACCAATGCAGGATTATGGCGTTATAAAATTGGTGATACAGTTAAATTTACTTCTATAAATCCATACAGAGTTAAGGTTTCCGGAAGAACAAAACATCATATTAATGTCTTTGGTGAAGAATTAATTATTGAAAATGCAGAAGATGCACTTAAAAAAGTATGTAGAAAAACCAAAGCTGAAATTGTTGATTATACAGCTGCTCCTATTTTTATGAAAGGCAAAGAAAAAGGAGCTCATGAGTGGCTAATTGAATTTAAAACGCCTCCAAAAGACATCGATTATTTTAACGAACTCTTTGACAATGCACTTAAAGCATTAAACTCTGACTACGAAGCTAAACGTTACAACAACATGACGCTTAATAAACCGCAAATACATGTAGCGCGTCAAAGTTTATTTTACGATTGGTTAAAACAACATAATAAGTTAGGAGGCCAACACAAAGTTCCTAGACTTTCAAACACTAGAGAATACATTGATGAATTACTTTCTTTGAATGGCACTTCTTAGACAAACGGTAAGTCGATGCGAATAAATCCGATAAACGACAATGTTAAAAACATCATAACGAATTTTTAGAGACCTTTATCCAAAACCTACTAAAAGTAGTTTTTATCTTACATTAATGCTGTTATATTTACACCTCGATAATCAAAAACCCCTTTTTAAAATTTTGATTAACTAATAGCACACAAAGCAAGATCAATTATATCAAAATAGATAAAAAAATTGTATTGCAATTATTAATTACCAAATAATCCGAATAAAAAAACCACTCTTTCGAGTGGCTTTTTATTTTTTAGGAAACTGCTTTTAGTTTCTTTAATGTTGTTTTGGTGAGCTTATCTTCGGCATAACTTTTTGTAACGTTAAGTTTCTTTTCTGTACCACTAGGCAACTCAAACATTGCATCGGTTAAAATTTCTTCACACAACGATCTTAAACCACGAGCTCCTAATTTATACTCAATAGCTTTTTCTACTATATAATCTAAAGCACCATCAGTAATTGTAAATTCAATTTCATCCATTTCAAACAGTTTTTTATACTGTTTAATGATAGCGTTTTTAGGCTCAGTCAAAATAGCTCTTAATGTTTTAGCGTCTAAAGGATCCATATAAGTAAGCACTGGAAGACGACCTATAATTTCAGGAATTAAGCCAAAGTCTTTTAAATCTTTTGGAATAATGTATTGCAATAAATTATCAGAATCTAAAGTTACACCTTCTTGTACTGCCTTATAACCAATAGCAGCTAAATTGAGACGCTTTGAGATTTTCTTTTCAATACCATCAAAAGCTCCTCCTGCTATAAATAATATGTGTTCTGTATTTACTTCAATAAATTTTTGGTCAGGATGCTTACGACCTCCTTTTGGTGGTACATTAACAACTGTTCCTTCCAATAGTTTTAACAAAGCTTGCTGCACACCTTCTCCTGAAACATCTCTAGTTATTGATGGGTTATCGCTTTTACGAGCAATTTTATCTATTTCATCAATAAATACAATACCTTTTTCGGCTTTCTCCAGATTGTAATCAGCAGCTTGCAACAATCGTGTTAAAATACTTTCAACATCTTCTCCAACATAACCTGCTTCGGTTAACACTGTAGCATCAACAATTGCCAATGGTACATTAAGCATTTTTGCAACTGTTTTAGCCATTAAGGTTTTTCCTGTTCCTGTTTGACCAACCATTACGATGTTTGACTTTTGAATTTCAATATCATCGTCACTTGGTGGTTGCAATAAACGCTTGTAATGGTTGTATACAGCAACAGACATTACCTTTTTGGTATATTCCTGCCCAATGATGTATTCATCTAAAAACGACTTGATTTGTTGAGGTTTTTTCAACATCAATTCAGATGATAACTCAGCATTGTTGTTTTGTTTAGATTCTTCTAGTACAATACCATGAGCTTGCTCAATACACCTATCGCATATATGCGCATCCAATCCTGCTATTAACAGATTGGTTTCTGGCTTTTTCCTACCACAAAATGAACATTCTAATTCTTCCTTTGCCATGTGCTATTAATTTTCTTAAACTATTATGAAAATGATTATTTGGTTGAACCTAATACTTCGTCAATCATTCCATACTCTTTAGCCTTATCAGCTTTCATCCAGTAATCACGATCACTATCTTCGTAAATTTTGTCGTAATCTTGACCTGAATGCTTACTAATAATTTTATAAAGTTCTTCTTTTAAGGTTAAAATCTCACGCGCTGTAATTTCAATATCACTTGCTTGACCTTGTGCACCTCCTAATGGTTGGTGAATCATCACTCTTGAGTGTGTTAATCCACTACGCTTACCTTTTTCACCAGCACATAATAATACTGCTCCCATTGATGCTGCCATACCTGTACATATTGTAGCTACATCTGGTTTAATAAGCTGCATAGTATCATAAATACCTAAACCTGCATATACGCTTCCTCCTGGTGAATTGATATATATTTGAATGTCTTTAGAAGCATCTGTACTTTCTAAGAACAATAATTGCGCTTGAATAATATTTGCTACTTGATCGTTGATAGCTGTACCCATAAAGATGATACGATCCATCATTAAACGAGAAAACACATCAAAAATTGCGATGTTCATTTGACGCTCTTCAATAATATTAGGCGTTAAGTTTGTAGGATACATACTACTAATTATCTTATTGTAATATGTGCTGCTAATACCTTGGTCTTTTATTGCGAATTTTTCAAATTCTTTTCCGAAATCCATATATTTTTTCAATAAATTATTTAGTAAAAAAAAAGCGTAAAACCTCACAGTTTTACGCTATAAATATAATCATTTATTCTGTAATGCTTAACTGTAAAATTCTTTTACAAAATCATCGTAAGTTATCTCTTTTACTTTAAGATTTGCTTCTTCTTTGTAAAGGTTTAACAGTTTTTGACTCATTAACTGCTCAGACAAGCGTTTAACCTCATCTTGATTTGATAAAATACGAGCAGCAATATCATCTAGTTCTTTATCTGATGGATCCATTTGACCAAATTGCGCCATTTGCACTTTAATCATTTCTCTTGCATGTGCTTTAAGATCGTCAAACGTTACTTGAAGGTTGTGCTTTTCAATAAGTTTACCTTCAATTAATTGGTAACGCATGCTTTTTTCAGACTTTTCATACTCTTCTTTAGCTTGGTCTGCATCCATTTGCTCTTCACCTGCAGTTTGCATCCATTTTTGCAAGAAAGACGCTGGTAAATCGAACTTAGTATTTTCAACTAAATACTCAGTAACATCGTTAAGTAATTTTTGATCACCTTGTTGTGCAAATTGCTTTTCAGAATCTACTTTTATTTTCTCTTTTAATTCAGTTACTGATGTTACTACATCTTTACCAAATAATTTATCAAATAACTCTTGGTCTAAATCAGCCAACTCACGAGTATTAATTTCGTTGATTGTAAATGTTACCTCAATGTCCAATCCGTGAGCATCATCATGAGATACTTTTAAGAAGTGCATTAAATCGTGGTCGTCATTAAACAATCCTTTTGTTTTTAAAGTAATAACATCACCAACTTTAGAACCTACAAATTTCTTTTCGGTTGCTTTACCTTTAAACTTATCTAAAGTAATAGTTGCTGTATTGTTGATTTCTTTCTCTTCGTTTACAAATACACCTGTAATTTCAGAATCTTTAGCAACAGTATCTTGAGATACTAACTTACCATACTGCTTTCTGATATGCTCAACTTGATCGTCTAACATTTTATCATTAGCAACAATATTGTATTGTGTAATTGCTTTTTTAGATTTTAAGTTTACTTCAAACTCAGGTGCTAAACCTAATTCAAACTCAAAAGAAAAATTATCAGCATCCCAATCCAAATCGTCTTGTGGTTTTGGTAATGGGTTACCTAAAACGTCTAGTTTTTCTTCAGTTAAATACTTGTTTAAAGCATCTTGTAAAAGCTTGTTAACTTCATCTACCAAAACTGCTTTTCCGTATTGCTTCTTCACCATTGTCATTGGCACATGTCCTTTTCTAAATCCAGGAATGTTAGCCGACTTACGGTAATCTGAAAGGATTTTCTCTACCTTATCGCTGTAATCTTCTTTAGCGATATCTACTTTCACAACAGCATTTAATGCATCAATGTTTTCTCTTGTAATATTCATTATAGAATCAAATAAAAATTGGGTTGCAAAAGTACATATTTTTTACAACCCAACAAAGTTTTTAAGATGTTGAAATTCAGACTATTTTTTATCTTCTTTTAAAATAGAATGTAGTATAGATTGAAGTATAGACAAAAGTATACTAAATAGAATGGCTGTCCAGATACTATTTACCGCGAAACCATCAATGAGTTTATCTGCTAAAAGCACTATTAACGCGTTAATAATGAGTAAAAACAAGCCTAAGGTTACCACTGTTATTGGTAAAGTTAGAATAACTAAAATTGGCTTTACCAAAAGGTTTAAAACCGCCAAAACAACAGCCACAATAAGTGCTGTTACAAATTGGTTTCCTGTTAAATCTACTCCTGGTAAAAAGTATGCCAAGACAAAAACTGCCACAGCAGTTAATAATAATCTAAATAAGAGATTCATAATTATATGTTTTTACTAAAGTTACAAATATTAAATGATGAATTGCATAACTTCATTAAAAAAATCATCTGGGTTTTCGGCATGCAACCAATGTCCAGCATTCGCAATTGTTACAATGTTTACATTAGAAAAATGCTGTTTTATGATAGTTTCGTCTTGTAAAGCGATGTATTCAGACTTGTCTCCTCTTAAAAAAAGCGTCTCTTTTTCAAACTTTGCATGAAGCGGTAATGCTTCGCCAACCTCTGAAACATTCTCTTTTAACACTTGAAGATTCATGCGTAATGCTAACTGACCTTTTTCTTTCCAATATAAGTTTTTAAGCAAAAACTGACGTGTTCCAAAATCAGACACATAGTTTGCTAGCTGTTTATCGGCTGCTCCTCTACTTTTAATTTCAGAAAAATCTAAACTGCTTAATCCTTCTAAAATAGCATCGTGATGTATTGGGTAAAATCTAGGAGAAATGTCTGCAACTATTAATTTTGAAACCAAATTTGGGTTTTGTGTTGCAAATAGCATTGCTGTTTTTCCTCCCATTGAATGCCCTAACACAATTGCTTCAGAAAGATTATGCGCTTCAAAATAATGACGCAAATCTTCCGATAGGGTTTCATAATCAAAATTGTCATCATGAAAACTATGACCATGATTTCGTTGGTCTACAAGATGAACTTCAAATCCTTCTTCGCTAAATTTTTTACCAAGCGTTTTCCAGTTGTCACTCATTCCTAAAAATCCATGAAGAATAACAAAAGGCTTTCCTTGACCTAATATATTGGAGTGTAATTTCATATTTTCGTTTTTATAATGAGAGGTCTCGCCTACGCTAAAACCGACAAAAAAGTTATAATTACTTAAGTCTTTGCAAATACATTTGCACCACGTTTTCTATTCCTAAGTAAAGACTTTCAGCAATTAATGCATGTCCAATAGACACCTCTAAAAGGTTTGGTATATTATCTTTAAAAAACTTAATGTTTTCTAATGACAAATCGTGTCCTGCATTAATACCTAAATTTAATTCATTTGCTAAAACTGCACATTCAGTATAAGGTTGTATTGCTTGTTCGTTACCTAAACTATATTGATGTGCAAAAGCTTCGGTATATAACTCAATTCTATCAGCACCTGTAGCTTTAGCGCCTTCAATTTGCTTTAGCTCAGGGTCTACAAAAATTGATGTTCGTATTCCGTTGTTTTTAAATTCTTTGATAACATCTACTAAAAACGCTTTGTGCTTAACAGTGTCCCAACCTGCATTTGAAGTTATAGCATCTTCAGCATCAGGAACCAAAGTAACTTGTGTAGGCTTTACTTCTAAAACGATATCTATAAATTTTTGGATTGGGTTTCCTTCAATATTATACTCAGTATGCACCACTGGTTTTAAATCATAAACATCTTGATAACGAATATGTCTTTCATCTGGTCTTGGATGAATTGTTACTCCTTGAGAGCCAAAACGCTGTACGTCTTTAGCAAACTGAACCACATTAGGAACATCGCCTCCTCTAGAGTTTCGTAACGTAGCAATCTTATTAATATTTACACTTAACTTTGTCATTGACTTTATTTTTTGGACTAGCAAAAATACAAACTACTTAGTGCTTTTTGTAGTTATTTTTAATTAATTTGCAATAAGAAAATTTGCAAAAATGCCATTACAACAATACATCATAAACGATATTAAACCTTTAAACATTCATGACAAAGTGAGTGATTTTAAGTTATTGTTTAATGAACTAACCTACTCTCATATTCCTGTAGAAAATGATGGTGTTTATTTGGGTTGTGTTTCTGAAACTGATGTACATTGTTTTGATAATAGTAAAGAAATATCAGAATTCAACTATGCTATTGAAGGTTTTTTTGTTAGGTCTTTTACTACTTGGTTAGATGTTTTAGAGGCTTTTGCTCAAAATTCGTGCAATATTATGCCAGTACTTAATGAGCAGAACACCTATTTAGGATATTACGAGCTAAATGACATTATTGGCTTGTTTAACGAAACTCCTTTTTTTGCTGAACCAGGTGGAATTTTAATTATTGAAAAAGGCATAAACGATTATTCTTTTAGTGAAATAAGCCAAATTATTGAATCTAATGATGCTAAACTTTTAGGTGCTTTTATTTCTAAAATTGAAAGTGATGTGGCTCAAATTACTTTAAAAATTGGAAACGCTGGCTTAAATGATGTGATGCAAACCTTTAGAAGGTACAACTACAATATAGTTTCTGGACATGAAGAAGACACTTATATTGAAAACCTTAAAGAGCGTTCAGAATATTTAAAAAAATACCTCAATATATAGTCAATGAAAATAGCTGTTTACGGTCAATATTATCATAACAATATGCAATCGAGTATTGAAACCTTGTTTGGCTTTTTGTTTAGAAAAGAAGTTGAGGTATATATTGAAAAGGATTTCTTCAACATTCTAAAAGAAGAAAACGAAAAAAACATAAAAGCGTTTAAGATTTTTAAAACCTTAGATAACAGTTACGATCTTTTAATAAGTATTGGTGGTGACGGAACCATTTTACGTGCTATAACCCATGTAAGAGATCTTTCAATCCCAATAGTAGGCATTAATACAGGTCGCTTAGGTTTTTTGGCTACTATTCAAACAAATGAAATTGAACATGCCATTGACGAAATATTAAATGGCAACTATAAAATTTCTGAAAGAACATTATTAAGCGTTACCACTTTACCAGAAAACAAAGATTTAGTGGAAACTAACTTTGCATTAAATGAAATAGCAGTAAGTAGAAAAAACACAACTTCAATGATTACTGTTGAAACGCATCTAGACGATGAGTACTTAACATCTTATTGGGCTGATGGTTTAATAATTTCAACACCTACAGGCTCTACTGGATATTCACTAAGTTGTGGAGGACCAGTAATAACACCTGGAGCAAACAATTTGGTAATAACACCTATTGCGCCACATAATTTAAACGCAAGACCTTTTGTTATACCTGACACCACTGACATACAATTAAAAATTGACGGAAGAGAAGACCACTATTTAATTTCGTTAGATTCAAGAATTGCAACACTTCACAATTCAACAATTGTTACCATAAAAAAAGCCGACTTTAAAATAAAAATGGTTGAACTGCTTGATGAAAGCTTTATTGATACACTCAGAAAAAAGATGCTTTGGGGAGAAGACAAGCGTAATTAAACAATAAAACCTCATAATTACTGTTTATCTGTAATACAAATTGTTATAGGCTAATCAATTTACTATATTTGCAAACTTTTAAAAATTTATGAGGTATTTAACCATAATTTTATTTAGTATTATTTTCTCGCAAACGGCTCAATCTCAAATCTATGAAATTGGCGTGTTTGGAGGAGGAAGTAATTTTATTGGAGACGTTGGTAAAACTAATTATATCTCACCCAACCAAAGTGCTTTTGGAGCTATTTTAAAATGGAACCGAAGCCCAAGACACTCATGGAGAGTATCAGTAATTTATGCTGGTTTGGAAGGTATCGATGCTAAATCTGACGACCCAAGACGACAAGAACGCGATTATTCCTTTGATAATAATATATTTGAAATTTCAGCAGGAATGGAGTTTACGTTTTTTGATTTTAATTTGCATGAATACGATAATAAAACCACACCATATTTATATACAGGAATTACATCTGGAAGACATAGCAACTTTTATTTTGACAATAATGGAGAAATAGTTGGAGAAGGCACTTACAGTTGGGCTTTTGGTATCCCTATGGTTTTAGGCGTAAAAACAACCTTAACAGATCACCTTATTTTAGGTGCTGAAATTGGCGCACGCTATACGTTTTCTGATGAGTTAGATGGAAGTGTTCCTGATTTTGACAACGAACACCCACTATCTTTTGGAAACACCAATAGTAACGATTGGTATGTTTTTACCGGTTTTACGTTAACATATACTTTTGGTAGAAGACCTTGTTACTGCGATTTTTAGTATGAGTTTAAAAGAAAAAATACTTACAGATAAGCTTCCTAAGCACGTTGCCATAATTATGGATGGTAATGGTCGTTGGGCAAAACAAAAAGGAATGCTTAGAGTAATTGGTCATGAAAACGGTACTAAATCTGTAAGAGAAGTTGTTGAAGCCAGTGCTGAGTTAGGCATAAACTGCTTAACCTTATATGCATTTTCTACTGAAAACTGGAACAGACCAAAAGTTGAGGTTCAAACCTTAATGAAGTTATTAGTGAAATCCTTAAAAAAGGAAATCAAAACACTTCAAGACAACAACATAAAGCTAAACGCTATCGGAAATCTTAATGATTTGCCAAAAAAAGCACATAACGAACTGTTAGATGTTATAGAAAAAACCAAAAATAATTCTAGAATGACATTAACTCTAGCCCTTAGCTATGGCGCTAGAGAAGAAATAACGAGTGTTATTAAAGATTTAGCAAATAAAGTTAAAAATAATATAATTTCTTCTGAAAATATTGACGAATCAATTATAAATAAGCATCTTTACACGCAAAATTTACCTGACGTAGATTTATTGATTCGAACCAGCGGTGAGCAAAGAATCAGTAATTTTCTTCTTTGGCAAATTGCTTATGCCGAATTGTATTTTACCGATATACTTTGGCCTGATTTTAAAAAACAAGATTTTTACGAAGCTTTGATTAATTATCAAAATAGAGAACGACGATTTGGAAAAACAAGTGAACAAATTAGCTAAAAAACTACCCTTGAAAACCTTTACTAATATATTTTTTATTGCACTTTTCTTTCTTTTTTCAAGTGTAGCAATAGCGCAAGAGCCAACTTACAACACAGGTCAAAAGTACATCATTGGAGATATTACCGTAACTGGTAATACTAGTTTTGGTTCTCAAACCATTATTTCATTTTCAAGATTAAATAAAGGTGATGAAATTGTAATTCCTGGTGAAAAAATAAGTAACGCTATTAAAAGGTTATGGAGTTCTAATTTGTTTAGCAGTATTGATATTTATCTTGTAAGACTAGAAGGAAACACTGCTTATTTAGAAATAAACTTAGAAGATTTACCAGAGCTTAACGAAGTAACTATTGAAGGTATTAAAAAATCTAAAAAAGAAGCTGTTATTACTGAAAACAAGCTTACCAAAGGTGCTAAGGTTACTGAAAACTTAATTACTACAACAAGAAATTACCTTACCAATAAATACAAGAAAAACGGTTTCTTAAACACAAAAGTTACTGTAAACACTAAAGAAGTAATTGACTCTATTCAAAAAAGTAGAGTTGACATGTCAATAAAAATTGATAAAGGTGAAAAGGTAAAAATCAAAAAAATCAACTTCATAGGCAATGAAAAAATAGCTGATAAAAAGCTAAGAAAAGCCATGAAGAATACTAAGCAAAAAAACCCAATACGTATATTAAAACGTTCTAAATACATTCAAGAAGATTACAAAGAAGACCTTGTGAGTATTATAGATAAGTATAAAGAAAACGGTTATAGAGATGCTCGTATACTATCTGACTCTATAATTATTAATGATGACAAAACCATCTCTCTAAATATAAATGTAGAAGAAGGAGAACAGTACAAATTTGGTAAAATAACCTTTGTTGGTAACAGTGTATATACTGACCAGCAATTAGCAAGTGTGCTTAAGATAAAAGAAGGTTCTACATACAATGGTGTTGAATTAAGAAAACGTATTGCTGACGATACTAAACCTGATGCTATTGATTTAACAAACCTATATCAAAATAATGGTTACCTATTCTCAACAATAAATCCTGTTGAAGTAAGTGCTGACGGTAACGTTATTGATATGGAAATTAGAATCTCTGAAGGTAAACCAGCATATTTTAATAACGTTTCAGTATCTGGAAACGACAAAACAAACGACCATGTAGTTTATCGTGAACTTAGAACTAAGCCAGGTCAACTTTACAGCAAGCAAAATGTAATTAGAACTATTAGAGAGCTTGGTCAATTAGGGTTTTTTGATGCTCAACAACTAGTTCCTAACATGAAAAATTTTAATACTGTAGATGGTACTGTTGATATTGAATATGAAGTTGTAGAGAGAGGATCAAGCCAAATAGAGCTACAGGGTGGTTATGGTGGTGGAGGCTTCATTGGTACTTTAGGATTGTCTTTCAATAATTTCTCAATGAAAGACATCTTTAAAAAAGATGCCTACAAACCTGTACCAATGGGAGATGGCCAAAGTTTAGCTTTAAGACTACAAGCAAGTAGATTTTTCCAAACCTATAGTTTTTCATTTTCTGAGCCTTGGTTAGGTGGTAAACGTCCTTTACAGTTATCAACATCTATATCTCATACTAAACAGTTTTTATATAATGCAGTGACAAGAGATGCAGATAAAAACAGACGTTTTAACATTACAGGAGTTTCAGTGGGTCTGTCAAAACGTTTAACATTCCCTGATGATTATTTCCATTTATCTCAAGCAATCAGCTTTCAGCATTATAACCTAAAAAATTACAACACAGGATTATTTACATTTGGTGACGGTTATTCAAACAACTTAGCCTATACTGTTGGTTTAAGTAGAAATAACACAACTGCTGACCCAATATATCCAATGGGAGGTTCAAATTTTGCAGTTTCTGCTAAACTATCTTTACCATATTCTTTGTTTAACAATGTAGATTATAAAGCCTTAAAAGAAGAAAGAGATGGCTTAGATCCAACCGATGAAGATGATTCAGTTAGAATTAGTGAAATTGACCAACAGCGTTATAATTGGTTAGAGTTTTACAAAGTAAAGTTTAAAGGAGATTGGTATACAAGAATCGTTGACAAACTAGTAATAAAGTCTGGTTTAGAATTTGGTTTCTTAGGAGCATATAATAATGATAGAGGTGTTATTCCATTTGAACGCTTCTTCTTAGGAGGAGACGGTTTAGGTAATTACTCTTTAGACGGAAGAGAAGTTGTTCAGCTTAGAGGTTACCCTAACCAATCATTATCATCTACTGATGGAGGAACTATCTACAATAAGTTTTCTATGGAAATACGTTATCCAATCACATTGGGTGCACAGGCTAAAATTTATGGATTAGGATTTATTGAAGGTGGTGCTTCTTTTGATAACTTTAGAGATTATAACCCTTTTAACATTAACAGATCTGCAGGTTTTGGTCTAAGAATATTTATGCCAGCATTTGGATTATTGGGTATTGATTTCGGACACGGGTTTGATGCTCTTCCAGGAGAAACTACTAAAAATGGATGGGAAACCCACTTTATTATTGGACAGCAATTTTAACTTTGGCACGATATTTTCTAATAACACTTTTGAAGGTTTTAACTAGGGTGTTAAAATTTTTAAGAATATATTTCGTTAATTTGAAGAATATTAGTTCAAATGACGGAATAACAAATAAAGTCTGTCATTTTTAGAAATTTATAGATGCTTTCAATAAATCAAAAAATATAACAGATGAAAAATAAAGTTCTTTTTTTACTGGCAATTATAGGTCTTATTAGCCTTGATTCTAATGCGCAACGTGGTGTTAGAATTGGCTATATAGACACCGAATATATTTTACAAAACGTTCCAGAATATCAAGATGCAACGTTACAACTAGACAAAAAGGTTCAACAATGGAAAACCGAAATTGACCAACGTCTTAATGTGATCGAGCAAAAAAAGACTCAGCTTAATAATGAGCGTGTACTTTTAACAAAGGAACTATATGAAGAACGTTTGGAAGATATTACTTTTGAAGAAAATGAAATATTAGATTACCAACAAAAACGTTTTGGTCCAAATGGTGATTTAATGATTCAAAAGCGACAGTTAATTCAGCCTATTCAAGATCAAATTTTTGCAGCTGTACAGGAAATAGCTGCTAATAGAAAGTATGATTTTGTATTTGACAAATCAGCTGATGTAGTTATGCTTTATTCTGCTGAACGTTTTGATATTAGTGAACTTGTAATAAGAAGTATTACACGTTCTGCAAAAAGAACTCAAGCTCAAAACAAAGCTGAACGAAGAGCTGCTGAAGATGAAGATGTAGTTCCTGAAATAAATGAAGAGCTAGAAGCAAGAGAAAAAGCACTTGAAGAGAAAAAAGCTGCTCGTGAAAAAGCAATTGAAGATCGAAGAGCAGAGCAAATGGCTAGAAGGGATTCAATAAAAGCTGCAGCACAAGCTAAAAGAGAAAAAATGCTAGAAGAACGCGCTAAAGCAAAAGCTAAAAACGATAGTATTAAAAACAGTAAAAAAGAAGGTATAAAGACTGATGGAGATACAACTGGTAAAACAGCTGCTGAAATTGCCGAAGAGAAAAGACAACAAAAAATAGCAGATAGAGAAGCTAGAAAAAAGGCATTAGAAGAAAGAAGAAAAAAAATAATAGCCGATAGAGAAAAAGCTAAAAAAGAACGAGAGGAACAGAAAAAAGAAAAAGACTCTGTACCTAGTGACAATGATAATAACTAAAAGCAAACAATAATTATAACACGTAATACTTTAAAAATGAAACAATTTAAGACCCTTTTATTTGCAGCTATACTTTTTTTAGGAGCTACATCTTTTTCAGTAGCGCAAAGTAAAGTTGCTCATATTAACACAAATGAGTTAATTAAAGATATGCCAGAAATGAAAGCTGCTAAAGCTGAAATTGAAAAGCTTACTAAAACTTATGAGGCTGAGATAAAAACAATGGCAACAGAACTTCAAAACAAAATGAAGCAATACAATGCTGAAGCTGAAACTAAAACTGAAGAAGAGAACATGAAAAGAGCTGAAGAAGTTCAAACTATGGAGCAAGGTATTCGTCAGTACCAAGGGCAAGCTCAAAAAGATCTCGCTGAAAAAGAGGCTGCATTGTTAAAACCAATTTTTACTAAAGCTAAAGAAGCTATTGAAAAAGTTGCTGCTGCTCAAGGTTTTGATTATGTACTAGACGCTAGTGAAGGTGGTGGCGTATTAGTATCTAAAGGAAAAAATCTTTTACCTGACGTAAAGAAAGAGTTAGGATTTTAATAATCACTAATAAAAACACAAAGAAAGCCGCTTTTATAAAAGCGGCTTTCTTATTTTTGTAATAATGAGTACACAACCTATAGGTATATTTGATTCTGGTGTTGGTGGCACCTCTATATGGAAAGAGATAAATTTGCTCTTGCCTAATGAAAACACTGTATATCTAGCTGATAGTAAAAATGCTCCTTATGGCTTAAAAACCAAGTCAGAAATTATTGACTTAAGTATAAAAAACACTGAGTACTTACTTAAAAAAAACTGCAAAATAATTGTAGTAGCTTGCAATACAGCTACTACAAATGCTATTAAAGTTTTAAGAGAAAACTACCAAATACCTTTTATTGGTATTGAACCTGCAATAAAACCTGCTTCTTTAAATACACAAACAAAAGCAATAGGTATTTTAGCTACAAAAGGAACACTTTCAAGCGAGTTATTTCATAAAACCACAAACTTATACAGTAGTGGCATAACCATTATTGAACAAGTAGGAAATGGTCTTGTAGAGCTTATTGAACGAGGTGAAATACAATCAGAGGCTATGAAATCACTTTTAAAAACTTACCTACAGCCAATGATTGAAGCTAATATAGATTACTTGGTTTTAGGTTGTACACATTATCCTTATCTTATGCCTTTACTGCTTGAGATCCTTCCTAAGCATGTAAAAATTATAGACTCTGGTGAGGCTGTTGCACGACAAACAAAATTTATTTTAGAGACCAAGCAGTTACTCAACAAAATCCCTATTTCGGCTAACTATGAGTTTTATAGTAATGCAGATACAAGTGTTATGAAAACACTTTTAAATGGTGATTATACTGCTGAGCAATTAGACTTTTAATCTTCTTTAAACCAACTAGAATACTTTACATAATTATTGGCTATTCTATCAATTTCTCCTGAAATTAATTCTTTACTAATATCCTTAACTTTTTTAGCTGGTACGCCTGCATAGATGCTTCCTGCTTCTACTCTAGTATTTTGAGTTACTACTGCTCCTGCTGCAATAATACTATTGCTTTCCACAACACAGTCGTCCATAACAATACTTCCCATACCAATAAGTACGTTATCATGAATGGTACATCCATGCACAATAGCATTATGACCGATGGATACATTATTCCCTATAGTGGTTGGTGACTTTTGGTAGGTTGCATGTATTACAGCTCCATCTTGCACATTTACCTTATTGCCCATTTTTATAAAATGAACATCGCCACGTATAACAGCATTAAACCACACACTACATTGATTACCCATGGTAACTTCTCCAACAATAGTCGCGTTTTCTGCGATGTAGCAATCGCTTGGTATTTGAGGTTGTTTTCCTTTTACTGGTTTTATGATTGGCATAATTTGATATTTAGCAGTTAGTTTTAGTCAGTTCGAGTATATTCTGAAAGAATATGTATCGAGAACTCACGTTATATCTTCTCGATACTATTTCGCATAGCGAAATCACTCGAAGTGACATTATTATTTAAAATATGATAACAATTCAGACTTTTTAGATACTGAAACCATTATTTGCTTTCCGTTACTAAGTATAACGCTACCTCCTTTTCCTTTTACATATTTGGTAACCTCGTTGACGTTTACCAAATAGCTTTTATGTACTCTAGCAAAACTACTATCACTTAATGCATCTTCAAAATACTTTAAAGTTTTACTTACCAATTTCTTTTTATTGGTATTCAAATAGATTTCGGTATAGTTATCATCAGCTTTACAGTATAAAATATCTGCTGTATTCAAAACTTCAAATCCATCTTGTTGTGGAATGGTTATTTTTCCATTGACGCTATTTGTTTTAGGAACTAAAACTTGGTCTTGGAGTGCGTCTTCTTTAGTTTTAATTTCGGTAACATAATCTACCGCTTTTATAAGTTCATCTATTGAAATAGGCTTCATTAAATAATACGAAGCATGAGCATTTAAAGCTTCAATTGCATAATGGTTGTATGCTGTTACAAAAACGGTTTCAAAATCTATATCACCAACTTTATCTAATAAGTCAAAAGCATTACCATAAGGCATTTCAACATCAAGAAACACTAAATCCAAATCATTATTTCTAATGAGTAGCAGAGCTTCATCAACATTTGCTGCTTCACCCAATACGTCTACATTTGGGCAATACTTTTTTAAGTAGTTTTTTAAAATGTCTCTACTGGTTTCTTCGTCTTCTACTATAATTGATTTTAGTTTCATAATTTTTGTTTACTACTAATTCACTAATAACTCTTTTAAATGTTGTAATTGTTGTTCAGATTCAGAGTAGTTATTAAAACCTATACCTTCATCTTTTACGTCCTCTAGATTTATATCATCCAAATCTTTTAGTTTATAGTCATTAGGATACAAGAATTTCAGTTCTCTTTCATACTGTTTTGCCTTTTCCTTGCTCTTATAATAATTTAATATTTCTAAAATTTGACAGCAAGGTTCATTATCTTTCCTTTGTCTTTTATAAAGTAATGGAGTTAAACCATACTTTTTTTCTAAAATAATCATGTCATTTTGAATATAAAACTCGCTAATCATTTCAAAATCTGCTTCTTTATACTCTCCTTTTACTTTATAAATACCCTCTGAATTTTTATTATAAACAATCACTTTAGTTTTACCTCCAAATTCATCAATTACCTTAGTGTTTTCAATTTGGGCTGAGTTGTTATATTTTACAATTTTATTATCAATTTTTTTAACCCAATCTATTCTAGCGTCTTCAGCTTCACTATCACATGAAAAGATTAACAAACTAAACATTAGTATTAAAATTTGGTTTTTCATAATTAGTCTTTTTTTAAAGTTACAACCACTTTGGTTCCTGCATCTTCAGCATCTTGAAAATCGTCAATAAAAACATCAACTTTATCTTTGTACATAGCATTTAAAATAGCAACTCGCTTTTTAATATTACCCATACCTTTTGAGTTTTGTTTTTGTTGATGCTCTGTCTTTAAAGCTTTTGAACGCTCACGTCCTATACCATCATCGGCTATTGTAATAGTGATTTCGTCATTGCTTTTAGGTGAAATTGTAATACTTAAATGTCCTTTTTCGGTTTTATACCTTAGTCCATGCCATACTGCATTTTCAATATAAGGTTGCAATAACATTGGAGGGATTTGATAATCGTGAACATTAATGGCTTCATCTACATTGATACTGTAATCGAACTTATCTTTAAATCTAAAATGCTCTAGCTTTGTATATAGCTGTAACAATTCTATTTCTTTTTCTAACGGAATAAAGTCTTCTTCACTATTCTCCAAAACAGCTCGCATAAGGTGTGAAAAATCTGATAAATACTTGTTGGCTGTACGTTCATCATTTGAAGCAATAAAGCTATTTACCGAGTTTAGCGCATTAAAAATAAAATGCGGATTCATTTGACTTCGCAACGATTTTAAAGCGAGTAAGTTGTTTGCTAATCGTTGTTGCTTGATGTACTTAAACATAAAATAAGCCGTTACCAACAGCAATACCAAACCACCAATTAATGAGTAAATTATAAGTTGTTGACGCTTGTTACGCTCAATAGTAAGCTGATATTTACTTTCAGAAAGTTCTCTGTCACTCTCCAAGCTACTAATGCGGTTTTGCTTTTCGGCAATGTTTCTATTAAAACGTGCTATTTGCGAAATTTCCTGTTCCTTTTTTATATAAAGTTCGTCTACAGCTTGCGTGTATTCTTCAAAAGCAGCTTTTGCCTTGTCATAATCGCCTGCGTCTTCATACACATCAGACAATCGTCTTAATCCGTCTTTTTTTACAATTAAATCTTCTTTTGAATCGGCTTCTTTTATACTCTTTTCAAAATAGGTAATAGCACTGTCGTAGTCTTTTTTCAAAAAGTAAGCGTTTCCTATTTTATAGTTTTGCTTTTGGGGTGTAATCGCACTTTCATTTTCAATTATTGAATCTTTTGCAATGTCTTCAATATCTTCTAAAGCTTGTTTTCTAAGCTCAATTTCATCAGTATAATTTTGATTAAGATTATTGAACTCTGCCACTACCACTTTTTCTTCAACCGATCGTTTTATATTCTCCTGTGAAGCAAGATTAAGTGAATTAGAGAAAAACCCTTGTGCTTTATCAACTTGCCCACTTGCGTTATAGGCTTGTGCAATTTTAGAGTTTAAATCTGTAACCTTTGGAGTGATTAAGTGCTTTTGAGCGACGTTTAATCCGTTTTTATAGTTGTCAATAGCAGCATTGTAATTTTTGATATTCAGATAAGTATCTCCAAACCCTTCATACAATGTTACCAACTGATAATTGGATAACTCTGCTTTATTAATAGCATTAAAAGTTTCTAGACTTTCTTGATAGTTCTTGTTCAGTCTATAGGCTAAACCTAGTTTTAATTTGGCCTCATTGGTTTCAAAATTTTGAAGGCTAATTCGGTAATTGGTAGTTGCAAGATCGTACTGTTTCCATTCTTTATAAATATCAGCAAGAAGTTCATAAGCCTCAGCATTTTGTTTTACTGAATTACTATTTTCTAATGCTTCAGTAACAAATTGAATCCCCTTTTCGGCATCTTTCTTTAAATAATATGAAGCCGAATCAATCATTGCGTTATAAGTAACTAAATTGTTTTTTCGCTTATTTAAATTCTTTTGATAGGGAGAAACTGCTTGCTCAACTTCAATAATAATCCTATCACCAGAAGTAATAGTGTGGTAAACTGTTTCAAAATCTTTATGCCTTACAACAAGTTCGTCACCTTTTTTAACATGTATTCTAAATTTACCATCAACATCAGTCATGGTATATGCGCCTCCATTTACTTCAATATTAACTCGTGCAATAGGCTCAAACGAAGCTTTTTCACGTACCTCGCCTCTTATTAAAAAAGTTGGTTCATCAACCTTATTTTTACTAACCTGAGCTATCGTAAAACTGGTAAAACTAGTAAATAGAATAATGACTAAATATGTTACTATTTTTTTCATTCAAAAAATTCAATTGAATAAACATACATACTTTAATTGAGTATTTAAAATCAAAACTGTTCACTTGTTCATAAATCCGCTTCTTAAATGACAGTTTCACTCAATTTTAAAAGCTCTTTACTCATTTATAATACGTGTTTACTCATTGTTGTTTTTTCTGTAAAAAAGTTGATTCTAGCTTTACAGCATTAATCATAAAACGAATAAAAAATGAAAACCATTTTAAAATCAGTAGCATTAGTCTTGTGCATTGTAGCATTTACCTCCTGCAATGCCAACACTAAAAAAGAAAGCAATCTTGCAATTGCAGAACATAAAGTAACCGATCAACCAAGTAAGCAATTTATAAAAGTAGCACTTCTACTAGACACCAGTAATAGTATGGATGGGTTGATTGATCAGGCTAAAGCACAACTTTGGGAAATTGTTAATGAGCTTTCCTATGCAAAATGTGATGACAACAAACCAAACTTACAAATTGCACTTTACGAGTATGGAAACGACAACCTTAATGGAGATGAAGGTTATATAAGACAAGTTTTAGCATTTAGTAACGACTTAGACGAAATCTCAAAACAACTATTCTCACTAACAACCAACGGTGGAAATGAATACTGCGGACACGTTATTCAAACTTCATTAAATCAGTTAAAATGGGGCTCAAATGCAGATGACCTAAAGCTCATTTTTATTGCAGGAAACGAACCTTTTACACAAGGTAGAGTTAACTATAAAACTGCAGCAAAATTAGCTCATGATAAAGACGTAACTATAAACACTATTTTTTGTGGAGATTATAACCAAGGTATTTCAGGATATTGGAAAGACGGTGCAGACCTAGCTCATGGTGATTATATGGCAATAAATCACAACATAAAAACCACCTACGTTGCCACACCTTTTGACGACGATATTTTAAAACTCAATCAAAAACTTAACAGCACCTATGTAGCTTATGGCGATTACGGTATAGAAAAAATGGCACTTCAAAAAGAACAAGATACTAATGCCGAAAGTTACAGTAGTGCTAATGCTGTGAGCAGAACTGTAAGTAAAAGTTCTCATCTGTATCTAAATTCAACTTGGGATTTAGTTGATACTCTAAGCGACAAAAACTTTAGTTTCGACGATTTAAAAGAATCCGATTTACCTGCTGAGTTAAAAGGCAAAACCAAATCTGAAATTAAGGCTTATGTTACTAAGAAAAAACAAGAGCGTGAAGACATTCAAAAAAACATACAAGACCTAAACGAAAAAAGAAGAGTGTATATTCAATCACAACAAAAAGAAAATGACAACGGATTGGAAAGTGCAATGATTAAAGCCATTAAAACACAAGCCAAAGCCAAAAAGTATAAATGGTAATTATGGTGTTTGCATTGCAACTTATAGAGTTACAATGCAACGTGCTTTCGGTAGTCGCTATCAAAGATGAGCTCCAACAACTACCTCAATCACTAACACAAATAAAAAAGTCTCGACAAAATCGAGACTTTTTTATTTTTTTATGTTTAGTTAATTGCAGGACAATTACACTCATATCTTTCTCGTTTACAACCAAAGTTATACCCTAAAGTAATTTGGTGAAAACCTCCATTGTTAAACACTACAGAGTTTGCTTGGTAAGAATACGTGTAAGCAAATACAAAGTTGTTATAATCAACACCTATAAATGGTGTAATGTATTGTAATTTTTGACTGCTCACTCCAGAACCATCTAAAAACTCTGCACCATCTAAACTTCTTCTGTACGATAAACCACCCCAAACTTTACCAAAGTCCATTTCTTTATAAACCTTAGCGTTTATATCGATAGAAGACTCTTCAGTTGCATCACGATACATAAACATTATAGAAGGTTCATAACTCCATTCGCTACCATATTTTCCAAAAACATGTCCAGCTGAAAACAAGTACGTTCTTAAGTTATCATAACTTAATCCTTGCTCATTAAAGTTTATTCCCTCATTTTTAAGTAAATTCTTTATAGTTGCATGCGCATAAAAATCATATAAATGATATGAGAACCCAAAATCAACATTAAAGTTCGTAGCACTTTGCTCGATACCTGCTATAATTGGGTCAAAACCTTCATCTAAAAAAGCAGTTTCATCTAATTTATACTGAATTAATCCGGCACTTAAACCAAATGACAGCATGTTTAAGTCTATCTCATTACGAGAGAACATAATGTGATGAGCATACGTAAAATAGGCTCCAGTTTGAGAATGATAACCATTCTTATCATTATAAACAATACCTCCAATTGCAGATGGAGAATCTCCAATTCTGCTATTAATACTTAATGTTTGTAAACTTGGGGCATCATCTTGACCAAACCATTGTTGTCGTGCTGTTAATCTTACTTTAGCACAATTAGCAACACCAGCCATTGAAGGATGAATAAGATAATAATTATCCGTTAAATAATCTGAGTAAACTGGAAGCCCTTCTTGGGCTACTCCAAATTTTGTAACTAATGCTAAAATTGCTATTAAACAATACTTTTTTAAGTTCATATCAATAAATTATCGTTTCAAAGTAAAGTGAGCTTTAAACTCTTTTCTCTGCCCACCAATTGGTTCGTCGTACTCTACTACAAACCAGTAATCACTTGATGGCATTGGGTTTCCATTGTAGGTTCCATCCCATCCTTGTCCCGAAGGAGATATCTGCTTCAACAGTTTTCCAAACCTGTCAAAGATATAAATTTTTACGTCAGCTCTACCTGCAAATCCTATTATGTTCCATGTATCATGATATCCATCTCCATTTGGTGTAAAGTACTTTGGATAATCCAACACTGTTATCTCCAACGCTGTCAATCCACATCCATTCTTGTCTCTTGCCACTACTACATGTTCTCCTGAGGTAACGTCTTCAAACAAACCACTGTCTTGCCATGGACCGTTATCTAAACTGTATTCATACTCTCCTGGTCCTGTTGCTTCTGCTTCTATAACGTGATTTTCTGAAAAAGCTTGTGTAGTCACTTCGGCTACCAAGGTTGGAGGTGCACTTTCTATAACTAAAGTCTCATCGGTATTCTCACAGTTGGTCTCTGTTGATGTTACTTCATCTACAACGGTTACACTATAAGTTCCGCCTTCTGTTGGCATATAACTACCTTCTGTAGCGCCTGCGATTTCTGTTCCGTTAAGATACCATGTAAAACTGTAATCTGGTGTGGTCAGGCCTGTATCTAATACTAAAGGATCTAATACTTCTGTCCCATTAGTATCCACACATAGTATATAACTGTCTTCTAAATCAAATACTGGTAACGGATTCACCTGAAGGGTCAGATCTGTCACATCATAACAGATAGAATCTGGTGTGGTATCATTATCTACTCTTACATAAATAACCTGTGGGTTAGTGATGTTCTCATAAAGTGTAGGTAATGGGTTTACTCCTGCGTCTGCATCATCAAAACTCGCATAGTACGTTACTGTATAATTTAATGGGTCTTGACCATCTAGTACGTCTTCATCTAATGTTGATAGATCAAATTGTACACTGTCGTTAGTTGGGTCTCCATCTATCTCCATATTGTCATCACATAGCTCATATAGAATTGGCTCCATATCACTATTGGCTTCTGCTGCTTCCTGAACTTCTATGTTAAAGCTTTGTGTGCTTATCGAACATCCTGTTACTGTATTGGTAATGGCTACATAGATTGGTTGTGGATTGATCACATTGGTATATGGACTTACCAATCCGTTCATTAGATCATCAGCATCTGCTTGTGTAGCATGATAGCTTACTGTAAATAGGGTTGGATCTTGACCATTAAGTACTTCTGCATCTTTACTGGTTAAATCAAACTGTGCAAAGCCATCGGTATTGTCTTCACATATGATAAAGTCCGTTACTGCTACTACATCTGGTAATGGGTTTACGGTTATCGTAAAGGTTACTATGGTATAACATCCTGTTACGTCATTAGTCACACGCACATAGATGGTTTGTGCTGTGTAATCGGTTGGGATGTTAGTGTACATTGTTGGGTCTGCTATAGCATTGGCTCCTGCTTCTGCATCTTCTTCTGTTTCATGGTAGCTTGCTGTTACTCCTGCTTCTCCATTGATGATGTATACTTCGTTTTCGGTAAGATCAAATACCTCTTGTCCATCTCCTGTATTGATGTCATCACATAACTCTAGGTTATCTGGATCTGTACTTGGAGTTGGGTTTGGTAATACTCTAATGGTTAACGTTGT
>NZ_JBNWKB010000023.1:0-31773 GCF_050509525.1 Gaetbulibacter sp. PBL-D1 | reverse complement strand
ATCTGGTCCTGAACCTTGAATCACAACTGTATAATCTTCAACTTCACCATAGGTAAACGACTCACATGCAGTTGGAACTCCATTATATTTCATAGACACACGCATTCTTGTTGCGTTTTCTACTGCATTTGTTGGAATAGTAAATGCTCCAGAAACTGGTGTTGTTTGTGTTGGTGATTGTGTCCACACTTGCTCTCCTGCATCATTAAAATCTCCATCTCTATTGTAATCTATCCATACCGAATATGCTTCGTTATAGGTTGTTCCTGTCCAAGTTGGTGTTACAGTAATTGTATATTGACTTCCTTTAGTTAAGGTAGTTGAAATACTTGTAAAATCTGAATAGAACTGAGCACCTGAGCTATTGTCAATTGTGTTTAGCTGTACTCTACTTATGTATTCATCATTTACATTTGAGCTTGCAGAGGAACAGTATGTAATCTGTACATCTTGAGTAGTAACATTAACTGTATTACTTTGCGAAGACATATTTCCAGCTGCATCTAACGCAGTAACATAAAACGCATACGTTGTACTAGGACTTAACCCTGTTACTTGATAGCTTGTTGAAGGCGTAGATGCTATTAAGCTTCCATCTTGATAAACATTATACGCAGTTACACCTACATTATCAGTTGAAGCATTCCAGCTTAAATCTGTTGATGTGTCTGTTGTATTTGATGCAGATAAACTTGTTGGTGCTGTTGGTGCCTGAGTATCTGGAGGACTTAAAGTAGTTACATTTGCTGTATTACTAGCACTAGATTGATTTCCTGCTAAATCAAAAGCAACCACACTAAACGTATAAGTTGTACTAGCCGTTAATCCTGTAACTTGGTAATTTGTAGCAGTAACTGTTGCTATTACACTTCCGTCTTGATAGACATCATAACCTGAAACACCTACATTATCAGTTGAAGCATTCCAACTTAAATTTGTTGTAGTTTGAGTTGTATTGGACGCTGTTAAACTTGTTGGTGCAGTTGGTGCTTGGGTATCTGGTTGTACTAACGTTGTTACATTAGCTGTATTACTTTGTGAAGAGGTGTTACTTGCAGCATCAAATGCAGCTACATTAAAACTATATGATGTTTCTGGTGATAAGCCTACAGCTTGATATGTAGTTCCTGAAACTGTTGCAATATTAACTCCGTCTTGGTATACATAATATCCAGCAACACCAACATTATCAGATGAAGCGCTCCAGCTTAAATCTGTTGTGGTTTGTGTTGTATTAGAAGCTACCAAATTTGTTGGAACTGTTGGTGCTTGTGTATCTGGTGGGTCTAAGGTAGTTACGTTAGCTGTGTTACTATTATTCGATTCATTTCCTTCAGCATCAAAAGCAACCACATAAAACGCATAAGTTGTACTAGCCGTTAATCCTGTAACTTGGTAATTTGTACCAGTAACTGTTGCTATTACACTTCCATCTTGATAGATATCATAACCTGTAACTCCAACATTATCGGTTGAAGCATTCCAGCTTAAATCTGTTGTAGTTTGAGTTGTATTTGAAGCAGTAAGACTAGTTGGTGCACTAGGAGCTTCAACATCTGGTCCTGAACCTTGAATCACAACTGTATAATCTTCAACTTCACCATAGGTAAACGACTCACATGCAGTTGGAACTCCATTATATTTCATAGACACACGCATTCTTGTTGCGTTTTCTACTGCATTTGTTGGAATAGTAAATGCTCCAGAAACTGGTGTTGTTTGTGTTGGTGATTGTGTCCACACTTGCTCTCCTGCATCATTAAAATCTCCATCTCTATTGTAATCTATCCATACCGAATATGCTTCGTTATAGGTTGTTCCTGTCCAAGTTGGTGTTACAGTAATTGTATATTGACTTCCTTTAGTTAAGGTAGTTGAAATACTTGTAAAATCTGAATAGAACTGAGCTCCTGAGCTATTATCAATAGTGTTTAGCTGTACCCTACTTATGTATTCATCATTTACATTTGAACTTGTAGATGAACAGTAGTTTAATTGCACATCAGTAGTTGTGAAATTAATAATACTACTATAAGACGATGTAGCGTTATCAGGACAGACACTTCTTAGTCTTGCATCATACTGCGTTAATGTAGCTAAACCAGATAAGTTAGTAGATACTCCATTTACGGATAAGGTTGTCCATGTTGGCGCTCCAGTTTCCCTATACTGAACATCGTAAGACGCTCCAGGAACTGCATCCCAGCTTAATGTCGCTGAGTTAGAGCCTATATTAGATGCTGATAACCCAGTTGGAACTGTTGCATTACAAACCACTTGTCCTGCAATTGTAAAATTGCTGTTTGAGATATCAAAAAATATATTATTTGAACCTCTAACCATAACTCTGTTTTGATTTCCTTGGTTATTAGGAACTATAATATCATGTGAACCATCGTTTGGAACACCAGATGCTAACGAAATTGGATAAGTATCTCCGCCATCAGTAGATAAGAAAATATCAACATTAGCAGCATTAACTCCGTTTCCGGTTGTACCTGCAACATCCCAAGTTACGGTTTGAGTTGTACCTGCGTTCCATGTAACATTTGTATTTGGTGAGTTAACCACAAATGGTCCTGCGTTACTGTTTACAGAAACAACCATGTCGTCACTATTATTTGTTCCTCCTCCTATTTGATTATCTCTAACGGTCAATCTAAAATTTAAAGTTCTTGCTACATTAGGTACTGCTTCCCATTGCCACGATGTATTACCTGTTTTTATGGTAGATAATCTTGGAAAGTATCTTTTATTGTCAGTTGTTGGGTTATATGATCTAAACGCAACTCCACTAGTTGCATTAACACTTGGATAAGTTGTAGATGCATTGTTTTCATCATATTGTTCCCAGCAATAGGTTAGTACATCTCCAGAATCAGCATCGGTTGCTGAACCTTCTAATACAAATGGAGTTCCTCTTGGAATAGTATAATTAGCTCCCGCATTTACAACCGGAACAGCATTACCTGTATTTGTATTTGTTTGGCAACTTGTAGATTTAATATAGTCTGTTACCTGCTCAATTGAAACTGCATGGAAATAAGGGTCACTATTTGATTGTACGTCTGTTGCACCTGTAATTCCTGCATAACCCATAATTGTTGAACCACTTCCTGGTTCCATTTGTGCATTTGTGCCTTCATTTCCATTGAAAGTCCAAGTGTGATTTGCTCCAAACTGATGCCCAATTTCATGAGCAACATAATCAATGTCAAAAGGATCTCCTTCAGGATCAGTTCGCGATGTAAATGCACTACCTTTTTGACCATTTACACAAACACAACCTATACATCCTGCGTTTCCATTATTAGAAGCTCTTGCAAATAAATGACCTATATCATAATTAGATTCTCCTATTACACTAGTAAGGGTAGACTGTAACTGACTGTTATAACTTCCATTACTATATGGATCAGTATTAGCGTTTGTATAGATTACGTCGTCATTATTGCCAATTAAAACCATATTAACATTAAAGTCGTTTTCAAAAACACCGTTAACCCTAGTCATAGTTGCGTTTATCGCTGCCAATGCTGAGGCTTTTGTACCTCCATGATATTGTGTGTATTCTCCAGTAGCAGAAACCGCAAGTCTATACGTTCGTAGTATACCATCATCGGCATTTCTCATAGCCATTTGAGGGTTTTGACCATTTAAACTAGAATTCATTTGTGCTGTAACTTCACATTCAAAATCATCTGAAAAATCAATTTTATCTGCTCTTTTATAAACCGTATAATATGATAAATCGTCAGTTATAGCTTCAATAAATGTTGCATATTTATCAGCAGCTAACCGCATAGATTGAAAGCCTAAATGAGAAACACTAAATCGTATTGTTAAAGAAGGGTCCTCAACACCTTTTCCTATATAAGATTTAATGTTAGGATATTTTGCAGCTAACTCTGGACTAAAGACAGGAGCTTCAAATATTTTAAAGCGTTCGAGTTGTCCTTCAGAATTAGGAAAAGATAAAACAACACTTGATGAATTTAATGAAGAAGACCTTAATGGTGCTCTTTTAAGCGCATGTTTTAAACTTTCAATGTCTAAAACATAGCTATTTGCTCTAGGCAAATTTGCTTTTGAAGGTTTGATCTTTTCACTATTATTAAGTGATTGTTTTTGCCATAAAGATTTGTTTTGAGCCATAGCAATGCTCATACTCATTGTAAAAATGAGCAAAAGTAATTTTACTTTCATCATTTAGGGATTTAAGGGTTATTGACAGAATTTTTGTTAATTATTTATTAAAAGTAACATTTAAATTCAAAAATTTAACTGTTTTGTTGATAACTTCGCAATAAAAGTTGATTTTTACGGTTTTTCCGTAATGCATCACAAGAAATGTCTTACATATTTCAATATGCAATCTTAAACCTCAAAATTTCATCTTAAAATTTGATTACATTTACACATGTCCAAATCAAAATTACTTTCGGTTAACGACTTGTCTATCTCATTTTCTTCAAATTCAGGAGAAAAAGACATTATCAAACACATTTCGTATACGCTTTATGAAAATGAAATTTTAGGAATTGTTGGAGAGTCTGGTTCTGGAAAATCAGTATCTTCTCTAGCTATTTTAGGGCTTTTGCCTAATAAAATATCAAAAATAACTTCTGGTGAAATTGTATTTAACAACCTTGATTTAACACAATTAAAATCAAAAGCTTTTGAACATATTAGAGGCAATGATATTGCAATGATTTTTCAAGAACCAATGAGTTCGTTAAACCCTTCTATGACTTGTGGCAAGCAGGTTTCTGAAATTATTTTAAAACATACCTCACTTTCAAAAACTGAAGCTAAAGCAGAAACTTTATCTCTTTTTGAAAAAGTAAAACTGCCATTACCTGAACGTGTGTTTAGCGCATATCCTCATGAAATTTCTGGCGGACAAAAGCAACGTGTAATGATAGCCATGGCTATTGCATGTAAACCCAAAATACTTATAGCTGACGAACCTACAACAGCTCTAGACGTTACTGTTCAAAAAGAAATTATTAAACTCTTAAAAGAGCTTCAAAAAAACGAAGGCATGAGCATTATTTTTATTTCTCATGATCTCGCTTTGGTCTCAGAAATTTCGAACAGAATTGTTGTTATGTACAAGGGTGAAATTGTTGAGCAAGGTGATGTTAATACAGTCTTTAAAACACCTGAACACATTTACACAAAAGCATTAATAAATTCAAAACCTTCATTGGATGTTAGACTGAAAACCCTACCAACCATTAGCGATTTTATTAATAAAACTACTGATTATACAGTTGTATCTACTGAAGAAAGACAAATAACTCATAAGACTATTTATTCAAAACCTCCATTGCTTGAAATAGTTAATTTGGAAAAAGAGTATTTCTCAAAATCTGGATGGTTTTCTAAGCCTACAGTTTTTAAAGCGGTTAATAATGTAAGTTTTAAATTGTACAGTGGAGAAACTTTGGGGCTTGTTGGAGAATCTGGTTGCGGTAAGTCAACATTAGCAAATGCCATTTTATTATTAGACAAAGCATCAGCTGGTAAAATCCTATACAATGGAGTTGACATTAATACCTTATCAAAATCTAAAATCAGAGCTCTTAGAAAAGACATCCAAATTATTTTTCAAGACCCTTATGCTTCGTTAAATCCTAGACTACCTATTGGTAAAGCCATAATGGAACCTATGAAAGTGCATCGTATAGGAACTTCAAATAATGAAAGGAAAGAGAAAGTAATGGACTTGCTAGAAAGGGTTGGTTTAGATAATGATTCTTTTTACAAGTATCCACATGAGTTTTCTGGTGGGCAACGTCAACGAGTAGGTATTGCAAGAGCTATAGCATTACAACCAAAGTTAATTATCTGTGACGAATCGGTTTCGGCTTTAGATATTTCGGTTCAAGCACAAGTATTGAATCTTTTAAACGAGTTGAAAGAAAACTTCAACTTTACATATATTTTTATTTCGCACGACTTATCTGTAGTGAAATATATGTCAGACCAATTAGTGGTTATGAATAAGGGTGAAATTGAAGAAATGAATGATGCTGATGAAATTTACAACTCTCCTCAGAAAGAGTACACAAAAAAATTAATTCATGCCATCCCAAAAGGGTTATAGCATGAATATTTTTTTGGTTAACGCTAAGATGCTTCTCATTAATCTTAACGTGCTTTGAAAGGTTGAAAAAATCTTGCTTTCAAAAAAAGTAGGTCTTGGTAGATTTGGGGCTACATTTTTCATAAGTAGAAATTTATGATAGATTTGGGGAAAATCATAAATTAAGTTTATGACAGATTTGGTTAATTATTTAGTTTCGATTTGGTTTTGCTAATATGAAATAAACTTTTGAATAAATCGGCTTAAATACATAAAAAATCGATAAAAAGCATTAATTTTTAACATTTAAGCGATTGTCTGAAGATTTTTCTTACAAATATAAATTGTAAAAAAATAAAGCCACTTAAAAAAGTGGCTCAATTTATTATAGTTTATATTGAATTTTAAACGTCCATTTCAGGAATATCTCCTTCAACAATTAAACGACCTTCGGTTGCATTTTTAATAGCTTCAACCGAAACACCTGGAGCTCTTTCTAAAAGTTTAAAACCGTCATCAGTTACTTCTAAAACAGCCATATTGGTCACAATCTTTTTTACGCAGCCCACTCCTGTTAGTGGTAATGAACATTTTTTTAGAAGTTTGGATTCACCTGATTTATTAGTATGCATCATTGCTACAATAATATTTTCGGCACTTGCAACAAGATCCATTGCGCCTCCCATACCTTTTACCATACGTCCAGGAATTTTCCAATTGGCTATATCTCCATTCTCAGCAACTTCCATAGCACCAAGTATTGTTAAATGAACGTGCTTACCTCTAATCATTGAAAAACTAGTAGCAGAGTCAAAAAAACTAGCTCCTGGTAGTGTGGTGATAGTTTGCTTTCCAGCGTTTATAATATCAGCATCTTCATCGCCTTCAAAAGGAAAAGGTCCCATACCTAAAACACCATTTTCACTTTGAAATTCAACCTCAATATCATCTCTTACATAATTGGCAACCAAAGTTGGTATTCCAATACCAAGGTTAACATAGTAACCATCTTGCACTTCTTTTGCTATGCGTTTTGCAATTCCGTTTTTATCTAACATAATTAATCTCTTTGTCTTACTGTGCGTTGCTCAATTCGTTTTTCATAGTCTTTTCCTTGGAAAATGCGCTGTACAAAAATTCCAGGGATATGTATTTGGTTTGGATCCAATTCTCCAATAGGTACCAGCTCTTCAACCTCAGCCACAGTTATTTTGGCTGCACCACACATTACTGGGTTAAAGTTTCTTGCTGTACCTTTAAAAATTAAGTTACCAGCCTCATCACCTTTCCAAGCTTTTACAAAAGCAAAATCGGCTTCAAAAGCTTGTTCTAATACATACATTTTTCCATTAAACTCTCTTGTTTCTTTGCCTTCTGCAACTTCAGTTCCATAACCAGCAGGTGTGTAAAATGCAGGAAAACCAGATTGAGCAGCTCTACAGCGTTCAGCTAAAGTACCTTGAGGAATAAGCTCAACTTCGAGTTCTCCAGTTAGCATTTGGCGTTCAAACTCATCATTTTCTCCTACATAAGAAGACACCATTTTTTTTATTTGATGTTTTTGAAGTAATAATCCCAATCCAAAATCGTCAACACCTGCATTGTTAGAAATACAAGTCACACCTTTTACATTGCGTTTAACCAGTTCAGAAATACTGTTTTCAGGAATACCACAAAGCCCAAAACCACCAAGCATAAATGTCATATTATCAGAAACACCTTTGAGTGCTTCTGTGACATCTGCAACTTTTTTATTTATCATTTTTAAGAATATTTTCTACCGAAAAATACAAAATAAAAAAGCCATTCTAAAATGAATGGCTTTTGATTTTTAAAAGTTTATGACTCCATCTAAATCCTCATCAATGGACTGACTTGCACCTTCATCGGGTTGATAATTTGCACAATCAACTTGTATGGATAATTCATTAGGTTTTTCAAAATTACCTTTAGAAATTCCTAGCTCAGGGTTTTCATAACAACTCTTCATATACAATCCCCAAATTGGTAATGCCATAGACGCTCCTTGACCATAGGTAATAGTTCTAAAGTGAGCTGCTCTATCTTCGGCTCCAACCCAAACACCTGTTACTAAATTTGGAACCATTCCCATAAACCAACCATCACTTTGGTTTTGTGTAGTTCCTGTTTTTCCAGCAATTGGGTTATCAAATCCGTAAGGATAACCTGTGATTATTTCTTTATATACTTGAGTATTTCCTGCCCAAGTATGTCTTAATCTAGTACCCGAACCACCTTGGGTAACTCCTTCCATAAGATTAACGGTTACATAGGCTACTTCTTCACTTAAAACGTCTTTAGACTCTGGAGTAAACTGAAATAATACTGTTCCATTTTTATCTTCTATTCTGGTCACCAAAACAGGCTTGTTATAAACTCCTTTATTTGCAAAGGTTGAATATGCTGCAACCATTTCGTAAACACTTAAATCTGGTGTTCCTAATGCAATTGCAGGTACTGGTAAAATTTCTTCTTCAACTCCTAAGTTTTTTGCCATATCAATAACTGGTTGCGGACCAACTTTATCCATTAGTCTTGCAGTAATAGTGTTTGTAGAATTGGCTAAAGCGTTCTTTAATGTTTTAAAACCTCCATATTTTCCATCAGAATTTTTAGCAGTCCAAGGCTCTGGATTTCCATACTTGTTAGCTTCTATTGTAATTTGGGTATTTGGAAGCGTGTCACAAGGTGAAAGGTGCAATTGGTCAATTGCTGTGGCATATACAAAAGGCTTAAACGTTGAACCTACTTGACGCTTTCCTTGTTTTACATGATCATACTGAAAGTGTTTATAATTGACTCCTCCAACCCATGCTTTTACATGTCCTGTTTGAGGATCCATAGACATCATACCTGTATGCAAAAATGATTTGTAGTAACGCATAGAGTCTATTGGTTTCATGATGGTGTCAATTTCTCCTTTCCATGAAAACACTTCCATTTGTGTAGGTTTATCAAAAGACTCGATAATTTCTTTATCAGATTTTTTCAAATCATACTTCATGTGTCTCCATCGTTCAGACTGACGCATACTGCGTTTCATTAAAGCATCAATTTCATCCAAGTCCAACTCTAAAAAAGGAGCTGTTGGGTTTCTATCTGGTGTGTTTTGATGGTCAAATTCAGCTTGCAGCCTTGGCATGTGCTTTTGCACAGCGTCTTCGGCATACTGTTGCATTCTAGAATCTATTGTGGTATAGATTTTTAATCCGTCGTTGTATAAACTCCATTTTTCACCATCTGGTTTTGGATTATCTTTAATCCACTGCTTCATAAAATCCCTTAAATATTCTCTAAAGTAAGTCGCTATTCCTGCATTGTGGGTTTCTGGAGTATAATCTAAATCTAATTCTGTTTTTTGTAATGAGTCCTTTACTGTTTCATCAATAAACTCATATTTATTCATTTGAGCTAAGACTACATTACGTCTATTTTTAACTCCAACAGGATTTCGCCTAGGATTGTACAATGATGAGTTTTTGAACATTCCTACCAACATTGCAGATTCTTTAAGGTTTAAGTCTTGTGGCTCTTTTCCAAAATAAATTCTTGATGCACTTCTTATACCATCAGCATTATTACCAAAATCATAAATATTGAAGTATTGAGCGATGATTTCTTCTTTAGTATATTGACGTTCTAATCTTGTAGCAATTATCCATTCTTTAGCTTTTTGTAATACACGCTCTATAATGTTTTTTGAACCTTCTCCATGAAATAACTGCTTCGCTAATTGCTGCGAAATTGTACTTGCTCCTCCTCCACTTCCAAGTTTTATTGCTGCTCTTAATGTTCCTCTAGCATCAATTCCTGAATGGTCATAAAAACGCGCATCTTCGGTTGCAATTAAAGCATCAACCAAGTTTTTTGGTAGCTCGCTATAATCAACAGGTGTACGGTTGTCGTCAAAATAGAATTTACCTAGGGTTTTTCCGTCAGAAGAAATAATTTCGGTTGCTAAATTTGTTTTAGGGTTTTCTAAAACCGTATGATCTGGCATTTCACCAAAAACGCCCCAAGATGCTAATAGAAATATTAAACCTATTGAAAGGATTCCTCCTAAAAATACGATCCAAAACCAACGTATATACTTTGAGAAATCGTTCGTTTCTTGTTTTTTTGAAGCTGCTTTTTTAGCCATAATCAATTAGTATTTGAATGTTCTATTCTAAATCCTACTTCAGTAATTCCCTCTAGATTTTCAACTCCATCAACTTTACCGTTTTCTCTCATTGCTTGCTGAATTTTAACCGTATATTCTCCTACTTCATTAAATACAAATGGTTTTTCATAACCTTTATACCAAAGTTTATTTTCTTTAACATCGGTAAATCCTTTTCCTAAAAAAGTGCCATCTGGAGCAGTCATATCATACTCTAGAGTATCTTTTTGAACCTTACCGTTTGGGTAGTTCATTTCAACAATAAGAAATAAATTACTGTACTTATAACTATTGTTGTTTCTTAAATTGAGAAATAGATTATAAGTATTGGTTGAATCTGGAGGTGTTACATTAAACGAAACTACTGAGTCTTTATTCCATTGGTTAGGTACGGTTTGGTACTCATCAAAAACAAGGTTAGAATCGCATGAGTAACAAAGGATACTCATTATAAGTGCAATACAACTATTTTTTAGCATTATTTCGAGACTTGTTATTTCGTTTTTGTTTCCCTCTATTATTTCTACGTTTCTTTTTACGTTTTGGACTATCAAAGCGTGTTAAACTATCTTGACCAACAACGTTTTCAAAAGCAACTTTAGTATCTTCAAGTAGTTCAACTGCGTATTCTTCAAGGCTTGCAACCTTTTGCTTTTTCTTATTTTTTTCTATGATTTCATTAGCTTGGTCAGTAGTAAGCTTATGCCAATTCATCCATTCGCCTTCATAAGCATACCACATATGGCCTTTAAAAATATCCGTTTTTTGGCAAACTGCTGTTCCTTTTTCTGTATGAAGTTTAATTTCAGTTTTAGGAAATTGCTTTAGCGCTTCTAGATAAGCGTCTAATTCATAGTTTAAGCAGCATTTTAACTTTCCGCATTGTCCTGCTAATTTTAATGGATTAAGCGATAACTGTTGGTAACGTGCTGCTGAAGTACTTACAGACCTAAAATCTGTCAACCAAGTTGAGCAGCATAATTCTCTACCACAAGAGCCAATACCACCAAGTCTTGCAGCTTCTTGACGAAAACCTACTTGCTTCATCTCAATACGTGTTCTAAACTCTTTAGCAAATACTTTTATAAGTTCTCTAAAGTCCACACGCTCTTCAGCAGTATAATAAAACGTAGCTTTACTAGCATCTCCTTGATATTCGATATCAGAGATTTTCATTTTTAGCTTTAAGTCAATCGCAAACTGTCTTGCTTTAACTTTCATAGCTTCTTCTTTATCTCTTGCAGAAGACCAAACATCAATATCTTTTTGGTTGGCTTTACGGTAAATTTTTAAGACTTCTTCTTCGTCATTAATGTCAACCTTTTTTCGCTTCATTTGAATTCTTACCAATTCTCCTGTAAGCGTTACCATACCTATATCATGTCCTGACTTAGCTTGAGTAGCAACTACGTCTCCAATGCTTAATGTTAAGTTCTCAGTGTTTTTATAATATTGCTTTCTTCCATTTTTAAACCTAACCTCAACACCAATAAAAGGTTCTTCTCCATTAGGTAAAGACATGTTTGCCAACCAATCAAAAACAGTTAGTTTATTGCAGCTATCTGTTCCGCATGTTCCATTATTCTTACATCCTTTTGGTTGACCATCTTTACCAGTTGAGCAACTGTTACAAGCCATAAAATTTTATATAAAATTCAGTAAACCAATTGGTTTCTGAATGCTGATTAATATTTATTTTCAAATGTAAAGATAAGATTATTTATTGAGTATAATAAATCAATTGATTGTTTAGAAAATCTTATTTAATTAAAGTTCAAAACACTATTTATCAGTATATTAGATAAAAATTAAATTTTATTAAAAAAGAATGCTAACATTTTTGATTTTTCTCGATACTATAGTACAAACTCTAAAAACCATTACTATGCATTTTAAAACTTTACTCTTTGCTTTTTTATTTTGTCTTGCTAACGTAATTAACGCTCAAACCGTTAATAATCCAGTTGGAGGAGAATATGTGTTTAATACTAATAATCTTCCCTGTTTAACTGATGTTGAAAGAGATAATATTAAATCAATGCTTCACAATAGTGTTGAAGAATTACGTCGTGAAAACAAATTAATGTTTCTAGGAAATAATCGTGCTGGCACACATCCACTTTTTATCTGGCCTGTTCAAAAAGCTACTGGAGCGAGTTATAACGATGTTTGGGGAATTTCAAATTATGTAGATCAAAACCCTTCTTATCCAGATCAACTTACTGACTATAATTGTGGCACAAAAACTTACGACTTAAGCAGTGGTTACAACCATCAAGGAATAGATATTTTTACATGGCCTTTTGGTTGGAAGATGATGGATTTTGATGAAGCCGAAATTGTTGCTGCTGCACCAGGTCAAATCATAGCTAAAGGCGATGGAGAATATGATAGAAACTGTGGACTTAATAACAATCCGTGGAATGCAGTATATGTACAGCATGTTGATGGAAGCGTTGCGTGGTATGGCCACATGAAAAATGGATCATTAACAACTAAAAATGTTGGGGAAATGGTAGTTGAAGGAGAATTTTTAGGAATTGTTGGTAGCTCTGGCAGTTCTACTGGACCTCATTTACATTTTGAAGTGTATACCGACAATACTTACACTCAACTAGTCGACCCATATCAAGGAGCATGTAATAGTCTTAATGGAGATACTTGGTGGCAGTCGCAAAAACCTTATAACAACCCAAGAGTAAACGCTTTAATGACTCACACATCTCCTCCTATTTTTCCTGCTTGTCCAACTCAAGAAATCACTAACGAAAACGACGACTTTGACACTGAAGACACAGTATATTTTGCACTTTACCTTAGAGATCAAGAAGCAGGAACAAATGTAAATTTAAAAATCATAAAACCTGATGACTCCATTTTGTACAATTGGGATTTCAATTTAACCGATAGTTATGTTGCTTCTTATTGGTATTGGTATTATTCTGGTATTTACGATATGAATGGTGCTTGGAAATGGGAAGCAACTTATAACGGAGAAACCGTTACACACACTTTTAACATATCTGGTGTTTTAAATGTTGAAGAAGAAACCTTTGCTTCTACTTCTGTTTATCCAAATCCTTTCAACGATGTGATTATAATTAAATCAGGCTCAAAAATTATTAATGCTGATATTGTTGATGTATTAGGAAAGAACATAATGTCTATTGATTCTATTTCTGAAGGAATAACAAGTATTGATTTATCTCAATTGTCTAACGGAATGTATTTTTTGATTATGAAAAACGATCTTTCAGAAACAAAAACTATAAAACTGATAAAAAAGTAAAATTTGGTTTTAGTTAAATTCAACCTCATAATTAAGTCTATTAGACAGTGACTTAAGTTGTTTTTTAGACCTAAAAATATTTGAAAACAGTGTTTGACTCCAGTTTATTTGTTTAGAAAACTCATTAAAACTTACTTCTCGCCAATTAAAGCCTTCTTTCCAAAACTTTTGAGGCGAAATGTAGCAAAATGTATAGTCAAACACAAAGCTAGATTGATTTTCAGAATTTAAACCCGTTAGAGTATTAGGTGCTAATAGAGTTATGTTATTTGTTTTACAAACCTCTTTTATGCTAGCTATTACCTCAGGATAGTCCTGAGTTAATGATGAAATATCAAAATCATTATACTCAGTATTTCCTATTTTTTGAATAGGTCGTATTTGAAGAATATCAAAACTATTTGGATTAAAGTGATTGAAAAACTCTTTTAGTTCGTAAAAATTGTCTTTATTGAATGTATAATTAATTCGAACCTTAAAATTATATTTAGTTTTCAACTTAGCAAAAGCCTTAAATGCATTGTGAAACTTTTCATAGCTAGCTTTTTTCATAAAGCCTTCATAGGTTTCTTTAGTGACTCCATGCAATGAAATAGTAAACTCATTTAAGCCTGCTTTAACAAGTTCTTCAATCTTTTCTTCAGTCAATAAATTCGCATTTGTAGTTAACGAAATATAAGGTACATTATATTGCTTACCTAACGCCACAATTTTTGGCAAATCCTTATATAAAGTAGGCTCAGTACCACAACCTATTTGAAGCTTTAAAGCTCTATTAAAAATAGTGTCTGCGACAAGCTTTAAGTCTTCTTCCTTAAACTGGCCTTTAAGAGTTTTTACATAATCGGCATCTGTAAAGTAGCACATTTTACAACGTAAATTACAAGCCATTACAGGGTCTAAATTGACAGCCAAATAACGTTTGTTAAATTTATGCAACAGAAAAAGTCCTAAAAACTTTATGCGATGGCTTTTAATTTTTCTGTTGAGTTGTAAAAGTTTATATATGTTCATTTATGACTTTTTGCCTATAGTCTCAAAAATATTGCGCAAATCTTTTTTAAACGGTAAATGATCTGCTCTTCCTTTTTTGAAAATGTCATTGCTATTGCCTTGTCCTTTACGTAATGCTTTTTGTTCTTCATGTGGTAAACGGTTTATTTCCATACATGTTGTAGAGCAGCAGTTTTCCATTTTTTCTTTACAAGCATCACATTGAATAAATAGTAAATGACAAGCTTCATTAGCACAGTTAGTGTGCATATCAGCAGGTTCACCACACTGATGGCATTGCGCTATAACATCATCACTTATACGTTCTGAACGTCTTTGATCAAACACAAAATTTTTACCAATAAACTTATTTTCAAGCCCTTTTTCTTCAACTTGTCTTACATAATTTATAATACCGCCTTCTAACTGATAGACTTGCTTAAAGCCTTTATGTTTGTAATAGGCACTAGCTTTTTCACATCTAATTCCACCAGTACAATACATCACTAGCTTTTTATCTTCCTTGTGCTCTCTTAAGTCTTCTTCTATTAGGTCTAAAGATTCTCTAAAGGTATCCACATCTGGAGTAATGGCATTTTTAAAATGTCCTATTTCACTTTCGTAGTGGTTACGCATGTCTACCAAAACAGTATTAGGGTCTTCAATAAGTTCGTTAAACTTTTCAGCTTCAACATGAACTCCTTTATCAGTAACATCAAAAGTATTGTCGTTTAATCCATCAGCTACAATTTTGTCGCGCACTTTTACCTTCAGCTTTAAAAACGCATAATTATCGTGTTCAATTGCAATGTTTAAACGCACGTTTTCAAGAAAAGTGATGGTATCTAAATGAGTTTTAAAAGCATCAAAGTTATCTGCAGGAACAGAAAGTTGTGCATTAATACCTTCGTGTGCAACATAAATTCTTCCTAAGACGTCAAGATCGTCCCAAGCTAAAAACATGTGATTTCTAAAAAGTTGAGTGTTGCCAATTTTGGCATATTTGTAGAAAGAGATTGTTAAGCGTTCTTTTCCCGCTTTTTCAATAAGTTCTGCTCTTTCTTTAGCACTTAAGTTATTGTACAGTTGCATGCTATACTATTTTTTTAAGGTTAAAGATTAATTTTGGGCAAAGGTACTATTTTTTAAGGATTAGCCTTATTAAAATGCAAAAAGCACTTTATGGTTTTCATAAAGTGCTTTTAGTAGACTAACTCGTTATTAATATTTTTTCATTTAAAAATCCAAAATATAACACGAGTTAACCTCCATCGGCTTTACAGTTACTATTTACATGTATAGCAACTGAAACACCTAATACATTGTTTACAATTGTTTTTTTAAAGAATTTCATAGCAAGATTTCCCTTAATTATTAAGTAGATGCAAAAAGTGTAAAAAGGTTGCGTCGTATGATTGAAAAAAATGAAAAGTTATCGTATTTTAGCATGATTAATTTAAGAAAAACACTGTGTAGATGAGTACTGAAAAAGACGCTAAATTAAAAGCACTTAAGCTTACTTTAGATAAACTAGATAAAGCCTATGGAAAAGGGACTGTAATGAAAATGAGTGACCAAGCGGTTGCAGATGTTGATTCTATCCCTTCTGGTTCATTAGGGCTTGATATTGCATTAGGAGTTGGTGGTTATCCAAGAGGTAGAATTATTGAAATTTATGGTCCGGAATCTTCTGGTAAAACAACCTTAACGTTACATGCTATTGCTGAAGCTCAAAAAGCTGGAGGTATTGCTGCTTTTATTGATGCTGAGCATGCTTTTGATAGATTTTACGCTGAAAAATTAGGTGTTGACTTAGAAAATCTAATCATTTCTCAACCTGACAATGGTGAACAAGCACTTGAAATTGCTGATAACTTAGTGCGTTCTGGAGCTATTGATATTATTGTGATTGATTCTGTTGCTGCTCTTACACCTAAAAGTGAAATTGAAGGTGAAATGGGTGACTCTAAAATGGGACTGCATGCACGATTAATGTCTCAAGCGCTTAGAAAACTTACAGGCTCTATCAGTAAGACTAATTGTACAATGATTTTCATTAACCAATTACGCGAAAAAATTGGTGTTATGTTTGGAAACCCTGAAACTACAACTGGTGGTAATGCTTTAAAATTCTATGCCTCAGTTAGATTAGACATTAGACGCTCTACTCAAATTAAAGAATCTGATGGAAATGTTTCTGGTAATAAAACACGAGTTAAAGTGGTTAAAAATAAAGTCGCTCCACCGTTTAAAACTGCTGAATTTGATATTATGTATGGAGAAGGAGTTTCAAAAGTTGGTGAAATATTGGATATTGCTGTTGAACATGAAATTATAAAGAAAAGCGGTTCGTGGTTTAGTTATGATGACACCAAACTTGGTCAAGGTAGAGATGCTGTAAAAAACCTAATTAAAGACAATCCTGAACTTATGGATGAACTCGAAGAGAAAGTTAGGAATACTATTAAAGAAGCTAATTAAAACTTAAAAATCCCTTAAAACGGGATTTTTTTTATTTTTTAACGCAACCTTTTTACACTTTATGTATCTACCTTTTGAAAAGGTATTACCCAAAACCAAATTTAACTATGAAAAAAATATTATTTCTATTTGTTTTTATCCTATCACTAACGTCATGTTCGTTAGAAGATGATGCTCCCTCATTTTACTATGAGATATTACCTATAGAGAGTGTGGATATGCCAGAAGAATTTGTATTAGGTGAAACTTACACAATATATGTAAGCTACTACAAACCATCAGGCTGTTATGTGTTTAATGACTTTTATTACGATAGTGAGTTAAACCAACGAACTATTGCTGTCATAAACACAGTATACCCAGAGCAAAGCTGTACCCAATCAGCTACTTTAGAGGAAGTATCCTTTAACTTTATGGTAAACAGTAATGGTACTTATGTGTTTAGATTTTGGCAAGGTGAAGACGAAAATGGTAACGATTTGTACTACATAGTAGAAATTCCTGTTGTTGAGTAATTAATTTGGACTAACTAATACCTTTATAATGTGAGTTTAGAGCAACTCATAGAACATTGTAAAAAAAATGATACTAAAGCTCAAAGTCAACTATATAAGCTCTATTCGAGCAAACTATTTTCGCTTTGTCTTAAGTACTCAAGAAATTATGTAGAGGCAGAAGACAATCTGCAAGATGCTTTTGTGACTATTTTCAACAAAATATCACAATATAAAAGCAAAGGTTCTTTAGAAGGCTGGATGAAACGAATAACCATTAACACTGCGTTACAAAGGTATAGAAGTGTTGGTGTTTTTGATATTGTTAATGAAGAGCAAATTGAAGATGTTAGTGTAGAAATTGATGAAGACGCAGTAACTATTGACTTTTTACTAAGCATTATTCAAGAGTTACCAGATCGTTATAGGTTAGTATTTAACCTTTATGCTCTAGACGGTTATTCGCATAAAGAAATAGCAGAGATGCTAAACATATCAACAGGAACCTCAAAATCTAATCTTGCCAGAGCACGATTGATTTTAAAAGAAAAGATTGAACAATACAAGGCGAGCATAAACTCGCAAACATTATAATGAGTGAAAAAAAGAACATAGACAGACTTTTTCAGGAGAAGCTCAAAAACTTTGAAGCCACTCCTAATGATGCTGTATGGGAAAACATTCAGGCTAACTTAAATAATAAAAAACGTAAACGCAGAGTTATTCCTATTTGGTGGAAAGTTGCAGGTGTTGCAGCATTGTTAGTGCTGTTATTTACTGTAGGTAATAGTATTTTGTCAGATTCTGGCACTACAAACACACCTTCTGAAATTGTAGATACTGAAACTCCCAATGGAGCTTCAAACAACGAAGATTCTAACAAAGATAATAGTAATTTTGAAAACAACAACACCTCAATAAGTAATACCACTGAAGTTGCAAATGAAAACACCAGTACTTTTGAAGAAGATAAAAATAAAACATCAAAAGGTATAAGTGATAACTCATCAAATTCAACATCTAAAGTAGCAAGCTCCAACACTACCAAAGACATCAATTATAAAACTCAAGAAAATCAAAAGCATTTTTCTAAAAATCAAAACAACCCAACTACCAATCCAAATAAAGCAACCACTGTTGCCCAAAATGATACTAAATCATCAAATAGCAATCAAAAGCCTGAAAGCCATTTGAAAAACAAAGAAGACTTAGATAATCTTATAAAAGGAGCTAAAGATTCTGAAACGACTGTTGCTCAATCATCAAATAAAGACAATAATGGTGATACAGCAGAGGACAATGATCCTAAAACTAATGCTATAGATGAAGAAAACGAAAATACAGAAGACAAAACTATAGAAGATGCTATTGCTGAAGCTAACAATACAAATGAAGAAGAAAAAGAAGAATCGAAACTAAGCAGGTGGAACATTTCTCCAAATGTGGCGCCTGTTTATTTCAATTCACTAGGTAAAGGTTCAGCTATTGACGAGCAGTTTGTGGACAACTCAAAAACTGGTGAAATCAGCATGAGTTATGGTATTAACGGTAGCTATGCGTTTAACGATAAACTAAAAGTAAGGGTTGGTGTAAATAAAGTAGATTTAGGTTATGGCACAAACAATGTTATTGCCTACCAAAACATTGACTCTATGAGTGCTAGGTTAAGCAATGTAAAACTTAACAACAGTGCCTCTAACAATACACTAATAAGCGCTCAAAGTTTAAACAATGTTCACTCACCAGAACTTATAAAAGCTCAAGCAAATAGTTCAATCGATCAGCAATTTGGGTTTATAGAAGTTCCTATTGAATTGGAGTACACATTATTAAATAAAAAGGTAGGAATTAATGTTATTGGTGGTTTCAGTACGTTGTTTGTAAACAAAAATGAAATTTATGCTGTTAATGAAAATGGTAGAACTCTTATAGGTGAAGCTACTAATATAAAAGACATGAGTTATAGTGCCAATTTTGGATTAGGAATGAACTATAACTTATCAGAAAAAGTAAAAATAAATCTTGAACCTATGTTCAAGTACCAAATAAATACGTTCTCTAACAGTTCAGGCGATTTTCAACCTTACTTTATTGGCGTATATACAGGCTTAAGTTATAAGTTTTAGGTTTTTTTAGTTGGTTAGATTAGTTATTGCAAACTCGCAATGATGACTAAAAGCTGCTCTGTGCCAAGTGCAGCTTTTTAGGTTTTATGATACTTTGATAACTGATTTAAAATAATGCTATGCGCTTTAGAATTCAATGGTTTTGTTGCGTCAACTTTAAGTCCATTAGTGATTAAAAACTTATGTACTTTAGCTCTCATTTTCCCTGGTCCTCCACTAAAAAAAGTATAAGAAAAACGTTTTTTATTATCAGCAAAAGTTAAAGGTACAATTGGTATTTGATGGTTAATAGCCATTCTAAAAGCGCCATCTTTAAATTCGTCTAAAACAATACTTTCATCAGGAACACCACCTTCAGGAAAAATACAAATACTCATACCTTGTTTAAGTCTTCGTTGCGCTCTTAAAAAAACTGCTTTTCGGCTTTTTTCACTACTTCTGTCTACTAATATACTTGTACGTTTATAGAAAAATCCAAACAAAGGTATTTTAGCTAATTCAGCTTTTCCAACAAACACAAATGGATTTTTAACAGCCACTAGCATTAGCATAATGTCTGTCATAGAGGTGTGGTTAGCAATAAACATATAGCTTTTTCCTTTTTCAGGTGTTTGCTCTCTTTCAATTTTGTAATTGAAACCCATCCCAATTAAAATAAACTTAGCCCAAATGCGTGCTAACTTGAAAAAAAATGAATACCAAGACTCTTTTAAGATAGAAATTAAAAGTACAGGGAAGAGCACAATTATAGGTAGTGCTACTAAAATGTAGAACCAAATCCTGTATAAAACCCAAAAAATGTACTTAAAAATTTTCATAAGCCTCAAAACTACTCAAATTAATTCAACAATTCTACTAAAAAAATTACCTTTGCTGACGATATAATCAAGTTTAATTTAATGAGATTCTCCCTTAAGTGGGAAGTTGATATGGCAAGAATTTTAACAGGAATACAAAGTACAGGAACTCCACATTTAGGTAATATTTTAGGTGCAATTATACCAGCAATAGAAATGGCAAACGATCAAAAAAACGAATCGTTTTTATTTATTGCCAATTTGCATACTCTTACACAAATAAAAAATGCTGAAGAGTTACGACACAATACCTACTCTGTTGCAGCAACCTGGTTAGCCTTTGGGTTAAATGTTGAAAAAACTGTGTTTTACAGACAAAGCGATGTACCTCAAGTAACTGAACTTGCTTGGTATTTAGATTGCTTTTTTCCTTATCAACGTTTAAAATTAGCGCATGGTTTTAAAGACAAAGCTGATAGGCTAGACGATGTAAATGCTGGTTTGTTTATGTACCCAATGCTTATGGCTGCTGATATTTTATTATACGATGCCAATATTGTTCCTGTTGGAAAAGACCAACTACAACACCTTGAAATGACACGTGATGTAGCGACTCGTTTTCATACTAAAATGGGTGAAACTTTTATTTTACCAGAGGCTAAAGTTCAAGAAAGCACCAAACTCATTCCTGGAACCGATGGTGAAAAAATGAGTAAGAGTAGAGGTAATTTTATTAATATCTTTTTAGCTGATAAAAAGCTGCGCAAACAAATTATGTCTATTGAAACGGATAGTACACCTCTTGAAGAGCCAAAAGACTGGAAAACTTGTAATTGTTTTGCGATTTATAGTTTACTAGCTACAGAAAGTCAAATAGAAACCATGAAAGCCAATTATGAAAAAGGTGGTTATGGTTATGGACATGCTAAACAGGCTTTGTTTGAATTAATTATTGAAAAATTTGCGAAACAACGTGAGCAATACAACTACTATATGAATAATCTTAGCGAAATTGATAAAGCACTTGCTTTAGGTGCTGAAAAAGCCAAAGTGGTTGCTGACGATGTTTTAAAAAGAGTTAGAGAAAAAGCCGGTTATTAAATAACCTCAAACAGCTTTCCTGGTAAAGGCCTTATTACGCCTTTTAACTCCATATTTAGCAAGGTACTGCTTACTTTAAAAATAGGTAAGTTGCAGTTAATGGCTATGACATCTAGTTGTTGCTTTTCGTTTTCTTTTAGGTAATTATATATTGCTTTTTCTGTAGTATCTAGTTCAACAAACAATTGCTTTTGTACTGCTGGCTTTTTTTCGCCTTCTAACTGCCAATTTAATATATATGGAATATCTAATGGTGTAGTTAATGCATGTGCTTTTTGATATTTAATCAAATTATTGCAACCTACACTTTGCAAATCGGTAGTTCTTCCAGGAACAGCAAATACATCTCTGTTATATGAGCTTGCAATATCAGCAGTAACCAAGCTACCTCCTTTTTCTGCAGACTCAATAACTATAGTAGCTTCGCTAAGTCCTGCAATAATCCTGTTGCGTTTTAAAAAATTGGTTCTGTCAAAAACGTCAGTACTCCAAAAATCAGTAAAAAACCCACCATGTTGTTCAACATCAACCATATATTTTTTATGGGTTTTAGGATAAATTTGATTTAAACCATGAGCTAAGCAACCTATGGTTTGCAAATTATGTTGTAATGCTGCTTTTTGGGCAGTAATATCTGTTCCATAAGCAAACCCTGAAACGATTACAGGATTAAAAACTGCTAATTCTTCAACTAGCTTTTCGCAAAACGCTATTCCATACGTAGTAATTTTTCTTGCTCCAACAATACTAATAATGCGTTTTTCTTTAAGATTGATATTTCCAGACTGAAACAACGCAATTGGTCCATCAATACAATGTTTTAACCGTTCTGGATAATCGTTATCCATAAAATATAAGCAAGCAATATTGTTGTCTTCAATAAATTTAATTTCATTTTCAGCAGCTGAAATATGCGATGAATTAAACAAATCGCTAATTGTAGCACTACCAATACCATCTATTTTTAAAAGGTTTTGCTTCTTTTCTTTTAAAACAGCTTCAGCAGAACCACAACTTTTTATAAGCTTCTTAGCGGTAATATCGCCAATATTTGGTACGTGTTGTAACGCCAATGTATAAATTAATTGTTCAGTATTCATAACTATTACGCTGGTTTTGAACCTACAATAAACTAAATTTTAAAGTGTTAATAAATAGTTAAGCCGAATTTTTATTCGCATACAAAAATTTTTAACTTTGTTTTTATGCAATTGGAAACCTACATAAGTGATTTGTTATACAGATATGATTGTGTAACTATACCAGAGTTTGGAGCGTTTTTAACCAAAAGCGTTTCTGCAAAAGTACATGAGTCTACTAACTCATTCTACCCTCCAAAAAAAGTATTGTCTTTTAACGAGCAACTACAACATAATGATGGTTTATTATCATCTTATATTGCTGAGGTAGAAAAAATCCCTTATGAGGTTGCTTCTCAAAAACTAAACAAGCACGTTAAATCTATTAAATCGTATTTGGTTCAAGGTGAAACTTTAACCTTTGATAATATTGGTGAATTGGTTTTAAATGCTGAAGGAAAAATTGTTTTTGACCCTTCTTATCACATCAATTACTTAACTGATGCTTTTGGTTTATCTCAATTTGTATCAAATCAAGTTACTAGAGAAGTATACAAAGAAGAAGTTGAAACTATTGAGAACGTCATTCCAATTACCGTAACTCCTGAAAAACGCAAATCTAGACCATATTTAAAATATGCTGCCATTGCTGTTCTGTTTTTAGGTCTTGGTGGTTTTGTAGCTTCTAACTACTACATTAATGAAATAGAATCTCAAAATCAATTAGCGCAAGAAGAAGCTAACACCCAACTAGACAACAAAGTACAAGAGGCTACGTTTGTAATTGAAAATCCTTTACCTGCTGCAACACTAACTGTTGAAAAACAACAAGGCAACTACCACATTATTGCTGGTGCTTTTAGAGTTGAAGAAAACTCTGATAAGAAAGTAGCACAGTTAAAAGCACTTGGTTATAAGGCTAGAAAAATTGGTGTTAACAAATATGGCTTACACGAGGTAGTATATTCTAGTCATGTTGATAGACTTGAAGCTCTTAAAACCTTGCGTGACATAAAAAGAACGCACAATCCTGACGCTTGGTTATTAGTAAAAGCATTAAACTAATATTTTCTTTCTTTAGTTTTTAAAAGCACCTTACCTTTGCATTCAAATTCATAGACATGAAAGCAAAGACACCCAATGCATCTAAAACTGTAATGACCGACTTGGTACTTCCAAGTGAAACCAATCCATTAAACAACCTTTTTGGAGGAGAGCTTTTAGCTCGTATGGATCGTGCTGCTAGTATTGCTGCAAGACGCCACAGCAGACGTATTGTAGTTACTGCTTCGGTTAACCATGTGGCTTTTAATAGGTCAGTACCATTAGGGAGTGTTGTAACTGTTGAAGCCAAGGTATCAAGAGCATTTAAAACATCTATGGAAGTTTATATTGACGTTTGGATTGATGATAGAGAGTCTGGAATTAAAACCAAAGCTAACGAAGCTATATACACTTTTGTAGCTGTAGATGAAACTGGAAGACCAGTATCTGTTCCTGAAATTGTTCCTGAAACCGATTTAGAAAAAGAACGCTTTGATGCTGCCTTAAGACGTAAACAGTTAAGTTTGGTACTTGCAGGAAAGCTAAAACCAAACGACGCAACTGAACTTAAAGCATTGTTTGAGTAATTAACGTGAACAATGGATAAGAAATTTTCGTCCGTTAGAGTAAATTTTTACGATTAAAATGAGTGGAATTTGTATCGAAAATAAGAAAATTTCCATCAAAAATGTACATCTCGATACAAAATTCTTGCAGAATTTTACTCGAAGTGACACTTATAAACACAAACATTATTTACTTTAATTATGTTTTTTTGGATTCCGCATCAAGTGCGGAATGACAGATTTAATGTCATTATTTGACTCTATAAGATTCCTGTTTTCACAGGAATTCTTCACATTTTGTAAATCCTAAAATAGTTTTCAAAATGCTATTACATTTTGTAAATCCAGCTTGCAGGATTTTGAGTTTGAGAGTCTTTGTAAACTCCAAAACCTAGCATAGTTTCACCTGTGTTTTTGTTGGTAAACACCTCTCCTATTTCTTGTTTGGTAGTAATTTTATCACCTTTTTTGACGTAAATTTTTGATAGGTTTTTATAAACTGTAATGTAGTTACCATGCCTAATCATAATTACAGGATTAGCATTTGGTATAACTAAAATTTCAGAAACTTCACCATCAAAAACCGCTCGCACTTTTGCGCCTTGTTCGGTTGCAATTCTAACTCCAGGACTATTAAACGTTACAGTTCTATCAATTGGTGATGGTTGATTACCATAGCGTACTTTAACAACTCCTTTTTCAACAGGCCAAGGTAATTGTCCTTTGTTAGATTGAAAATTAGCAGCCAACTGTTTAGCTTCAGCAGTTAATGCAAACCCTTTAGATGTAGTAGATTTTCCTGCTTTTTTATTAGAAGCTGCAATGGCTTCTTTAATTAACCTGTCAATCTCTTTGTCAATTTTATCTATTTCCTGCTGCTTTACTTTTATTTGAGACGCATATTTACTCATGTTTTGGCGTATAGAAGCCATAAGTGTTTCGTGCTCTTTGAGTTCTCCTTCCAACTGCTTTTTGGCAATTCGGTTTTCTTCAATAAGCTTTTGCTTGTCTTCTCTTTGTTGTATTAAAGACGTATTTAATTCTTGTAAACGTGCAGTTTTTGATTTAATCGCTTCGCCTTGTTCTTCTTGGTAATTTCTATATTGCTTTAAGTATTGTAAACGCTTATAAGCTTGCTGAAAATTATCTGCCGATAACAGAAACATGATTTTACTTTGCTCTGACTTGCTTTTATAAGACTTTACAATCATTGCAGCATAATCTGCTTTAAGCTGTTTTAATTGCTCTCTAAGGCTGGAAATTTCATTTTGGTTATCGTTGATTTCCCTAGTTAATAAATTGGCTTGATCATTAGTAATTTTAATCAGGTTTTTTCTAACATTTACCTTGTAGTTAAGGTCTTCTACCAATGAAATTACTGACTTTTCCTTTTTCTTATCAGAAAATAGCAAGGCATTTAATTGCTTTAATTCATTTTGATATTTCTTACGTTGCGCTTCGAGTTCCTTTTGCTTATCACTTTGCGCAAAACCGAAACCAATGTTCATAAAGAAACATATCATTACTATTAAGGTTGGCTTACTATACATGTTATAATATTATTTCTTTAAACCCTGAAGGTATTTTAAATGGAAAACGTACTTCTTCATTAAGCGACACTGATTTGTACTCCAAATCAATAGTAACTTCACTGGTTGCTTCAACTGCAGAAATATGTATGTTTTCTGGAACAATTTGTCGTTGTACTTCCTGATAGGATTTATAATCTACTTGCAACATACGTTGCTGTAATGGTTGATACAGTTGTTGCGAATCCATTTTAAAATGTCCTGGATTTATTAAGTAAAACAGCTCTAATACTGCTTTTTGGTTTTTAGGCTCAAGCACATAAGATTCTTGATGGGTTGATGCTTTGTAGGTGTCATCTTTTAAATTATAAATAGCTTCTCCCACAAGTAGGTTTTGAACCTTTTTAAAATCTAGTTCTACTCCTAAAATATTACTTAGTAAGGTGTAGTCACCATCAAAATACTGATTGTTTATTTTGTCGTAAAACTGAACTCTATCTGGTGTTATCATGGCTCTAGCTAAACCCAAAGTAGCACTCAACCAGATGGTTTCATCTTTTTTTATTCTAAGGTTTACTGTATAACCTTGAGAATCGTCACCTTGAGTATAGTCTATTTTTACTTTGGCTTGCAAGGTTTTAAATCGGATTTCCTGTTTAGAATTTTCTCTAATAAGTTGTTTTGCAGTAATGCTTGTATTGAGCGTTCCAGTGTCAGTAACGCTTTTGGTAGATTTACATCCATAAACAGCACATACCACAACTGTAACAACTAATATTTTAATTTGCTTCATCATAGATTTTCAGGAACATTATTGTTGACCACCAGCAATAGCTTGGGCTTTTTTAGCAAACGTTTCAGATTTTGATATATTATTATTCAATTTATATGCAGTGCTTAATTGCGTATAAAAATCGGCTTCCATTTTAGGATCATCAATAATATAATCTAATCCTGTTTCTAAACTTTCAATTGCTTGCTTTGGTTGCTTTAGCTTATTGTTTGCAACACCATTTATAAGGTAAAATATGGGTTGTGCAGGATAAAGTTCTAACGCTTGATTACTCTTAGCAACTACTTTATCATTTTGATTAAGTTCTAACTGAAGTAACAATACATCTTTAATAATGTTGTAGTTGCTAGGTTCTTGCTTTAAAGCTTCCTCATAGTAGCTTAGTGCTTTGGTTTTGTCTCCAGATTTTAAGTAGTACTGACCTAATTCTAATAGTGTTTTTTTGCTTTTATCATTATCCACCAAAGCTGTAACATCTATTAATTGCGATTCGTACTCAGGATGTTTAGACACAAACTCTACAAAATCGTTAAATACTTTTGTTTTTGCCTCAGGATTAATCGATGCACTTGTAAGTACAATTTTCATAGAGTTAATGGCATTTTGAGTGTCATTGTCATTTAAATAAAACTTATACAATGCAAGATGAACCAATTGCGATTCTGGATTGATTTCTAAAAGACGTTGCGCTGTATCAAACGCTTTTTGTGTGTCTCCTATTTCGCTATATCTGTACACGAGTTTTAAATAATTGTCTTCGTTTTGAGGATTATTTTTAACTCGGTCTTCAAGATTTTCAATGCGATCGTCATCATTCCCTGTTATGTTATAGATTTGATTTCGCATATAATCTCTATTCTCACTAATCCCAAATTCTTCATCTAACTCATCAAGAAGTTTTATAGCGTCTTTATACTTTTCGGCTTTTATGTATAATCCTGCTAGGTCTTCTTTGTAGTCTGGATGGTATTTAACAAGCTGCTTAACGGTTTTTACCGCTTTGTCAACATCATTCTGCTGAATGTAAACATCATAAAGCTCGTCCATGTACCATTCGTTTTCTGGTGACTTTGAAATGGCTTTTCTTAGAGCATCTTCAGCAGCTCCAAAGTTTTTAAGCTTATTATAGTTTTTACCCAACTCGAAATACAAAGCAGCATCAGAATCGTTAATTTTTATGCATTTTAAAAGAGCATCTACTGCACGTTGGTAGTTTTCAATACCTTTTTGCTTTAGGGCTTCAAAAAATAATTCTTGATATGCATCTTCGACATTACCTAAATCATCGTCTGGTCGTTTGTTAAAATCGACTTGAGCAATACTAGTTTGTGGAATAAAAAATAGTCCAAATAGTATGGCAACGATGTAGGTATTGTATTTCATTATTAGTGTTTCTTTGCTTTGTCTTGAATGCTATTGCAATTGTTATTCCAAACTTAGGTTTAAAAGATTCCTGTTTTTACTGGAATTTATTCCAAAACCGAATAATCTCCAATACTAATGGTTTTAAAGTTTCCGTCATAGGATACATGATTACCAATCATAGCATCCTCTAAATTAGCATTTTTAACGGTTGTATGCGTTTGAATTAAGCTATTTTTAACGGTTGAATTTTCAATAACGCAATTATTGCCAATAGAAACGTTTGGACCTACTGTTGTATTGTTTAATACCACGTTTTCTCCTATAAAACAAGGCTCTATGATTTTTGAATTGTGAAGTGTCACTGAATCACTAATTAGGTGCTCACCATCATTTTTAAGAAAATTGAGCATTTTACTATTGGTTTGAACCGTTACAGGTTTGTTACCACAGTCCATCCATTCATCAACAGTTCCTGTTTTAAAGACTTTTCCTTCTGCCATCATGCGTTTTATACCATCATTTATTTGGTATTCGCCACCATTCATAATATTTTCATCAAGAACTTCTTGTAGTTTGCTTTTTAAAACGCCTACATCTTTAAAATAGTAAATACCAATAACCGCTTGGTCACTAACAAATTCTTGAGGTTTTTCAACCAGTTCAATAATTTCGTTGTTAGCGTTAAGTTTTACAACTCCAAACGCTTGAGGGTTTTCAACCTGTTTTGTCCAGATTACAGCATCAGCTTCTGGATCTAAATTAAAATCTGCTCTTATTAATGTATCAGCATAGGCAATAACTGCAGGTCCTGAAAGTGATGCTTTAGCGCTCATTATCGCATGTCCTGTTCCTAAAGGTTGGTCTTGCCTATAAATTGACGCTTTAGCTCCTAAATCGGTCGCTAATGCAGTTAAACTATCTACAACATCGTCGCCAAAAAAAGCAGGATCTCCTAAAACAAAAGCGACTTCTTCAATTGGTTGTTTTAAAATTTTAGCAATATCTTTTACTAATCGATGTACTATTGATTGTCCAGCAACAGGAATTAATGGTTTTGGAACTGTTAATGTGTGCGGACGAAGTCGAGAGCCTCGACCAGCCATTGGTACTATTATTTTCATATTACTGCCTGCGAAAGCAGGTATCTTTATTGTGTTAAACTTAATTCCTATAAAAGTAGGAATCTCTTTATTCTCTTAGTTTGCTAAAATTTAGATTCCAATTGGCACTAATATCTATCCAATTAGGATTCATTTCTTCTATCAATTCAATTTTCCAATTTCTTTTCCATTTTTTGAATTGCCTTTCTCTCTTTTCAGCATCTTTTCCATTTTCAAACTCTTCAAAATAGACAAGCATAGTACAATTATACTTGGCTGTGAAAGATTTTGGGTAAACTTTTAGTTTATGTTCTTTTACCCTTTCTTCAATATTATCAGTAACACCAATATACAAAACTCCATTAGCTCTATTGCTCATTATATACACATACCACAGTTTCATACAATTGCTAAAAGAGATTCCTGCGTTCGCAGGAATTTATTTCGTCCCTGTACTTCCAAAACCACCTTCACCTCTTGAGGTTTCAGAAAGTTCTTGAACTTCTTCCCATTCTGCACGTTCGTGTTTTGCAATAACCAATTGTGCAATACGCTCACCATTTTGGATAGTAAAATCTTCATTAGATAAGTTTACCAAAATAACTCCTATCTCTCCTCTATAATCAGCATCAATAGTTCCTGGAGCATTGAGCACTGTAATTCCCTTTTTGGCTGCTAAACCACTGCGTGGTCTCACTTGAGCTTCATAACCAATAGGAAGTTCCATAAATAACCCTGTACCTACAATACTTCTCTCTAATGGCTTTAAGGTTCTAGATTCAGATAAATTAGCACGTAAATCCATTCCTGCAGAAGCAATGGTTTCGTAGTTAGGTAAAGCGTGATTGGATTTGTTAATGATTTTTATGGTCATTGTTTTCTTTTTAAGAGTTGTTTGATTTGTTCTTTTTCAGAAACAAATACTATCGCCAAAAATAATAAAACTAAGCCTGTATTTAGGTAATAGTTGCTATTGGTTTTTAATACTATTATTGACATTACTACTGCTAGAATTAAGTATAGAGCTATCTTTTTTAAATCATATGGAACAGGATAATGTTTTTGTCCTAAAACATATGACAATAACATCATAACAGCATAAGCTGCTAGAGTTGCCCAAGCGGAAGCCATAAACCCAATTTTAGGAATCATTATATAATTGAACCCAATTGTGATTATAGCTCCTACGATTGATAAATACATTCCGTAGCGCGTTTTATCAGTTAACTTATACCAAATAGCAAGGTTGAAATAAATACCTAAGCAAAGATTTGCTAAAAGCACTATAGGAACAATATCTATTGCTATCCAGTAACTTTCATCTCTAACAATAAGTTCTTTGAATATATTGAGATAAGCTACTATAAAGACCAACATGAAACTTCCAAAAATCACAAAGTATTTCATTATAGTCGCATAGGTTTCTTTTGCATTGTGTTCTTTAGCATGATTAAAAAAGAACGGTTCTGCTCCTAACCTAAATCCTTGAATAAAAATGGTCATAAAAACTGCAATTTTATAGCAACCACTATATGCTCCATTAATATCTTTTCCTAACAATTCTGGTAAAAGCCATTTATCAAAATTCTCATTAATTACATACGCTAGTCCAGCAACCATTATTGGCCAACCATAATTGAGAAGTTGCTTAAAAACTGTCGTGCTAAATTGAAGCTTTGTCTTAAAAAAGTAAGGTGACAGTAACAATAGCGTTACTATGCTCGCTACAAGGTTAGCAATGAATATGTACTTTACTAAGTTGCTACTGTCATAACTAGAAAACTCTATTCCAAACTCTGGTATTGCCCAAAGAAAAAAGAAGTTCAGCGCAACATATATGAGTATATTAGAAAGTTTTATTGAAGCAAACCTTATTGGTCTTCCTGTTGCTCTTAAATACGCAAAAGGCACTACAACAAGTGTATCTAACACCAATACACCCAATAACAAATTAAAGTAGGTTTGGTCTAAATTTACTAGCTCTGAAAGTTGTTGATTAAAACTAAAGACAGCTGCAAAGAACAAAACAGTAGAAACTACTAAACTTATTAATGCAGTAGAAAAGACCTTGTGCTTTTCTTCACTTTTACTAAAAAACCTGAAGAAAGCAGTTTCCATACCATAAGTTAGCAATACATTAAAAAAAGCAGCATACACATAAAACGTTGTGTTGTCAGAATAACTTGTGGTTTCTAAAGTATCGGTATGTAGTGGCACTAAAACAAAGTTCATTAATCTAGGTAAAACTGTTGCTAAACCATAGATAATAGTGTCTTTAAAAAACTTTTTTAATGCGCCCAAGAGTGATTTTTTACTCTGCTAAAGATACTGTTTTAAAAAAGGAAATGCAATGTCAATCTGATTGGGAATTTGGAGGTCCGTTTTCATAATAAATACCTTCGTTTTCTACAAGGTTACTTATTTTAAAATATTTTTTTTCTCCATTTTCTCTATAGCTTACCACACATTCTCTATTAGAAATTTTGAATGGAAATTCCTTAATTAATGCTAGATGATGACCTTCGGAAATTGGGTTGCGTTTAATTAATCTTGAAACGTATTTTCCTTTAACAGGTGTTAATGCTCCTTTTAAGTTTCTAAAATAAATACTATCAATAACTACATTATTGTTAGGCGTTAAGTTGGCAATATGAAAATCGATACCTTCACTTCCTATTTTAATATTGGATATCCATACCTGATAATAGGCTCTGGTATACTGAAAAGGTGCTTGCTTTTGTA
>NZ_JBNWKB010000022.1:0-31999 GCF_050509525.1 Gaetbulibacter sp. PBL-D1 | reverse complement strand
ATTATTAAAATCAAAAGGTGTTAACGCCAACCCAACAGATGCCAGAGTTTTGATAAAAACAGATGCTAATTATATAAATGCACAACCTCAAGATAAGCAATCTAAAGACAATGTTTTGGCGCATTTTAAAAGCTATAATGGTACAACTGTAAACGTTGTAACAGGATTTATCGGCTCTAATAAAAATGGAGAAACGACCTTGTTGGGCAGAAATGGAAGCAATTATTCAGCGTCATTATTGGCAAACTATTTAGATGCCGAAGAACTGCAAAATTACACGCATGTAAATGGTATTTACACAGCAAATCCAGATTTGGTAGAAGATGCACAAAAAATTAGAGAATTATCCTTTAACGAAGCTAACGAATTAGCGAACTTCGGTACAAGCGTTTTACACGCTAAAACCATTATTCCGCTAGTTGAAAAGAATATCAATCTTCGTATTTTAAATACGTTCAATCCAGAAGATGAAGGGACGTTAATCACAGCAAAGTCAAGCAACAAAGAGGTTACGTCTTTGTCAGTTCTAGAAGATGTTGCGCTTATAAATTTAGAAGGTCGTGGTTTGTTAGGTAAAGTTGGTGTTGATGCGAGGATTTTTAAGGCGTTGAGCAATTACGGAATTAGTGTGAGTATTGTATCTCAAGGATCTTCTGAAAGAGGTATTGGTTTGGTGATAAATTCCGCGCAAGCTACACAAGCGGTTATTGCTTTAGAACGTGAGTTTGAAACCGATTTTTACTCAAAAGATGTTAATAAAATTGAAGTGGTAGATGACGTTGCGGTGATTTCTATAATTGGTATCGAGTTAAGTTCGTTCCACAAGCCATTCAATGCGTTAATTAAAAATCAAATTACACCGTTGTTGTTCAACAATACGGTTACAGGACGTAATGTGAGTTTGGTGGTTAAAAAGACACAATTACATAAAGCTGTAAATGTAATTCATGGTGAAATTTTCGGAATTTCAAAAAAGATAAACATCGCTATTTTTGGTCACGGATTGGTTGGTGGCGCTTTGATTAATCAAATTTTAAAATCAAAAACAGAGATTGAAAAGCGTAAAGGCATTAACTTAAATGTGTTCGCCATTGCCAATTCTAAAAAACTATTGTTGGCTAAACATGGCGTTTCAGAAAACTGGAAAACCGAGATTACTTCAGCTGAAGAAAATTATAGTATTCAAGACGTTATCGAGTTTGCTAAAGCGCATCATTTTGAAAATCTTATTGCTGTTGATAACACAGCAAGCAAAGCATTTCATGAGAATTATAAACCATTGGTAGAGGCAGGTTTCGATTTGGTATCGTCTAATAAAATTGCCAATACCATTTCGCATAATTTTTATGCGGATTTACGTCAACATTTAAAAGAAAACAACAAGCAATACTTGTATGAAACTACGGTTGGCGCAGGTTTACCGTTAATAGACACTATTAAACTTTTACATGAATCTGGTGAGAATATTACACGTATTCGTGGTGTGTTTTCAGGAACGTTAAGTTACTTGTTTAATAACTTTTCGGTTCAGGATAAACCATTTAGTACCATTGTTCAAGAAACGATTGATAAAGGCTTTACCGAACCGGATCCACGTGAAGATTTTTCAGGAAATGATGTGGCAAGGAAACTACTTATTCTAGCTCGCGAATTGGATTTAATAAACGAGTTTGATGATGTTGCTGTTCAAAATTTAATACCTGAAGCATATCGTGATATTTCGGTTGCAGAATTTTTACAGCAATTAGATGTTCTTGATTCAGAATTTCAGAATGTAAAAGATAAACAACAACCAAATCATGTATTGCGATATGTTGGTGATTTATCTGGAGATTTACAACAAGACAAAGGGAATCTAGAAGTGAAATTGGTATCAATTCCTGAAGATAGTGCTTTAGGGCAAGTAAAAGGAGCTGATGCTATTTTTGAAGTTTTCACCGAATCGTATGGAGAGCATCCTATTGTAATTCAAGGAGCTGGAGCAGGCGCAGAAGTTACTGCAAGAGGTGTTTTTGGTGATATTTTACGCCTTTCAAAACATATTAACTAAAAGAAAAAAACTAAAGATAATGAGCAAAGAAAACCATTTTGAAACCCAAGCGATACGCACACAAATGGAGCGTTCGCAGTATTTAGAGCATTCAACACCATTGCACTTAACCAGTAGTTTTGTGTTTGAAGATGCCGAAGATATGCGCGCTTCATTTGCCGAAGAAAAAGAGCGTAATATTTACAGCCGATTTACCAACCCAAACACGTCAGAGTTTGTAGATAAAATTTGCAAGTTAGAAGGTGCTGAAGCTGGTTATGCATACGCAACAGGAATGTCGGCTGTGTTTTCAACATTTGCAGCTTTGTTAAATGCAGGTGATCATGTGGTGTCTTGCCGAAGCGTTTTTGGGTCAACACATAGTTTGTTTACCAAATTTTTACCAAAATGGAATATTGAAACGAGCTATTTCAAAGTAAATGAAATTGATAAAATTGAAAGCCTTATTCAACCAAATACTAAAATTCTCTATGCAGAAACGCCAACCAATCCAGCGGTTGATATTTTAGATTTAGAGTTGCTAGGAAACATAGCTAAAAAACACAATTTACTATTGGTGATAGATAACTGTTTTGCAACACCATATTTACAAAACCCTATTAAATTTGGAGCAGATTTGGTTATTCATTCAGCAACTAAATTAATAGATGGTCAAGGTCGTGTTTTAGGTGGTGTTACTGTTGGTAAAGCTGATTTGATTAGAGAAATTTATCTGTTTTCAAGAAATACAGGTCCAGCATTATCACCATTTAATGCGTGGGTATTATCAAAAAGCTTGGAGACACTTTCTGTTCGTGTTGATAGACATTGTGAAAATGCGTTAAAAGTAGCAGAGTTTTTAGAGTCGCATGAAAATGTGCAATTGGTAAAATATCCGTTTTTAAAATCGCATCCGCAATATGACATAGCTAAAAAGCAAATGAAAAAAGGCGGTAATATTGTTGCTTTTGAAATAAAAGGAGGTATTGAAGCTGGAAGACAGTTTTTAAACAAATTGCAACTATTGTCATTGTCAGCAAATTTGGGAGATACCAGAAGTATTGCAACGCATCCAGCATCAACAACACATAGTAAATTGAATGAAGCTGATAGACTTGAAGTTGGAATTTCAGATGGTTTGGTGCGTGTGTCAGTAGGGTTGGAGCATTATGAGGATATTATTGCCGATTTAAACCAAGCGTTAGGTTGATAACAGATTTTAGTTATCTTTGAATTTATGCTTTCAAAGAAAACCAAATATGGCCTAAAAGCGCTAACGTATTTAGCACGACAGGAAGGAAACAAACCTGTTCAAATCAGTGCTATTTCCGAAAGTGAAAATATCTCCAGAAAATTTCTGGAGAGTATTTTATTAACGCTTCGTAAGAATGGGTTTTTAGGATCTAAAAAAGGTAAAAATGGAGGTTATTATCTTCTTAAAGATCCCAAGGATATTAAAATGGCACCAATCATGAGAATCCTTGAAGGTCCTATTGCTATGGTGCCATGCGTGAGTTTAAATTTTTATGAAAAATGCGATGATTGTCCAGACGAAACTGCTTGTGCTGTTCATAGCTTAATGATTGAAGTTAGGGATAGCACACTGCAAATTTTCAACAATAAATCATTGGCAGATTTACTGTAAATCAACACTTTTTTAATTAACGCAAAGGATAACTTTAACGATTTTATTCAAATTTTAACCTAAATAATACCTGCTAGGTAAATATTTTTATATAGTTTTGTTTTTAATTCCTACTATTCCGATAGGAATATAGTAAAAATAAAAAAAATAGATGATAGGACAAACGATAGATATAGCATATTGGAACCAAGTATTAAAAGATAAAACACCTGATGAAATCATTGATTGGGCATTGAGATTAACAAACAATAACATTGTAACAACAAGTTTTGGCGTATACTCTGAAGTTTTGTTAAGTACCATAACCAAGCATAGTAACGACATAAAGGTTATTTGGTGCGATACGTTATACAATCAACCAAGTACTTATGAACATGCTAAAAATATTACAGAGAAGTATCATTTAAATCTTCGTAAATACCAATCGTTATTGAGTAAAGAAGAGGTTGAAAAAACTATAGGTTTTCCATCATTAGAAGATGATAATTTCGATCAGTTTTCAGAGGTTGTAAAATTAGAACCCTTCAAAAGAGCTTTAAAAGAACACAATCCTGAAGTATGGTTTACGAATATTCGTGTAAGACAAACCGAGTTAAGAAATAAGAAAGATATTTTAAGCTTAAGTAAAAACGGCATTTTAAAAGTGAGTCCGTTTTACTATTGGACAGATGCTGATTTAGACGCTTACGTTGCAAAGCATAATTTAACCAAAAACGTCGATTATTTCGACCCAATAAAAGCACTTCAAAGTAGAGAGTGCGGAATTCATTTACAATAAAAAAAGCGACGCACCATGCAGAGTTTTAGAACAGAAATAGAAAATCCAGTTGTAGAGAAAGACATTATAGAATTAGCCAGAAAAATTGAGCTATTCCATAATGGAAACATTGATGAAGAAAAGTTTAGAAGCTTACGTCTTGCTCGTGGTGTTTATGGGCAAAGACAGCAAGGTGTTCAAATGATTCGTATAAAATTGCCTTACGGAAAAGTGTTAAGTAAACAATTACGCCGAATTGCAGATGTTTCAGACGAATATTCTCGCGGCAGATTGCACATCACTACCAGACAAGACATACAAATTCATTACGTAGATCTTGATAGAACGCCAGAGCTTTGGGCAGAATTAGAACGTGACGATGTAACCCTTCGTGAAGCTTGTGGTAATACGGTAAGAAATGTAACAGCAAGCGAAACTGCTGGGATTGACGTAAACGAGCCTTTTGATGTGTCACCTTATGCAGATGCCTTGTTTAAGTTCTTTTTGCGTAACCCAATTTGTCAAGAAATGGGACGTAAGTTTAAAGTGTCATTTTCAGCTTCAGATGAAGACACAGGATTGTCTTACATGCACGATTTAGGCTTTATCGCAAAAGTTGAAAACAATGTACGTGGCTTTAAAGTGATGCTTGGTGGCGGATTAGGTTCGCAACCACGACATGCCGATATGTTTTATGAATTTTTGCCTAGTGATAAAATTATTCCAGTAATGGAAGGTGTTTTGCGCATTTTTGATCGTTATGGCGAACGTAAAAGTCGTGCAAAAGCGCGTATGAAATTCTTAATAAAAGATATTGGTTTAGAAGAATTTAAGCGACTTGTAGCAGAAGAACAAAAAGCAATAGAATTTGAATCTGTTCCAATTGATGCAGAACATTATCCAGTTTCAAAACCAGTAAATGTTACTGCGCCAAAAGTTGATATAAAAGACGAAAAAGCATTTCAAACTTGGAAAAACACCAATGTTATCAAACAAAAACAAGATGGTTATGTCGCGATAGGAATAAAGGTGTTGTTAGGTGATTTTTACACAGACAAAGCACGATTGTTAGCTAATTTAGTTGAAGATTATGCAGCAGGAGAAATACGATTAAGCTTACGTCAAAACATATTAATTCCGTTTGTTAAGGAAGATTTATTGCCATATTTCTATCAAGAATTATCCAAATTAGGCTTTGCAGAAGCTGGTTACAACAAAGCGGTAGATATTACAGCTTGTCCAGGAACAGATACTTGTAATTTAGGAATAGCAAGCAGTACAGGAATTGCCGAAGAATTAGAACGCGTCATTAAAACCGAATATCCGCAATATTTAAATAACAAAGATCTTGTAATTAAAATTAGTGGTTGTATGAATGCTTGTGGACAGCACAATATGGCAAATATTGGATTTCAAGGTATGTCAATTCGTACACCAGATAAATTAGTTGCACCAGCATTGCAAGTACTTTTAGGTGGTGCAAACAAAGGTAACGGTCAAGGTGTTTTTGCAGACAAAGTAGTAAAAGTTCCAAGTCGTCGTGCGCCAATAGCGTTACGTCGTTTGTTAGATGATTTTCAAATCAATGCAAATAACTTATCGTTTGAAGATTACTATCAACACAAAGGGCAAATGTATTTTTACGATATGCTTACAGACCTATCAGATGTAAGCAATTTAACACAAGACGATTTTATCGATTGGGGAAATACCGAAGTTTATGAAAAAGCAATTGGTATTGGTGAATGTGCTGGTGTAGTTATCGATTTAATTTCAACTTTATTTTTAGAAAGCGAAGAAAAACTAGAGCTAGCAAAAGAAGCATTAGAGAACAACGTGTATTCTCACGCCATTTATCACACGTATAATGCGTTTGTAAATTCAGCTAAAGCAATATTGCTAACAGAAAATAAATCTACCAATTCTCAAGCAGGAATTATTAAGCAGTTTGATGAAGATTTTGTAGCAACAAAGCGTATTCCGATAGACGTATCATTTTCAGAGTTGGTATTTCAAATTAAAGAAAACGCTCCAAGTAAAGCATTTGCAGAACAATATTTTAAAAGTGCCGAAGCCTTTTTAAAAACAGTAAAAACCTATCGTGAAAACGATCAAAAAGTAGCATGATGATGAAGACAATAATTCCAAAATTAACAATAGTTGGTGCAGGACCTGGCGATCCAGAATTAATAACGCTTAAGGCTATTAAAGCAATTCAATCGGCAGATGTAATTCTCTACGATGCTCTAATAAACAAAGATTTGCTTGACTATGCGTCAAAAAAGGCAGAACTGATTTTTGTTGGTAAACGCAAAGGTTGTTATGCTTATCAACAAGAACAAATTAATGAGTTAATCGTTCAGCGAGCAAAAACAAAAGGACATGTTGTAAGACTAAAAGGAGGCGATCCTTTTGTGTTTGGTCGTGGAGCAGAAGAGATAGATTATGTAAAACCTTTTGGTTTAGAAACTTTTGTGGTGCCAGGTATTTCTTCAGCTTTAGCAGTGCCAGCATTTCAAGGTATTCCGTTAACAAAACGTGGTGCTTCAGAAAGTTTTTGGGTCATTACTGGTACAACCAAATCACACAATATGTCTAATGATATTGTACTTGCAGCAAAATCTACCGCAACAGTGGTAATCCTTATGGGAATGGGAAAACTACAGCAAATTATGGACGTGTTTTCATCCGAAGGTAAAGCAAATACTGCAGTAGGAATTATTCAAAACGGAACAACAAAAGATGAAAAATTTGGCATTGGAACTGTAAGTACAATTTGCGATGTTGTAAAAAAGCAGCAACTGTCTAATCCAGCAATTATTGTAGTTGGTGATGTAGTAAAACAGCGTGTTGCGCTTAATTCAATAGCTAAACAAGTAGAAACTTTAAAAGTAGCATAACCATGAATGAAAGAAATAATTTATACCCAATTTTTATAAAAATGCACAGCGTTAATACGCTAATTGTTGGTGGTGGTTATGTGGCTTTAGAAAAGTTGACGTTTTTACTAAAATCTAGTCCTAACGCTAAAGTTACTATGGTTGCTAATTTTTTTAGACCAGATGTTATAACACTAGCAAAGCGGTTTGATGTTAAGTTAATCAAGATGTCTTATCACGATTCGTTTTTATTGGATCAAGATTTAATTATTGCAGCGACTGACAACCCAGAAGTAAATAAGCAAATTTACAACGATGCCAAAGCAAATCACATATTGGTAAATGTTGCAGATACACCAGAGTTGTGTGATTTTTATTTAGGAGGTATTGTTACCAAAGGTCATGTAAAAGTCGCTATTTCTACCAACGGAAAATCGCCAACAACAGCAAAACGTTTAAGACAGTTTTTTGAAGACGTCATTCCAGAAAACATAGACGATTTAGTGCAAAATTTAAACCGATTTAGAAAAACAATTAAAGGCGATTTTGAACATAAAGTTCAAACCTTAAACAATGTGACTAAAACATTAATTTCAAACAAACAGATTTAAACATGATTAAAACCGATATATTAATAATAGGCGCAGGACCAACCGGATTATTTACCGTTTTTGAAGCAGGATTATTAAAATTAAAATGTCATTTAATAGATGCATTAGCGCAACCAGGTGGACAATGTTCAGAGATTTACCCAAAGAAGCCAATCTATGACATTCCTGGATTTCCTGAAATTTTAGCAGGCGATTTAACCAAAAATTTATTGGAACAAGGCAAGCAGTTTGAACCTGGTTTTACGTTAGGAGAACGCGCAGAAACCATAGAAAAGTTAGAAGACGGTTCGTTTATTGTAACAACAAATAAAGGCACGAAACATCATGCGCCAGTAGTAGCAATTGCTGGTGGATTAGGAAGTTTTGAACCTAGAAAGCCTAAAATTGAAAACCTAGAATTTTACGAAGATAAAGGTGTTGAATACATGATTAAAGACCCAGAAGTGTATCGCAACAAGAAAGTAGTGATTTCTGGTGGTGGTGATTCGGCTTTAGACTGGAGTATTTTTCTTGCTGATATTGCGTCAGAAGTGACTTTAGTTCACAGAAGAAACGAGTTTCGTGGCGCTTTAGATTCTGTAGAAAAAGTAAAAGAGTTAAAACTTTTAGGAAAGATTAATTTAATTACACCAGCTGAAGTTACAGCTATTCATGGTAATCAAAATGTTGAAGGTGTAACAATTGAAAAAGAAGGCGAAAACATACTTTTAGAAGCAGATCATTTTATTCCGCTGTTTGGTCTATCACCAAAACTTGGACCTATTTCAGATTGGGGATTAGAGATTGAAAAAAATGCCATAAAAGTTGATACGTTAGATTATCAAACCAATATTCCTGGAGTTTTTGCTATAGGCGATGTTAATACCTACGAAGGTAAATTAAAGCTGATTTTATGTGGTTTCCACGAGGCAACATTAATGTGTCAATCGGCTTATAAAATTATCAATCCTGGTAAAAAATATGTTTTAAAGTATACAACCGTTAGTGGTGTTGATGGTTTTGATGGAACCAGAAAAGAAGCGCCAAAAGCAGTTGTGCAAGCAATAGATTAATGATTAGTTGCTGTATATTTAGTTGTAATTCCTCGTGGTGAAATTTTTTTACTACGAGGTTTTATTTTAATAAAATCTTAAAGCTTGTGATAAACTAAAAATGGAATAGTAATTTTAGCATTCATAAGAAAAACATGCAGATAAATTTACGAATTAAAGAGACCGTTTCAGATGTAACAAAGCAATTGTTCTATGCATTGTTTGATGATGAAGTAAGACAAAAAGAACAACTGAAACAGCTAAAGCCTATATTTAAAACAGTTGTTGAAGACATTACAGATAAAGACTCTGAAGTCATTTGGAGTACTTTTGAAAGTATGCTTCCAACGATAAAAAAGAAAATTGAGTTAGATGCCAAAGCTGCCGAAAAAAATGATCCAGCTTGTAAGAGTTTGCAAGAAATTTATCTAGCATATCCAGGCTTTCATGCCATAGCAATTTATAGGATGAGTCACGAATTATTTAAAATGGATTTACCTATTATTTCTAGAATGATGAGCGAGTGTGTTCATGGAAAAACAGGTATCGATATTCATCCTGGAGCAACCATTGGTGATTCATTTTTTATAGATCATGGAACAGGAATTGTAATTGGAGAAACTAGTATTATCAAAAACAATGTCAAGATATTTCAAGGTGTTACTTTAGGTGGATTGTCGGTTAAAAAAAGTTTGTCGCAAACCAAACGTCATCCAACCATAGAAGATAATGTAACAATTTACGCCAACGCAACTATTTTAGGAGGCGATATTGTAATAGGAAAAAATAGCGTAATTGGTGCCAATGTATGGATTACGCAATCTGTTCCGCCAAACTCATTAGTGACCTATAAGTCAGAAATTAATATAAGCACAAGAGATCATGATAAATAGCCAGACCATAACCCATTTAATAGGCAATACACCGTTAATTGAAGTTCAAAATATTCTAAAAAAAGATGGTGTAAGACTATTCTTAAAGCTTGAAGGAAAAAATCCTGGCGGAAGCGTAAAAGATCGTGCTGCATTTAATATGATAAGCGAAGCTTTAAAACGAGGTGATATTAAACCTGGCGATACTTTGGTTGAAGCAACTAGTGGTAATACAGGTATTGCATTAGCTTTTATTGCGAAATTATTAGGCGTAAATATGATTTTAGTAATGCCTGAAAATTCTACCGAAGAGCGAATAAAAACCATGCGTGCTTATGGTGCCGAATTAATTTTAACGTCTTCCGAAGTTGGTATTGAAGGCGCTCGCGATGAAGCCGAAAGACTTCATAATGAAAAAGGCTATTTTATGCTGAACCAGTTTGCAAATGATGATAACTGGAAAGCGCATTACAAAACTACAGGTCCAGAAATTTGGCGAGATACCAATCAGCAAGTTACTCATTTTGTCTCTGCAATGGGTACAACAGGTACAATTATGGGTGTATCTACTTACTTAAAAGAGCAAAATCCAGACATAACTATAGTTGGTGCGCAACCTAAAGATGGTGCAAAAATTCCGGGAATTAGAAAATGGCCAGAAGCTTACAGACCTAAAATATTTAATCCTCAAAAAGTAGATCAAGTTGTAGAAATAAGTGAAGAAGACGCAAAAAAAACAGCTAATTTACTAGCAACTCAAGAAGGTGTTTTTGCAGGTATGAGTAGTGGTGGTTCTGTAGCATCGGCTTTAAAAATAGCGCAAACTATAGATAAAGGTGTTATTGTGGCAATCATTTGCGATATAGGTGATAGATATTTGTCTTCAGATTTGTTTGAATAAATATTGCGATTCAATTTTTTATTACGTTACTTTGTCCCATAGTTCATAATTAATATTGATTGTTATCACGAAAGGCAGAGGGAATAGACCCGTTGAAGCCTTAGCAACCCTTAATTTTCTTTAATAAGAAATTTAAGAAGGTGCTAAATTCTACCCATTTTTTGGGACAGATAACCCGAGAATTATTCTTCTCTCTTTTCATGATGACATTTTAAAAATTATAAAATGTCAGACATTTTCAAAATATTACAACAACGAATTTTAGTTTTAGATGGCGCAATGGGAACCATGTTGCAGCGCTATAATTTTACTGAAGACGATTTTCGTGGTTCAAGATTCAAAGATTTTAATCATCCATTAAAAGGAAATAACGATTTATTATCGCTAACACAACCAGAAGCTATTGCCGAAGTACATAGAAAGTATTTCGAAGCTGGCGCAGATATAGTTGAAACCAATACCTTCTCTGGTACAACTATTGGTATGGCAGATTACCATATGGAAGATTTGGTGTACGAATTAAATTTTGAATCGGCTAAAATCGCCAAACAAGTTGCTGATGAATTTACAAAAGCCAATCCTGAAAAACCACGTTTTGTGGCAGGAAGTATCGGTCCAACAAACCGAACGGCAAGTTTAAGTCCAGATGTAAACAGACCAGAATATCGCGCAGTAACCTTTGATGAATTACGCATTGCTTACAAACAACAAGTTGAAGCTTTAATTGATGGCGGAAGCGATATTTTGTTAGTCGAAACTATTTTCGATACGCTAAATGCCAAAGCAGCATTATTCGCCATTCAAGAAGTTAAGGAAGAACGTAATATTGACATTCCGGTTATGGTATCTGGAACCATTACCGATGCTTCTGGTAGAACCTTATCTGGGCAAACTGTAGAAGCATTTTTAATTTCAATATCGCATATTCCGTTGTTAAGTGTAGGTTTTAATTGCGCACTTGGTGCAGACCAATTACAACCGTATTTAAAACGTTTATCTCACGAAACCGATTTTTATACATCAGCACACCCAAACGCAGGATTACCAAATGCATTTGGCGAGTACGACCAAACAGCCAAACAAATGCAACAGCTAATTGAAAACTACCTAAAAGATGATTTAATAAACATCATTGGTGGTTGTTGCGGTACAACACCAGAACACATAAAAGCGATTGCTGAAGTTGCTGCTAATTACAAACCTAGAGCTGTCGGTTCGAGCGCAGTTGAGAACTTTTAATGTATGAAAGAGAATAAAAACCGATATCTTAAACTTTCTGGCTTAGAACCATTAATAATAACACCTGAAAGTAATTTTATAAACGTTGGCGAACGCACTAACGTAACAGGTTCGCGTAAATTTTTACGATTAATAAAAGAAGAAAACTATGCCGAAGCATTAGATGTTGCAAGAGACCAAGTGGAAGGTGGCGCGCAAATCATAGATGTCAATATGGATGAAGGTATGCTTGACGGAAAACACGCAATGGTAACCTTCTTAAATCTTATCGCATCAGAGCCAGATATTGCACGCTTGCCCATAATGATTGATAGCTCGAAATGGGATATTATCGAAGCAGGTTTGCAAGTCGTACAAGGTAAATCGGTTGTAAATTCTATCAGTTTAAAGGAAGGTGAAGCGACTTTTATTCATCACGCAAAACTTATCAAACGTTATGGTGCAGCAGTAATCGTTATGGCGTTTGATGAAGATGGTCAAGCCGATACCTACGAGCGTAGGATAGAAATATGTAAACGCTCTTACGATATATTGGTAAATCAAGTTCAATTTCCACCAGAAGACATCATTTTTGATCCTAATATTTTTCCTGTGGCAACCGGAATGGAAGAGCATCGTTTAAATGCTTTAGACTTTTTTAATGCTACAAAATGGATTAAAGAAAATCTACCTTATGCCAGCGTTTCTGGTGGCGTAAGTAATGTGTCGTTTTCGTTTAGAGGAAACAATGTTGTGCGTGAAGCCATTAACGCAGCATTTTTATATCACGCGATTCAACACGGAATGAATATGGGAATCGTAAACCCAACAATGTTGGAAGTGTATGACGAAATTCCGAAGGATTTATTAGAACACGTTGAAGATGTACTTTTTGATAAACGAGACGATGCAACCGAACGCTTACTAGAATTTGCCGAAACCGTAAAAGGGCAGAAAAAAGACGATGTAGCAAAGGTACAAGAATGGCGAAGCGAACCCTTGCAAGATCGCATTACGCACGCTTTGGTAAAAGGTATTGATACGTTTATTGTTGAAGATGTTGAAGAAGCAAGACAAGTCGTAAACAAACCGATTCAAGTTATCGAAGGTCACTTAATGACCGGAATGAATGTGGTTGGCGATTTGTTTGGAAGCGGAAAAATGTTTTTGCCTCAAGTCGTAAAATCAGCTCGAGTGATGAAAAAAGCTGTTGCTTATTTACAGCCTTATATTGAAGCTGAAAAAAAAGCCCCTAAATCCCCAAAGGGGACTTTGCATTGGAAAACTGCTGATCCGGTTTTATATAATTTATTAAAAGATTTTGCAAAACAGATGCGTAATCAACCTACTGAAGCCGAATCATTGCTATGGAAGGTTTTAAGTAATAAACAATTAGATGGTTTTAAGTTTAGAAAACAACATATTATTGGAAGTTACATAGCAGATTTTATTTGTCTTAAAGCCAACCTTATTGTTGAAGTAGATGGTTCAATACATCAATTACCAGAAAATCAAACTTCAGATGAAGAAAGAACCAAATGGTTAGAAAATGAAGGCTATCGTGTTATCAGGTTTACTAATAAGGAGGTTTTGAGCAATTTAGATGATGTTATTAAACAAATTAGAGAGAATCTTGCGGTTCCTCCTTTGGAGGTTAGGAGGCAAGGCAAGATTCTTATGGCAACCGTAAAAGGAGATGTGCACGATATTGGTAAAAATATTGTGAGTGTTGTTTTGGGTTGTAATAATTACGAGATAGTGGATTTAGGCGTAATGGTTCCACCAGAAAAAATCATTGAAACCGCTAAAAAAGAAAACGTCGATGTTATCGGATTAAGCGGTTTAATTACACCATCGTTAGACGAGATGGTTTACGTTTCGCAAGAAATGGAAAAACAAGGGTTTAATATTCCGTTGTTAATTGGTGGAGCAACAACTTCTAGAGCACATTCTGCGGTAAAAATTGCACCACATTATTCCAACACAGTTGTGCACGTAAACGACGCGTCTAGAGCTGTAACTGTTGTTGGAAATCTGCTGCAGAAAGACAACAAAGTGTATAAAGAACAGATTCGTGAGGAATACGAAAAATTCCGTGAGCAGTTTTTAAAACGTGGTAAGAAAAAAGAATATGTTTCTATTGAAGAAGCACGTGAACGAAAGTTTAAAATCGATTGGAACACAACAGACATTGTAATGCCAAAACAATTAGGAATACAAGATATTCAAGATTTTGATATTACGATTTTAGAAGATTATATCGATTGGTCACCATTTTTTAGAAGTTGGGATTTACACGGAAAATATCCAGATATTTTAACCGACGATATTGTTGGTAAACAGGCAACCGAATTGTTTAAAGATGCTAGAGTTTTGCTTCAAAAAGTCTTTGATGAAAAGCTATTGAAAGCCAAAGCGGTTTTTGGGTTATTTCCTGCAAATACTGTAAATGATGATGATATTGAGTTCTCGACTGCGCTCGAACAGACAATTGAAAACTTTAATGCTGAATCAGGTCACCTTGAGCGCAGTCGAAAGGTTGATTCAACATCTAGCCAAATACCAAACACCAAACACCAATTCCTAACACTGCGTCAGCAACTCAAAAAACGAGAAGGCGTTCCTAATTTTGCATTAGCCGATTTTATCGCGCCTAAAGACACAGGAATTCAAGATTACATCGGTTGTTTTTGCGTGACTACAGGTTTTGGAACCGAGCAATTAGCAAAAGAATTTGAAGCGAATCACGACGATTATAATGCCATAATGATTAAAGCATTAGCCGATAGATTAGCTGAAGCTTTTGCAGAATATTTACACAAAGAAGTACGAACCAAACATTGGAACTACGCTTCTGAAGACCATTTAACTAACGAAGATTTAATTGCCGAAAGTTATAAAGGTATTCGTCCTGCTCCAGGTTATCCAGCTTGTCCGGATCATTTAGAAAAGAAGACCATTTGGGGCATTTTAAAAGTCGAAGAAACCATTGGTGTAAAACTAACCGAAAGTCTTGCGATGTGGCCAGCAGCAAGTGTAAGCGGTTATTATTTTGCAAATCCAGAAGCTAAATATTTTGGGTTAGGAAAAATTACCCAAGATCAATTAGAAGATTACGCCAAACGACGTGGTATGTCAACCGAAGAAGCTCAAAAGTGGCTGAATCCAAACTTGTCAGAAAATTAACTAATAATTACAAATAAATTAATATTCGATATTAAATAAATCACTAATCTTGCAGCAACAAATTTGCTATAAAAATGACAAAATTTAAAGTAGAAATACGATTTGCTTTTCAGTTGATTTTAATCACTGGATTGTCTTTGTTGGTTGCATATTTATCGGCTTAAAATACGATAAGATTGGTGCCAAACATAGACTATGAAGGTAACCGAACATATAAAGCAAGCCAAAGGAAAAACCTTGTTTTCTTTTGAGATCATTCCTCCACAAAAAGGAAGTAACATTAAAGAGTTATACAACAATATTGACCCTTTAATGGAGTTCAAGCCACCATTTATTGATGTAACAACGTCTAGGGAGCAACATGTTTATATAGAAAAGGACGGTTTGTTAGATCGAAAAATTACGCGTATGCGACCAGGAACCGTTGGTATTTGTGCGTCTTTAAAATATAAATACAACGTTGATACAGTTCCGCATGTGTTATGTGGCGGTTTTAGTAGAGAAGAAACCGAATATTTACTTGTAGATTGCCACTATTTAGGAATTGATAATGTTATGGCATTGCGAGGTGATGCTATGAGTCATCAAAAGTATTTTGAACCTTCAAAAGGAGGTCATCAATATGCTAGTGAATTGGTTGAGCAAATTCAAAGTTTAAATAAAGGAAAATACTTGCACGATGTTATTGAAGCTAGCGATAAAGCTGACTTTTGCATAGGTGTTGCTGGTTATCCTGAAAAACACATTGAAGCACCTTCGTTACAAAGCGATTTAAAACGCTTAAAACACAAAGTAGATTGTGGTGCAGATTACGTCGTGACGCAAATGTTTTTTGATAATAAAAAATACTTTGAATTTGTTAAAGCTGCGAAACAAGCAGGAATTACAGTGCCAATAATTCCAGGAATAAAGCCAATTGCGACCAAAAAACATTTACAATTATTACCGCAAGTATTTAAAATAGATTTACCAGAAGATTTGATTGATGCTGTTGAGGATTGTAAAGACAATAAAGCTGTGCGACAAGTAGGTGTAGAATGGGCAATTAAACAATCTAAAGAATTACAAAACGCAGGTGTGCCAGTATTACATTATTACTCAATGGGTAAAAGTGATAACATAAAAGCAATTGCAGAGCATTTGTTCTAAATATTCTGTTATTTTTGCTTCACTAAATTAAACTATGAAGCAGCTTATTACCTATACTTTTTTGTTTTGTTGTGCTTTTATTTTTGCGCAGGAAAAGCAAACAACATCTACTTTTGATGTCAATTATTTTAAAGGTAATATTGCGCTTCATAATGATGATATTCTTCATTTAATCAATGGGCATCCCGAAGGTTTTATTTTAAGTTGGAATAAAAAAACCTTTGGTCATCAAGCTTGGGAGCAACGTTACAACTATCCTGATTATGGTGTGTCATTCGCCTATCAAAATTTAAAAAACGAGGTCTTAGGAGATAATTATTCTTTGTACGCACATTATAATTTTTATTTTTTTAAAAGGAACTTAATGTTGCGAATTGGTCAAGGTTTAGCCTATACAACCAACCCTTATGATAAGGTTGATAATCATAAAAATATAGCGTTTGGTTCTCGTTTGTTGAGTAGTACCTATTTAATGCTCAACTATAAAAAAGAACGCTTGTTTGATAGGTTTGGATTTCAAACAGGGTTAAGCCTTATTCATTATTCAAACGCTAATGTAAAAGCACCAAATACTAGTGTTAATTCCATAACCTTTAATGTTGGATTGACGTATAATTTAGAAGATGAAACTCCTGAGTATATCTATAACCTTTCTGAAGAAAAATTCACAGAACCCATTAAATTCAATTTTGCTTTAAGAAGTGGTATAAACGAAAGTGATGTAGTTGGTAGCGGTCAATATCCTTTTTTAGTTGTGTCTGCTTATGCAGATAAACGTTTAAGCCATGAAAGTGCAGTACAATTGGGAGCAGATGTATTTTTCTCGCAATTCTTGGAAGAATTGATTTACTATAAATCTGTTGCTTTTCCTGAAGATAACGTTAGTGGAGATGAAGACTGGAAACGTGTTGGTGTTTTTGCTGGTCATGAGTTGTTTATTAATAAACTGTCTGTTGTAACACAGTTGGGGTATTATGTTTATTACCCATACGATTTTGAAGGTAGAACCTATTTTAGAGTGGGAATGAAGCGTTATTTTGGAGATAAAATATTTGGAGCACTAACTTTAAAATCTCATGGTGCAAAAGCCGAAGCTGTTGAAATTGGTATTGGTGTTAGATTGTAAATGCTTGTTATTCTACATTTTATATGGAATATAAATGAAAGCATGCAAATAGATCCTGAATCAAGTTCAGGATGACAAAAAGAGAATAATAAATATTCGTGAATTAGTGGCTAATGAAAAAAATAGTTTACATAGTAAGTTTTATAATGCTTTTTGCTTGTGATAGCGAGGATGCGAGCGACTGTTTTCAAACCACAGGAACCATTGTGCAAGAAGTTGTAGAAGTTGCAACTTTTGATAAAATTTTGGTGAATAGAAATGTGCAGTTGATTTTAAAACAAGACGCTGAAACAACTATTGTTATTGAAACTGGTGAAAACTTACTGTCTGATGTTGTAGTAAAAGTTGAAAACGCACAACTTATACTTTCAGATAATAATACTTGCAATTTAGTAAGAGACTACGCTGCAACAAAAGTGTATGTTACTGCACCAAATATTACTGAAATAAGAAGCTCAACTCAGTTTGAAATACAGTCTGAAGGTGTTTTGAACTATAATAATTTATCGCTGTTGTCAGAAGATTTTAACGCACCAGGAACGTTTACAGTTGGCGATTTTAGAATGGAACTTAATAGCAACCAAGTTAGAGTTACATCTAACAATATCGCGTCTTTTTACCTTTCAGGAGTAACTAACAATTTATTTGTAGGTTTTTATTCTGGAGCAGGTCGTTTTGAAGGCGAACAACTTATAGCCCAAAATGTTGATGTGTATCATCGTGGAAGTAATGATATGATTGTAAATCCGCAAGTAGAGTTAACAGGCAAATTACTTGGTACAGGAAATTTGATTTCAGTAAATCAACCACCAATTGTTGAGGTGGAAACGTTGTATACAGGAAGACTGATGTTTAACTAAATCTTTTCATGAAGTTTTTTGTGACATTCAGAACAAACAGTAATTAAATCATCTAAATTTTCATTAAATACATTTTCATAATGTAAGTGATGAATTTCTAGATCGATATTGGAATTGCAATTTTTACAAGTATAATTGTCTCTTAGAAGAACCTTATCTTTTTTTATTTTCCATTTTTCAGATAATAAGTAATTATGGTATTTATATCTTTTGGAGTTTTTTAATTTAAAAATTTCCTTAAGTCGTATTAATTCATCATGTTCATTTTCTTTTGATTCTTTAAATTCTTCAAATCTATCTTCACTAAATTCATCTTCAATTAAATTGTCGTATTTTTTTGAAAGAGGTTTATTTCTATTTGATGAGCCTCCACAATTTAAGCATTGGTACCATATGAAAATTCGATTTGCTTGTCTGTGAACAGTAACAACTTCATCAATATTTCTACAGCATTGTTTTGATATCTTGTAAGTCCAATAGCCACAGTTTAAACAGTCAAATACATCCCAATGATTATAATCTCTTTTTAATTTAACACTTTTTGAATTACATTTAAAACAAGTTGTCATTTAATTAATTTTAACTCGTCAACTCCCTAAACAAACTTTCCAGACTTGCATTTTTTTGGTTAAGCTGAAGGATTTTTAGCTGGTTATCATGCGCAAAGTCAAATACATGAGAGCGCATATCTTCAGTAGTTGAAAACGTAATTTCATAAATAAAATCGAAAGTGTTTTCAACTTTGGTAACCTTTGGGAGCTTCAACAAAAACGCTTCTTCAACTCTGTAATCAAATTCAACAATAACCGTTTGAACTTTTTCGTCTCTTAGGTCTTTAAGTGTTTTGTCGGCTACAATTTCACCTTTATTGATAATAATAACTCTATCGCACATTGCTTCAACTTCTTGCATAATGTGAGTAGATAGAAAAACAGTTTTTTCTTTACCTAAAGACGTGATAAGGTGTCGTATGTCAATTAATTGGTTTGGGTCCAATCCTGTAGTAGGTTCATCTAAAATTAAAACCTCAGGATTATGCAACAATGCATTGGCTAAACCTACACGTTGCCTGTAACCTTTAGAAAGTTGACCTATTGTTTTATGCGCTTCGGGAGTAAGACCTGTAAGTGCTATAACTTCGTCAATTCTAGATTTTTCAACCTTATAAACACCAGCATTAAAACTTAAATATTCTTTTACATACATGTCTAAATACAAAGGGTTGTGCTCAGGTAAGTATCCAACGCGCTTTTGAACTTCTTTAGAAGCTGTGTTTACATCAAAATTGCTCACTTTTGCAACACCATCAGAAGCTTCAATATATGTCGTAAGGATTTTCATCATCGTCGATTTTCCTGCTCCATTAGGACCTAAAAAACCAACAATTTCACCTTTATTGACTTTAAAAGACACTGCGTTAAGCGCTTTTTGGTTTCCGTAAGTTTTTGAAATGTGTTCAACCTCTATAGACATAAAAGAAATGTTTATTCAAAAATAGCAATTATATAATTTATGTAACACATTACTGTATAATCTTTAAAAAGTTAAATAATAACTGTAAAAAAGTTTTTTAAGTATTTTGATTTGTGAAAATATTAATTACATTAGCAACTTCATAAACACAATGAAGACAAACAATTATACATATTACAACTGGTTTTATTTCTTTTTTAGCGAAAAGAGCGAGACGTTGTATGTATAATTTAAGGTAACTAAATTTAATATGAGTCTCGATGAAAATCGGGATTTTTTTTTATGATAAAGTCAGTAGCAATACAAGGTATTAAAGGGTCATTTCATCATATTGTATCTAAACAATTTTTTGATGATACTGTGGCTATCGATGAGTGCTTGTCGTTTGATATAGCAGTAAATAGTTTGCTTTCAGGAAAAAGCGATACGGTTATTATGGCTATTGAAAACTCTATAGCTGGCTCAATTATACCCAATTATGCATTAATTGATACTCATAATTTACACATTATTGGAGAGCATTATCTTGATGTGCAACACAACCTTATGGCATTACCAAACCAAGCGTTAAGTGCTATTAAAGAAGTGTATTCGCATCCTATGGCGTTGTTGCAGTGTAAAGAGTTTTTTAAAGCATATCCTCATATAAAGCTTATTGAAGATAAGGATACAGCAGAGGTTGCGCAACGCATAAAAGAACAAAATTTAAAAGCCGTTGCAGCTATTGCTAGTGGGTTAGCTGCTGAATTGTTTGAATTGGAAATTTTAGCAGAAAGTATACAAACCATAAAACATAACGAAACACGTTTTGTGATTGTAAAGACGCAAAACTCTGAGATTTCTGAAAGTGATATTAATAAAGCGTCTATCAAATTTGAATTAGACCATAAACGAGGTAGTTTGGCAACTGTGCTTAATGTAATGAGCGATTGTAAATTGAATTTAACCAAAATACAGTCGTTGCCTAAAATAAATTCACCTTGGAAATACGCCTTTTTTGTGGATGTAACTTTTGATGCTTATGAAGACTTTAAAAAAGCAAAATCTATTTTACAGATTATGGCACAAGATTTAAAAATATTAGGAGAATATAAAAATGCAAAGTTATGATTTCAGTAGCTGACAGATTGCATACCGTTGAAGAGTACTATTTCTCTAGAAAGCTCAAGGAAGTTAACCTTTTGAAAGAGCATGGTAAGCCTATCATTAATTTAGGAATTGGTAGTCCAGATTTGCAACCACCATCTAGAGTGGTATCAGCTATTGTTGATAGTATGCAAGACGCTACAGCGCATAAATATCAAAGCTATCAAGGTTTGCCAGAGTTAAGGCAAGCGATGGCAGATTTTTATAAAAAACACTTTAGTGTGTCGTTAAGCCCTAAAACCGAAATTTTACCATTAATGGGAAGTAAGGAAGGTATTATGCACATTTCAATGGCATTTTTAAATGAAGGCGATGGTGTGTTAATACCAAATCCTGGATATCCTACATATACTTCGGTAACTAAACTTGTAGGAGCTACACCTTTGTTTTATGATTTAAAAGAAAAAAATAATTGGTTGCCAGATTTTGTTGAACTTGAAAAAACGCACGATTTAAGTAAAGTGAAAATCATGTGGATTAATTACCCACACATGCCAACAGGAACTGTTGCGCCTAATAAGTTTTATGAAGATGTTATTGAGTTTGCAAAACGTCATAATATTCTTGTGGTTAATGATAATCCGTACAGCTTTATTTTAAACCAATTTCCAAGAAGCATTCTTAAATATAAAAATGCCAAAGACCATTGTTTGGAGCTTAACTCGTTGAGTAAAACGTTTAATATGGCTGGATGGCGAGTAGGAATGGTTATGGGAAAATCAGAGTATTTAGACAGTATCATAAAAGTGAAAAGCAACATGGATTCTGGTATGTTTTATGGTATCCAAAAAGGCGCTATTGAAGCGTTAAATTGTTCTGATATGTGGTACTTAAGCCTAAATAGTGTGTATGAAAAAAGAAGAACACTAGTTTGGGAACTAGCCGAAGCATTGAACTGTACGTATGATAAAAATGCAACAGGACTATTTGTTTGGGCAAAATTACCAGAGTTTGTAAAGTCAGAAGAATTTATAGACACAGTTTTAAAAAACGATTCCATTTTTATTGCACCAGGAACCATTTTTGGAAGTAATGGAGAAGGATACATAAGGTTTTCGTTATGTGCAGAAACCGAAGAAATTGAAGAAGCAATTGCAAGAGTAAAATGAAAAAAATAGTTGTAATAGGAGTAGGATTAATAGGAGGTAGTTTTGCGCTAGATATAAAGCGTGTTTACAAAGATGCTGTTATTTATGGTGTTGATGAAAGTGATACACATCTAGACGAAGCATTAGAACTTCAAGTAATTGATAAAAAAGCAGAATTAAATGAAATCTCAAATGCCGATTTGGTTATTGTTTCAATTCCTGTTGATGCTACAGTAAAGCATATTTCAAAGGTGCTGGATTTAGTGTCAGATACCACATTGGTTATTGATGTAGGTTCTACTAAAGAAGCCATTTGTGAAGTTATAGATACACATAAAAATCGTAGGAATTTTTTGGCTGCACATCCAATTGCTGGTACTGAGTTTTCAGGACCTAAAGCTGCAAAACAGCATTTATTCAATGGTAAAACCATGATTATTTGCGAAGTAGAAAAAACAGCATTTAAGCTACAGGAAAAAGCATTGCAATTGTTTTCTAATGTTGGTATGCGTATTCGTTACATGAACCCAAAAGCGCATGACAAACACATAGCTTATGTGTCGCATTTATCTCATATTAGCTCATTTATGCTTGGAAAAACAGTTATTGAAAAAGAAAAGAATGAACGCGATATTTTTGATATGGCAGGAAGTGGTTTTGAAAGTACTGTGCGTTTAGCAAAAAGTTCACCAGATATGTGGACACCCATTTTTAAGCAGAACAAAGCTAACGTAGTTGAAACTCTAGAAGAGTATATCAACAACCTGTCAAAATTCAAACAGTTTATGGAAGCTGACGATTTTGAGGCTATTCACAGCGAAATGAAAAATACAAATCATATAAAAGATATTTTAAACGGAATTATATAAAAGGAAATGTTATGGAAAACAAGAAAGAATTAAGATCGTGGTTAGATAATTTCGGATTAGACCATCCGTTAGTAATTGCAGGACCATGTAGCGCAGAAACTGAAGAGCAAGTACTAAAAATTGCACACCAACTTAAAGATAGTGATGCAACAGTGCTTAGAGCAGGAATTTGGAAACCAAGAACGCGACCAGGAAACTTTGAAGGTGTTGGAGCTTTGGGGCTTAAATGGTTACAGAAAGCTAAAGAAGAAACAGGAATGTTAACTACAACTGAGGTTGCAAACGCACATCATGTTGATTTAGCATTAAAGCACGATGTTGATATTTTATGGATTGGTGCAAGAACAACTGTTAGTCCTTTTATTGTTCAGGATATTGCTGATGCTTTAAAAGGAACAGACAAAACCGTATTGATAAAAAACCCTGTAAACCCAGATTTGGCTTTATGGTTGGGAGCTGTTGAACGTTTTTACACTGCAGATGTTAAAAACTTGGGTGTAATTCACAGAGGGTTTTCAACTTACGAAAAAACAAGGTACAGAAACAATCCAGAGTGGCAATTGGCAGTAGATTTACAAAATCGTTTCCCAGATTTGCCATTAATTTTAGATCCTTCGCATATTGCTGGAAGAAGAGATGTTATTTTCGATTTATGCCAAACAGCATTAGATCTTAATTACGACGGAATTATGGTTGAAACACATCACGACCCAGATAACGCTTGGAGTGATGCTGCACAACAGATTACACCTGAGACGCTTGTTCAGTATACAAAAGATCTTAAAATAAGAAAGGAATCTGAAGATGCTGCGGAGTTTAATAATAAGCTTAATACCTTACGTACGCAAATAGATGTGGTAGATCATCAACTTATTGAAATGTTAGGTAAACGTATGAAGGTTGCTGATGAAATTGGAGCGCTTAAAAAATCTAAAAACGTGGCAGTACTTCAGTCTAAACGATGGAACGAAATACTAGGAAAAATGATTTTACAAGGCGAAGAAAAAAATCTTAGTGAAGAATTTATCTTAAGAGTATTTAAAGCCATTCACCAAGAATCGATTAACCATCAGGAAAAAATCATTAACGGATAATTAATAAAAAGCCTCATCAAGAGGCTTTTTTTATGCGTTTTCTCATTCAAAAGTAGTGTTTACTCATTATGGGTTTTAGATAGTTGTAATATCAATTAGGTTTGAATCATTAATCAAACTATCACTATTATGAAACCAACAGTATTCTTTTTATTTTTCAGTCTTTCTTTCTCTTTTTTTGGTCAAAACAGTATTAGCGGAACCGTTTATGATACAGAAGGAGTGTTGCCTTTTGCCAATGTTATAGTAAAGCAGACCTCTAAAGGTGTTATTGCTGATGAGAACGGTAAATTTACAATTGAAGCTAAACCTACTGATACATTACAGGTTTCCTTTTTAGGCTACTTACCTAAAGACGTGCATTTGCAAAACATTAAAGACTTTGATGTGGTTTTAGATGATTATGAATCTCTTGATGAGGTTGTAGTAACGGCATTTGATTCAAGTTGTAGAACAATCCTTACGTGCTGTGGATATTATATTAGCTATGAACACATTTGTGAAGAAGCTAAGGGTATTGAACCAAAAATTTATCCAAATCCTTCAAGTACTGGTGTTTTTAATTTTGTTTCTCAAAAAGACCATCAAACCGTTGAGATTTTAATTCATGATTTTTCTGGAAGGCGAATACAAAAATTGCAATGGAGTAACTTTAACAGAAAAGGGCAAATCGACTTATCAGGATATCAATCAGGAATTTATTTAGTAAACATAAAAGCCGATGGAACTTGGCTAGAAACCAAAAAGATAATTAAAGGATAAAAAAAGACCTCGTTTGAGGTCTTTTTTTAATCTTGTGTAGCTTGTTTTTTAAAAACATAACGAGTTATGAAAATACCTTGACCATCATCTTTTCCACTATCGCTTTCAACAGCACTTGTTACAAATAGCAATTCCCAGCCATCATTAGCCATAGCTGATAATTTTGAAGAAATTATAGCATCATTGGCAGCAATGTTTTGAAAGCGAATACCACCAAGATTGTAAAAGTTTAAAAGTTTGGTTTCTTCAAAATCTTTTACCCTTATGTCTTTACGTTTAGATTTGTTTCTTGTGTTATCTTCTTCAGTTTGTTCAGAGGTAAAGTCTTCGTAGTTTCTTTCAGCTTCCGCAGAAATAATTCTAGAACGACCTAAGCCATTTGGTACTATAGATTCCACGCTAGTTATTACTTTGTATTCTACTTGAGCGCTTGTCTCAAAAAAAGAGAATAAACAAACAACAGTAATTATCAATAAGTTTTTCATATTTGAAAGGTTTAGTAAATTTAAGTTTTAAAGATACATTTTTCTTAAATTTAAATATTGTTAATTTGCTTATTCAACAAAATAATTAATGACAGGAACAGTTTACAAATCTACAGGTAGTTGGTATACCGTAAAAAACAATTTAGGTGAAGTTTATCAATGTCGCATAAAGGGTAAATTTCGTATAAAAGGGATAAAAAGTACTAACCCAATAGCTGTTGGCGATGTTGTAGATTTTGAACTGGAAACCAATAACGACGAAACTACAGGTATTATCAATAACATTCACGATAGGCAAAATTATATTGTCCGTAAATCGGTTAACCTGTCTAAACAAACACATGTTATAGCGTCAAATGTTGACCAAGTGTTTTTGTTAGTGACTATTGATAATCCACCAACATTTACAAGTTTTATAGATCGATTTTTGGTAACGGCCGAAGCTTATTCAGTAAAAACTATTTTACTCTTCAATAAAATTGATTCTTATAGCGACGATACTCTAGACGAAGTAAAATACCTAGCGCATGTGTACCGAAAAATAGGCTATGAATGTATCGGTATTTCGGCAACTACAGGAAAAAATATTGATAAGGTTAAGGCTTTGATGAAAGATAAAACGAGCATGTTTGCTGGTCATTCAGGTGTTGGTAAATCTACATTAGTTAATGCTATTGAACCTGATTTAGATTTAAAAACCAAAGAAATTTCAACACAACACATGCAAGGTCAGCATACTACAACTTTTGCTGAAATGTTCGATTTAAGTTTTGGAGCTAAAATTATCGATACTCCAGGTATTAAAGGGTTTGGAGTTGTAGATATGGATAGGGAAGAAGTTGGCGATTATTTTCCTGAGTTTTTTGAGTTGAAACAAGACTGTAAATTTAATAACTGTTTACATCTCGAAGAGCCTAAATGTGCTGTAAAAGACGCACTCGAAAACGATGAGATTGCCTACTCCAGATACCGAAGTTATTTGCAGATTTTAGAAGGTGAAGACGAACATTACCGAACTGATAACTGGGATAACGAATAACGTATGAAAGCAGTAATACAAAGAGTATCTAAAGCAAGTGTAACGATTAAAGGAGATAAAGTTGCCAATATAAATCAAGGGCTTTTAATTCTGTTAGGAATTGTTGATGAGGATACCAAAGAAGATATTGATTGGTTATCTAAAAAGATTGCTAACCTTCGCATTTTTGCAGATGAAAATGACGTTATGAATAAGTCTGTCATGGATGTTAAAGGTAATGTAATTGTTGTGAGCCAGTTTACCTTGCATGCAAGCACAAAAAAAGGAAATAGACCAAGCTATATAAAAGCAGCAAAACCTGATGTGGCTGTTCCTTTGTATGAGGAGTTTGTAAAACAAATGGAAACTGATTTAGGAACAACAGTTCAAACAGGTGAATTTGGTGCAGACATGAAAGTTGAGTTGCTCAATGATGGTCCTGTTACAATTATTATAGATACTAAGAATAAAGAGTAAGTGAATTTGTTACTTTAAAAATATAAAAAATGAATATTGAAAACGCTCAAAAAATAGTTGACGATTGGATAAAAGAACATGGAGTGCGTTACTTTAACGAACTTACTAATATGGCACAACTTACTGAGGAAGTAGGTGAAGTAGCTCGTATTATTGCACGTCGTTACGGAGAACAAAGCGAAAAAGAAAGCGATAAGGATAAAGATTTAGGTGAAGAATTGGCTGATGTGGTTTTTGTTGTATTATGTTTAGCAAATCAAACAGGAATAGATTTGCAGGCAGCTTTTGATAAAAAAATGGACAAAAAAACCAAGCGAGACCACGATAGACATCACAATAATCAAAAGTTAAAATAAAAATTTATAATTGACACATCGAGTTTTCTCGATGTGTTTTATCAGTTCAAAATGAACATCAAATTACTCAAATCACAAATAAAAACCGTTTCTAGTATCACAATAACAGGTTCTAAGAGTGAATCTAATAGATTGTTGCTACTACAAGCGTTATACCCTGAAATAAAAATTGAAAACCTATCCAATTCAGATGATAGTGTAGTAATGTCTAAAGCGCTGAGTTCAAATTCGAATACAGTAGTAGATATACATCATGCTGGTACAGCAATGCGTTTTCTTACAGCTTTTTTTGCCACTCAAGAAGGTAAAGAAGTGACTTTAACAGGGTCACAACGCATGAAAGAACGACCAATACAAATTCTTGTAGAAGCGTTGAATCAGTTAGGAGCTGATGTTTCTTATTTGGAGAATTCTGGTTGTCCTCCACTACTTATAAAAGGTAAAGCGCTTACTCAAAATAAAATTAGCTTAAAAGCCAATGTAAGTAGTCAGTATATTTCTGCACTATTGTTAATTGCACCTAAGCTAGAGCAAGGTTTAGAGTTGACTTTAAATGGCGAAATCACTTCAATTCCTTATATAAACATGACCTTGAATTTGTTAAATCAAATTGGAGTTGAAACATCTTTCAAAAATAATGTCATTACAGTAAATCCGTTAAAGGAGGTTTCAGGGGATAAAACAATAGTTGTGGAATCCGATTGGTCTTCAGCATCGTATTTTTATAGTATTGTTGCGTTAAGTCCAATTGGAACTCAAGTTGAATTATCTTCATACAAACAAGATTCTTTACAAGGCGATTCAGTTTTAGCTGAATTATACCAAGCATTTGGTGTTAAAACCGTTTTTAAAGGGCTTTCAATAGTTTTAGAGAAAACATCTCAGCATCAACCAGACATTGCTTTTAACCTTGTAAAATCACCTGATATTGCGCAAACCATTGCAGTAACAGCATTAGGTTTAGGTGTAAAATGCGATTTAGAAGGATTGCATACCCTAAAAATAAAGGAAACAGATAGATTAGTTGCGCTTAAAAATGAAATAGAAAAACTAGGAGGAGATATAGAAGTAACCAACGAAACGCTTCACCTAAAACCGTTTGATGGCAATTTTAAACTAGCAACTATACAAACATATAACGACCACAGAATGGCAATGGCATTTGCTCCATTAGCGTTAAAAACTGAGCTAAAAATTGAAGATGCTATGGTAGTTTCAAAGTCCTATCCAACATTTTGGGACGATTTAAAATCTATAGGTTTTCAAATAAACCAATAATAATCTTTGAATTACTTGACAAACCCTATGTTGAGATTGTATATTTGCCACTTGCAAAAAATAAAATATTGAAATGAAATTATCGCACTTTAACTTTAAACTCCCAGAAGAATTACTAGCCGACAGACCATCTGACATTAGAGATGAGGCAAGATTAATGGTACTTAATAGAAAAGAACAAACAATTGAACACAAACTATTTAAGGACGTTATCGATTATTTTGATGAAGGAGATGTGATGATCTTAAACAATACAAAAGTGTTTCCAGCACGTTTGTATGGCAATAAAGAAAAAACAGGAGCAAGAATTGAAGTGTTTTTGTTAAGAGAGTTAAACGAAGAACAACGTCTTTGGGATGTTCTTGTTGATCCTGCTCGTAAAATAAGAATTGGAAACAAATTATACTTTGGTGATGACGATACTTTAGTAGCTGAAGTTATTGATAATACAACATCTAGAGGTAGAACATTGCGTTTTCTTTACGACGGTTCTTACAAAGAATTCAGAAATAAATTAACTGAGCTTGGTGAAACTCCATTACCAAAATACATTAAAAGAGATGTAGAGCCAGAAGACGAAGAGCGTTACCAAACTATTTTCGCTAAAAACGAAGGTGCTGTAGCAGCTCCAACTGCTGGTCTTCACTTTTCAAAACACTTACTTAAGCGTTTAGAAATTAAAGGTGTTGAATTGCCAGAAATTACACTTCATGTTGGTTTAGGTACATTTAATCCTGTTGAGGTAGAAGACCTTTCTAAACATAAAATGGATAGCGAGGAAATTTTTATAGGTCCTGATGCTGTGGAGACTATCAACAAAGGGATTTCAACCAAAAAACGTGTATGTGCTGTAGGTACAACATCTATGCGAGCTATTGAAAGTTCAGTATCGTCTAGTGGTACGCTTAATGAGTTTTCAGGATGGACAAACAAATTTATTTTCCCTCCTTACGATTTTAGTATTGCTAACTGTATGATTACTAATTTTCATACACCAAAATCAACATTATTAATGATGGTTTCTGCTTTTGCAGGTCATGATTTCATGAAAAAAGCTTACGAAGAAGCTGTTAAAGAAAAATACCGTTTCTATACTTATGGAGACGCTATGTTAATTCTTTAATATATTATATAAATCGATAATTATTAAAGCCTTACTAAATGTAAGGCTTTTTTATATGTAGCTTTTATTACTTTTGCAGTATCTATGGAGATTAAAAAGAAAGATATACGTGCGCTTACCAAAGAACAGCTTAGAGACTTTTTTGTAAAAGAAGGCGATAAAGCATTTCGAGGAAATCAGGTGTATGAGTGGCTTTGGAACAAAGGAGCTCACACATTTGAAGATATGACCAATATTTCCAAAGACACTAGAAATATGTTGGAGGATAACTTTGTTATCAATCATATTCAGGTGGATCAAATGCAACGTAGTAGTGATGGTACAGTTAAAAATGCTGTGCGTTTACACGACGGTTTGGTTGTGGAGTCGGTTCTTATTCCTACTAAAACAAGAACTACTGCATGTGTGTCTTCGCAAGTAGGTTGTAGTTTAGACTGTAGATTTTGTGCTACGGCTAGATTAAAGCGTATGCGAAATTTAAATCCTGATGAGATTTTTGATCAGGTTGTTGCTATTGATAATGAAAGCAGACTGTATTTTGATAGACCTTTGAGTAATATTGTATTTATGGGAATGGGAGAACCACTCATGAATTATAATAACGTGCTAAAAGCAATTGATAAAATTACTTCTCCAGAAGGTTTAGGGATGTCTCCAAAGCGAATTACAGTTTCTACTTCAGGAGTTCCTAAGATGATTAAAAAAATGGCAGATGAAGAGGTGAAGTTTAAGCTAGCCGTTTCACTTCATTCAGCAATTGATGAGGTTCGTACTTCTATTATGCCGTTTAATGCAACATTTCCATTAAAAGATTTACGTGAAGCATTAGAGTATTGGTATGCTAAAACCAAAAACAGAATCACTTATGAGTATGTGGTTTGGGATGGTATTAATGACACTAAAAAAGATGTAGATGCACTTATTGAGTTTTGCAAATTTGCGCCAAGTAAAGTCAATTTAATTGAATACAACCCAATTGACGATGGTGAGTTTCAGCAAGCAGATAATAAAGCGTTGCAAATGTATATTGATATGCTCGAAGCCAATAATATTACTGTTACAGTAAGGAGATCTAGAGGTAAGGATATTGATGCTGCATGTGGGCAGTTAGCAAATAAAACATAAAAAAAGAGCGACTATTAAGTCGCTCTTTTGATTTTTCATAAGATTTTAAAACATTATTGTTTTAAGAGCTTAATAGTTTTTGTTTTTCCGTTTATAGTAACTTTAGTTAAATAAATTCCGTCTTTTAATTCAGACATGTTAATTGTTTCTTTATTTAAGCTTAAGCTATTATTAATTACTTGTTGACCTAAGATGTTAAATATTTCAACATGTTCTAAAGCGAAGTCAGTTGATTCTAAAGTTAAAACGTCAGTGTCTTTATTGTATGAATGAGTAAATGAATTGTTTTCAAATTCTTCAAGACCTAAAAGAGTTGTGTCAACCGAAAAATCATCAACCATAAATCCAAACTGATCATAAGAAACACAGTTAATACCAATATATACATCTTGATTATCATATCCAGTTAAATCTACAGTAAACTGTCTCCATTGGATATCGTTATTTGGTACACTTTCAGGGTTTGCAGAAATTATTGTGAAGCTGCCTGGATCAGTATCAGTAGTTGATACTCCTACAGTAAACATTTCGTTAGAGTAGTTGGCATCACATCCTTTGTACCAAAATGAAACAGAGTTACCACTTGCAGCAAGAGTTATTTGAGGAGAGATTAACCAATCATTATTACCTCCTGATATATCAGGTACTGAAGCAAAGCAAACCATCCCTTTTGTACTGTTATAACCTTCCCAATTACTAGTAGCAGAAGCTTCTAATGGATCAACAGTTGCTAAGGAGTTAAAAACCTGAAAAGATTTTGCAGCCCCAGAGTCTGGAAAACTAACTCCAGTAAAGCCATAAGTTGGTAGTCCATCTACATCAGTAAGAGTCCATGAACCAACTCCTGAGATAGCAAAATCAGTGTAACTTTCGAAGTCATCGAAAAATAAATTAGTTTGAGCATTACTTAAGTTAAATGCTATAACTGAAAGAATTAATAAAGTAATTTTTTTCATAAGCTAGTATTTGAATATTAATAGAATTCATAAAGCTACCAAATAATGAATAGTTATCCTATTCTTTTATGTTAAGAAAAACTAAAAAACATCTAAAATAGCATATCACAAGCTTTTTTAGTACGTTTGTTGTTCTCAATTTTAGTAGCTTTTTAATTGAAAATTACAGAACAAATAAAACAACCTATTGCTTATGAAATGGATCTTTTCGAAGAAAAGTTCCGTTTGTCAATGTCTTCTAAGGTTGCATTACTCAACAGAATTACACACTACATTGTTAATAGAAAAGGGAAGCAAATGCGACCTATGTTTGTGTTTCTGGTAGCTAAAATGATTAAAAATGGCGAAGTTAGTGAGCGAACTTATAGAGGTGCTTCGGTAATTGAATTGATTCATACTGCTACTTTAGTGCATGACGATGTTGTTGATGATAGTAATAGACGTAGAGGATTCTTTTCTATAAATGCACTTTGGAAAAATAAAAT
>NZ_JBNWKB010000021.1:0-43294 GCF_050509525.1 Gaetbulibacter sp. PBL-D1 | reverse complement strand
AATGTGTCTACTGAAATTACATATTTAGTACAGTCTGAAGCGTTTGATTATTTAGATGCTCCAATTGTAAAAATTAACACAGCCGATACACCTGCTCCTTACTCTCCAGTACTTCTGGAAGAATGGTTACCTAACAGTAACGATGTAATAAAAGCAGTAAAAAAGGTAATGTATAAATAAATCGCAATTTTTTGCGTTATATAAACTTCATTGGCAGTATTGTTGATGAAGTTTTTTGCTTATGAAGATAAAATTAATAGCCCTATTTTTTTGCTTAGGAATTGCTAACGTATTGGCACAGACCAAAGTTAGCGGTCATGTAGTAGACGAAAACAACGACCCTGTTGCTTTTGCTAATGTACTTTTTAAAGGATCTACCGAAGGTACAATCACTAACGAAAATGGTAAATTTTATCTTGAATCTGAAACTACTTGGGATGCTCTCATCGTTTCTTTTTTAGGTTACGAAACCTTAGAGTTACCACTTGCCAAAAGAGTAAACTACGAACTCAATTTGGTTTTAAAAGAAGAGGCTGATGCACTTGATGAGGTTGTAATTGTTACAGGAAAGCAATCTAAAAAAGCCGAAGAAAATCCAGCCATTGCCATTTTAAAGAAAATATGGGAACACAAACGTAAAAACGGACTCAATCAGTTTAAGCAATACGAGTACGATAAATACGAAAAGGTTGAGTTTGACTTAAACACTATTGATAGTGCACTTATAAAAAGTAAGCTATTTAGAGGTATGGAGTTTGTTTTTGAAGAAGTAGACACCTCTAGAGTAACAGGAAAAACCTACTTGCCAATATTTATTAATGAAGCCGTAAGTAGAGTATATGGCGATAATGTGCTAGACAAGGAGAAAGAAGACTTAAAAGGAAACAAAAACTCTGGTTTTAGCAACAATCAAGTGATTATCGATTTTGTAGACGACCTGTATTCCGATTATAACATTTACGACAACTACCTTAAATTTTTTGATAAAAGCTTTGTAAGCCCAATTTCTAAAACAGGAATTAACACTTACAACTACGTGCTTTCTGATAGTTCGTTTATTGATAACAAATGGTGCTACAACATTATTTACTATCCACGTAGAAAAAACGAACTTACTTTTAAAGGCGATTTTTGGGTTGCTGATACTACCTATGCTATCAAAGAAATTAATCTGCAAGCCTCTAAAAGTGCTAACATAAACTGGGTAAAAGAAATTTATATAGAGCAAGAGTTTGAAGTCCTTAACGACTCGTTGTTTTTGATAAAGCGCGATTATTTTATGTCAGATTTTGCGCTGAACAAAAAAGAAAAATCTCGTGGAATTTACGGTAAGCGTACCACCTTGTATGATAATTACGAGTTTGATAAACCAAAAAACGAAAAGTTCTATAGCGAAGAGGTTTACAACTACAATGAAGACGTTTACAATCGTGATGATTCCTTTTGGGAAGAGAACCGACTAGAGTCGCTCAACAAAGACGAAAAAGGGGTTTACAAAATGTTAGACACTTTAAAAACCGTAAAAAAGTTTAAACGACTTTACAATATTGGTAGCGTGTTAGCTTCAGGTTACATTGAGTTTCCGAGTATTAATTTTGATTATGGACCTATCTTTTCAACGTTTGGATATAATGAAGTAGAAGGTGTAAGGGTAAGAACAGGAGGTCGTACCTATTTTGGACCAAATGACCTTTGGAGGCTCGAAGGGTTTTTGGCTTACGGTTTTAGAGACGATAAGTTTAAATATGGTATCTCAGGAAAATGGTTGGTAGATAAAAAGAATCGTATTATTCTCTCTGGTGGAAACCGAAGAGATGTAGAGCAAATAGGAGCGAGTTTAACCAATTCAACCGATGTTTTAGGACGTAGTTTTGCCTCATCAGCTGTGGTTGGTACAAGTCCTAACGATAAGCTATCTAGTATTAATTTAACAACGCTTTCGCTGGAAATTGAGCCAGTAAAAAACCTTGTGTTTAGGCTAGGAGCTAACTATCGAACCTTAGAGTCGGCTTCAGAAACTTTTAGTCTCGATTATTTTGATGAAGAATCTCCTACAGGAATTTCATCTGAAATAAGACAATACGAAAGCACGCTTTCGGTATCGTATTTTCCAAAACGAAAAATGACAGGTTTTGGTGTAGAACGCAGAAATGCTAATGATAATTATGCAAGTTTATTTGCTCAATTAAGCAAAGGAGATCGTACTGTTTTTGGTAGCGATTTTGACTATACCAAATTGCAGTTTTCATACATACAACCATGGCAAGTTGGTGGTTTTGGTCGCTTAACCACAACTATCGAAGCAGGTAAAACCTTTGGCGAAGTTCCGCTTGGGTTGTTAAGTGTAGTTCCTGGTAACCAGTCCTATTTTTCTATTTACAATACCTTTTCGCAGTTAGATTTTTATGAGTTTGTAACTGATACCTATTCGTCATTGCATTTAGAGCATAATTTTAACGGTCGATTGTTTTCGCGTATACCATTTCTTAAAAAGTATAACCTAAGAGCTATTGTTGGCGTACGTGGTGTTTGGGGAGAAATTTCACAAGAAAACCGCAACCTTAATGCTTCAGGTTTAATCTACAACGCACCAAGTGATGAGGTGTATTACGAATACAGTGTTGGTGTAGGTAATATTTTTAAAATACTACGTATAGACTTCAATTTTAGAGGAAATTATCTCGATACACCTGACGCACGAAAGTTTGGTGTTACAGGAAGCTTTGGGTTTTATTTTTAGGAGGTTCGTGCGTGATTTTATTAAGCGTTTTAGCAAATACAACTGTTTGAAAATCCGCGATTCCCGACACTTCGGGATTCAGAAGTAGGTGAGAACTAATAATTACTTATAACCATTGTCAGCTGTTGTTTTTTTCGTTAAACGTATATTTTCCAAGTCTCAAAATACAGAAAAAAACTAAAGTCACAGCTTGTAAATTGTAATCAGAAAATTCTAAAAATGAGTGAGCAATATTGTTCCTCAAATTTTTTCCTTTTCTAGTAAATGCATATTTAAACAATTCAATGTCCTTTTCTGTAAAGTATTTTTTTGTTGTTTCGTTTTCTAATAATTCCTCAAGTAATTGTTCTTTTAATTCTCCATTTTTAGAGGTAGATGTATTACCTCCAGACAATCTGATAAAGTCTCTTAATGCACCTTCGAATTTTAAAGTCAAAGAATCCATTGCTAAAATGAAGTTGTTGATTTTATTAGTATTCATTAAAACCGAGAGTTCAAATTGAGCAAAAAGATTATGGATTCCTGGTGCGAGCATTGTTAACCAGTTCGAGTTTTGGTCAATTTCATTATCGGTCATTCCTCTTTTGAATTTAGTACCATACCAAGTTTGAGATTCAAAAAAATCATAGATTTTGTAATAATTGAGTTTACCTGTTAAAATTCCGTCTACAAACACTTTTAGGAAAAGACTGAAACATTTAACTCCGTGGGAAATCGTATAACTCTGAATGATTTCTTTATCAATTTTTTCTGAATCCTTTAAATTCTTGAAGTTGCTGTTTATGTCAAAAACACTTGTGCTAAATAAATTATGAATTGAGTTTTTAATACTTTTCTTGGCATTTTCTTGATTTTCAATTGGGTCAACTAGAATGTCTTCGTTAATTGAGAAGAAAGCAAGTATTCCCTCTGTTGGCATATCCAATATGACTTTTGATTTCATATTGAGATAACTATTAAACATTTCTGTTTCCTTTTCTCCAAGTTGCCAACTTACTTTTCCGAGTTTTACCGTTTGCTTAAGGCGATTATACTCTTTAAGATTTTCTTCTGCTTTTTCTAACTTACCAGCAAGTCTTAAATATTTTGCCTTTGTTCCAATTGTGGTATACTTGACAAAGTCTGTATCCTCTTGATGCTGTTCTAGAATCAAGTCTTCGTTTTTGGCTAATAACTCATACAGTTCATTTAACGGAAGTTCTAGTAAATTATAAAGTTGTATACCAGTTTCTAATTTTTGCTTATTTGAAAAATATGATACAGGATTTTTTTCTTCAATCCAACTTGGTAATTTTAAAGCAATATCATTTAGTTCCTTTTTATCAAGAATATTATTTTCTAGAATAGAATTTAAAATATTTGGTTTAAACCAATTTGGTAAGTCATTAACAAGTGTAATTGCGACTTCTTTGGCGACTTCTATTTTCTTCTTTGTTTTCTTTGATATATGTAAAATTGCAGAAAGAATTATGGGCAACTCGCGAGCTTCCTCCGATTTAATTCTATTGATTGTAGCAACATAATTATCAATAGCTATTTCAGCATATTTATGATGCTTAATTTCTTGCCAGAGTAAATGAGAATATCTTGATTTTAGCCAAGTATTTTGTGTAAATTCTAATCGCTGTTTAAGATATTCTATGTCCTCCTTTTCTAAACCAATTGTTGTTATTTGACCTTGTGAATCTGTGACTTGAACGTTTGTCACTAACTCGCCTTTATTTAGATTGTAATTGAGTGATTTTCTTTCTGTAATAATTTTCTTTTCCCACTCTCCTTTGATTTTAGCGGTTGCTTTCAGTTCTCGATGAATGTTCCATATACTTAATGAGTTCAAATTTTCAATTGAGGCGTAAAAGTCTTTTAATTCATTTGGAATTTCATTCATAGGTTTTGGTCAAACTAACAGCTAATAATAAAAATATGGATTGACCTAATAATTCATATCCACTGTTAAATTACGGTTATTTTTTTGATAAAGTCAAGGGTAATTAATTGCCATAACTCAAACATTACATTATATTTGCAGCCCGAAAAACAAATATAAAAATATGACAGCAGCAGGAAAATTGACCTTTGATGTACTAATAGAAATCCCTAAAGGAAGTAGAAATAAATACGAATACGATTTTGAACTAAAAAAAATTAGATTTGATCGTATGTTGTTTTCATCAATGATGTACCCTGGAGATTATGGGTTTATTCCTGAAACTTTAGCTTTAGATCAAGATCCTCTAGACGTTTTAGTATTAGGAACAGAGCCAACATTTCCAATGTGTGTTATGGAAGTAAAACCAATAGGTGTGTTTCACATGACAGATGAAAAAGGACCAGATGAAAAATTAATATGTGTGCCAATTTCTGACCCAATATGGAATAGATACAACGATATTGAAGATTTAAACCCACATAGAATTAAAGAAATTGAACACTTTTTTCAGGTTTACAAAGACTTAGAAGAAAAGAAAGTTGACGTTGGTGGTTGGGGAGATGCTAAAGAGGCATACGAAATCCTTAACAAATGTGTGGAGCGCTACGAAAGCAGTGAGCACAAAGCAAACGGTAACTTTACAATATAAAATAGCTTGTAACATAGCAATTTAGAGCCCTTACACTGCAGAAGTGTAAGGGCTTTTTAATATTAATCCATTTTGTTACATTTGTTAAGATACAAACTAATCAAATTAATAAAATATGGAATCAAATATGATTTTTGTGCCAATGATATTGGCAATTGTAGGATTACTGTTCATGTTCGTAAAGATGTCTTGGGTTAAAAAACAAGCACCTGGAAACGAAAGAATGCAAGGCATTTCAAAATCAATTAAAGAAGGTGCACTAGCCTTTTTAAATGCCGAATACAGATTGTTAGCAATATTTGTTGTTATTGCATCTGTAGCTCTTGGAGCAATATCTTACTTTGTTGATACTACACATTGGATTATAATAGTAGCTTTTATTATAGGAGCTATTTTTTCAGCTCTTGCAGGAAACATTGGTATGCGAGTTGCAACCGAAGCCAACGCACGTACTGCCGAAGCTGCAAAAACAAGCTTACCACAAGCGCTTAAAGTGTCGTTTGGTGGTGGAACAGTAATGGGACTAGGTGTTGCTGGTTTAGCAGTACTAGGACTTAGTTTACTGTTTTTTGTTTTTATGAAAATGTTTATTGTTGGCGAAGCTTCTTTTTATGATGAAATGACTATTGCTCTAGAGGCATTAGCAGGTTTTTCATTAGGTGCTGAATCTATTGCACTATTTGCACGTGTAGGTGGTGGAATTTACACTAAAGCTGCCGATGTTGGTGCAGATTTAGTTGGTAAAGTAGAAGCTGGTATTCCTGAAGATGATCCTCGTAATCCTGCAACTATTGCTGATAACGTAGGAGATAACGTTGGTGATGTAGCTGGTATGGGAGCCGATTTGTTTGGTAGTTATGTAGCAACAGTATTAGCTGCTATGGTATTGGGTAATTATTTAATTAAAGACATGTCAGTAAATACACCTTTTACTGATGACTTTAATAATATGGGACCAATCTTGTTGCCAATTGTTATTGCAGGTGTAGGTATTTTAGCTTCAATTATAGGAACGTTTTTAGTGAAAATTTCTGGTAATAACGCTAAAGAAGCTCAAGTTCAAAAAGCATTAGACACAGGAAACTGGGTAGCTATCATTATAACTTTAGCAGCTAGTTTTGGTTTAATTAAATATATGTTACCTGAAACTATGAGCATGAAGTTCTTTGGAGAAGGTTATGTAGACGTATCATCGATGAATGTGTTTTGGTCAGCATGTATAGGACTAGCTGTTGGAGCACTAATTTCGGTAGTTACAGCTTATTTTACGTCATTAGGTAAAAAGCCAGTTTTAGATATAGTACAAAACAGTTCAACAGGAGCAGCAACAAACATTATTGCTGGTTTAGCTGTAGGGATGAAATCTACATTTGCATCAGTAATTTTATTTGCAGCTGCAATTTATGGATCGTATGAATTAGCAGGATTTTATGGTGTTGCTTTAGCAGCATCTGCTATGATGGCTACTACAGCTATGCAGTTAGCTATTGATGCTTTTGGACCAATTGCAGATAACGCAGGTGGTGTTGCAGAAATGAGCGAATTAGATCCTGAAGTGCGTGAGCGTACAGATATTTTAGACTCAGTAGGAAACACAACTGCAGCTGTTGGTAAAGGATTTGCTATTGCTTCTGCTGCATTAACTGCATTAGCATTATTTGCTGCTTATGTAACGTTTACAGGAATTGATGGAATAAACATTTTTAAAGCTGATGTATTGGCAATGTTATTTGTTGGAGGAATGATTCCTGTAATCTTCTCAGCTTTAGCAATGCAATCAGTAGGAAAAGCTGCAATGGAAATGGTGCATGAAGTGCGTCGTCAGTTTAAAGAAATTCCAGGAATTATGGAAGGAACAGGAACTCCTGAGTATGCAAAGTGTGTTGATATTTCTACACAAGCAGCATTAAAAGAAATGATTTTACCAGGTTTAATTACCATTATTACTCCTATACTAATTGGTTTAATTTTTGGAGCTGAACCATTAGGAGGTTATATGGCAGGAGTATGTGTTAGTGGTGTAATGTGGGCAATTTTCCAAAACAATGCTGGAGGAGCTTGGGATAACGCTAAAAAATCGTTTGAAGCTGGAGTTGAAATTAATGGTGAAATGACTTATAAAGGAAGTGATGCGCATAAAGCTGCTGTAACAGGTGATACTGTTGGAGATCCTTTTAAAGATACATCAGGACCATCAATGAATATTTTAATTAAGCTAACATGTTTAGTAGGATTGGTTATAGCTCCAATTTTAGGTGGTCATACTACTGAAACTGGTTTAGCAGGTAACGATGATATTACTAAAGAAATTACTGTTGAAATTAATGATGATGGAACCACAGGGAATGCTGTAGCTGTTTTAACTAAAACAACAACTGTTAATGGAGAAACCACTACTGAAGAAAAAATTATTGAAGGTACTCTTGAAGAAGTTGAAGCTAAAGTAGAAGCAATGAACAATGATAAGACTGTTGATGATGTTGAGGTTAAAATTAAGAAAACAGTTACTGAAGAAATTGAAAAACAAAGCTAGTTTTCAAAAGTTATACTACAAAAAAGCCACATCAATTTGATGTGGCTTTTTTGTTTGTCTTTTATTGTTTAGAATAAACCGTTTATTTCGGCATCTATTTTATTAATGATAAAACCAAGGTCTTCAGGATTAGCAACAAAATCTAGGTTGTCTACATCAATGATAAGTAGTTTTCCTTTGTCGTAACCATGTATCCAAGCTTCGTAGCGCTCATTTAATCTACTTAAATAATCAATGCTAATTGAGTTTTCATAATCGCGTCCACGTTTATGAATTTGTGATACTAAGTTTGGGATAGTGCTTCTAAGGTAAATTAACAAATCAGGACCTTGAACAAGAGATTCCATCAAATCGAAAAGTGAACGATAGTTCTCAAAATCTCTATTGGTCATCAATCCCATAGCATGAAGGTTAGGTGCAAAAATATGAGCATCTTCATAAATGGTTCTGTCCTGTATAATGTCTTTTCCGCTTTGGCGAATTTGTAATACTTGTCTAAATCTGGAATTTAAAAAATAAACCTGCAGGTTAAAACTCCAACGTTCCATCTGGTTGTAAAAATCATCTAAATACGGATTGTCTACTACGTCTTCTAATTGTGGTTCCCAGTTAAAATGTTTGGCTAATAATTTGGTGAGAGTTGTTTTACCTGCACCAATGTTTCCTGCTACTGCAACATGCATGTTTATTTAATTTTTAGTTGGAATTTACTTAGGATTTTGTTGTCGTAAATATACAAGGTTTCATTGGCCAATAAAAACTGATTTATTAACAATTTTGATGTTTGAATTGGTACAACATCTTGACTATTACTTGCTAAAAAGTAGAGTTGATTATCAGTTTTTAAAACCACATTTTCATTATTTAAAGCCATTTCAGTGAAGCCTTTATTTTCCATTTTAGAAATAAGACTTCCTAAATAATTGTACTTGTACAAGTACTTTTCGGTAAGCATCCAGCAATAGTTGTAGTTGCTTTTTAGGTCGAGTACATTAGATTGTACAGGAAGCGATCTTACCTTAACCTTGTTCATTTTATAGTCATAAAGTTCAAGTTGTTGTAAATCTTGATTAAAAACCCAAAGCGAATTGTCAAAACCAGTAGTAATATGTGATACATTTTTATAAGGTTGCATCATATTAAAATCTATTTTGAAAATTTCGGCTAAACGATTATCAAGAATAACAACAGTATTAAAACTCTTGTAAAACAGATTAATTTTTAATGGATTAAAAGCATTAGCAGAAGTAATGTTTCCTAATTGAACATTGCTGTAGTTTATTGATTTATTATTTGAAGTTTTATAAAACGTATTGTTTTTAATATGGTAAAGCGTTTCAAAATCATCAATACTAATAATCGTTTCCTTTTCAAGTTTTAAGCTATTTATAAGCTTTATCTGTATACTATCTTGAGCATAACCAGAATATATAAGGAATAAAAAAATGTAGTTAATCCATTTCATTGCGAAATGAAAAGTACAAAAATCAAACCATATTGCATAAATAAAAAAACACCTTTGTAAACAAAGGTGTTTTTTAAAGTTGCTATTAATCTAATACTACTCTTTTAAAACTTTAAAATTAGTTGAAGTTTCTCCAGAGTTAATGGTTACAATGTAAATTCCAGTAGCAAGACTAGATAAATCTACACTTACATCTTGTGCATTGGTTTCTTTAGTTAAAACAGCTTTTCCAATAATACTGTTTACTGTTACTTTATTAATGTTTTGGTTGTATTTTATATTCAATACATTATTAGTTGGGTTTGGATAGTATTTAAAACTGTTTAAGTCAAACTCGTTAACACCTAAAGTAGCATCGTAGGCAGCAATTCTAAATTTACCAAATTGATAAGCCCAACCCCAAACTCTTACTATTACTGTTTCTCCTGGAGTTTTATTAGTAAATAACATACCAGCAAATTCGTTACCTCCAATTACAAATTGATTGCTGCAATAAGCAGTTCCTGTGTTTGGTGGAGGTAGGTTGTAATGAAATGGTTCTAAGGTTTCTGTTCCACAAGAACCAGTATAAGTTTCAATGGCAGTGTCACTCAAATTAGTTTCAGTTGGTTCTGCTCTAGTTTCAATAGTAAAGCTACCTGAAGCAGGAACCACTACCGAAAACCATACGTCTTTACCATAGATACCAAAATCTGGTAAGGTTCCGCAGTTAGGAAAATTAGAATTTCCCGAATTAACTGACGCAGATGTATTGGTAGCAACTATGTAACTGTCTTCAAAAGACTGACCAATTGTTAGTGCTATAGGGTTTGAACAATCATCGTTCGATGGCGCATCAGGTGACTTGTATGCACACAATTCAAAATAAATAGCTTGTGATGAATTTGATGATGTTACGCTTACATAATAAGTTTCTCCAGCAGTTAAATCGGCTAAAACAATATCTTGACACTGTAAGGTTGGAGATGTTGGTTCTTCAAGGAAAGGGTTTAAGAATCCAGGAGTTCCGCTATATACTCCTATGTATAAAGGAGTAGAACCATTTACAAGGTCTGCTCTAAAAGTATACTCTCCAGTTTCAGTTGGTGTAAAGCTGTACCAGACATCAGGATTTGAAGTGCTGCATTCAGCTTCACTAGTATAAGTTGCATTAGTTGTGTATCCAACAGATGCATTTTCGCAAACATCAAAAGTAGACTCTAACAACACATCAGCGTTTGCAGGTTCGTCGTTTGATGGCGCATCAGGAAAAGGATAAACGCATAATCTATATTGTGTAGATGCACTCGCTCCTCTGGTGTTAATATAATAAGTTTGACCCATAGTTAAAGTAGCGCTAAAATACCTTGTAGCACAACCAGTCATACTATTTAAGTTGCCTATAGTTCCAGAAAAAACACCTATTCTAACATCAAAAATGCTTCCTGTTAAAGCTTCAATCTCAATAGAATATTGACGCGTTTCAGTTGGTGTAAATGTATACCAAGAGTCAACCCAATTATCATAACCTGGACAAGTTGCAAATTCTGGAGATTTGGTAAACCCAACAAAATTGTCGGTTTCTTCATTTTCACAAACATAAGATGTTGAAGCAAGTATAGCAGGAGCTCCAATAGGCTCATCAGTTTGTCCGTTTACAATTTGGGAAAAAGCAATAACAAAGAGTAAAAGTAATTTTCTAGTCATGATTCATATTTGTTTTAGTCTTGTAACAAAAGTCAAAAAAAAAGACTTTTTTTCAATGTGTTTAGGTACCGTTAACTTATCGTTAACCTTAGTTTACTTTGTTAAATAAGTAATAGTGAATAAGTTTACACTCAACTTAGAGTTGTCTTAAGATAGCTAAGTTAATTCAGAATTAAAACTAAAAGACTAATACAATGAAAAAAAATTACTTATTTCTTGCCCTTATGTTCTTTAGCTTTTTTGCTAATGCACAAACGGTATCAATTAATGAAGTTACGCTTGGTGGTCTTACAACAAGTACATTTCAAGAATTGCCTATTGATCCTGACGATAATTATTCTTACTCACAGAGTATTTATTTGCAGTCAGAAATTAATCAAGCTGGTAGTATTTCAAAAATTACATATTATACTGATGGAGTTTTAGAAAATTCAAATGACATAGTTGTATATATGGCTGAAACTGCTAATGATACTTTTGCTTCTAATTCTGATTGGATTCCTTTAGCTAACTTAACACAAGTGTTTGCAGGCACATTTACAGTGTATAATAACGAGGTGTCTATAATTTTGGATACACCATTTAGTTACTCAAATACAGCAAACTTAGTTATAGTAGTTGACGAAAATCAAGATGATAATGACTCTAAAGATTTTATTGCACACAACTTAGGGTTTTCAGAAGCTAGTGGAAGAGTGTTGCATTATGGAAATAATTTTACTAATCCTGATCCTGCGTCACCACCTTCTGGAATTTTAGATTACTACAGAGCGAATATTGAATTAGATTTTAACGCAATTACATGTTATCCTCCAAGTGCTATTAGTGTGGATGATACTTATGAAACTTCAGTAAATGTTAGCTGGACCTCAAGTGCTTTAGAGTGGCAATATGTTGTGCAATCACCAGGAACTGGTAATCCTGACGCAGCTACACCTGTTAGTGTTTCGTCTAGTTCGGTTAACGTTCCAGGATTGACTAATAATACTGAATATGAGTTTTATGTGAGATCAGATTGTGATACTGATGGTGTGAGTGATTGGATTGGTCCAATATTTTTTAGAACTGCTTGTGGTATAGTAGATGATTTTTCTGAAAATTTTGAAAGCATGCCAGATGAACTTGTAACTCCTTATTGCTGGACAACAATTTCAAGTTCAACTGGAACAGAGCCTACATTTAAAGTAAATACTAGCTCTACACAATCATACTCTCCTGATAATTACTATGAAATTCAAATGAGTAATGATGATACTATGCTTTTAGTTTCTCCTGAGAGTACAACTATTGCCGATGGTATGCATAGAATAGAATTTGCAGCTAAAGTAAACTCAGTAGGTTCAGATGAAACTGTTATAAAAGTTGGTTTAATGTCTGACCCTAATGACGAAAATACATTTGTAGAACTTAACAGTTTTGCGTTAATTAACTCTTCTGAAAACACTAATAACTATTCAATTTACTATGTAAATGTGCCGTTAAATGCATCAGCAAGTCATTTAGCATTTAAACCAGAAACAACCGCTTCGTTTAATAAGATTGTTTATTTAGACAATATAGTTGTGACTACACAACCTTCTTGTTTTGAGGTGCTAGATGTAGAGGCAAGTAATATTACCGATGTTTCTTTTGACTTAGAAATTACTCCAGATATTCAAGTGCAAACGGAATGGGAAATGGTAATTGTTCAAACTAGTTTAAACTTTAATCCAGCATTAGAAACTCCAATAGTAACAAGTTCCCTTACAAATAATATTGCATTGGATTCTGATGGACAAGCAATTATACCAAATAGTCCTTATAGAATTTTTGTTAGAGCTAATTGTGATGCTGCAGGTAGTGATGGTTCTGGTTATAGCACTTGGTTTGGACCTTACGATATAAGAACCGCTTGCGCGCCATTTACAACTAATTTTACTGAAGACTTTGATTTATATTCAGATGCTGATTTTCCTTTTTGCTGGAACAAAAACGTTACATCTTCTGGGTCTCCTCTAGTTGAGGTAAATACTTCCACATCGTATGCTAACTCAGGAGCTAATGCAATTATAATGAATACAGGTAATGATGCTAGTGCAAATGTGTTACTTATTTTACCTCAACATACTACTGCTAATGATGGTATGCATAGACTAGAGTTTTATGCTAAAAAGAATAGCGAGAATACTGATGCTAATATAATAGTTGGTACTATGAGTGATCCTATGGATGCTAACACTTTTCAAGAAATAACTGAACTTTCAATAACAACTGGTGGTTTCTCAGGTAGCTTTCTTCAATATTTTGTGAATTTACCAGCAAGCACTGATGAGTACGTAGTGCTTAAGCATGGAGCAGGTACTGGAGCAAGCATTGCTTTTTATATTGATGATGTTACAATTACAGATCAACCTGCTTGTACTGAAGTGTATAATGTTGTAGCTGAAAATGTAACAGACGCTTCTGTTGAGGTTAGTTGGAATTTTCTTGGAGGACAAAACAGTTGGGAGTATGTTGTGCAACCTGCAGGAACAGGTGAGCCAGCATCAGGTGTTATAACTTTTTCTAGTACTTCAAATAGCGATTTTAATAGTCTTACAGATAATACTGCTTATGAAATTTATGTAAGAGCTGATTGTGATGCAAATGTTACAAGCCCATGGGTTGGACCAGTTTATTTTACGACATTATGTGTGCCAGAATCTGGGACTTTCACCAACGGCTTTGAGGGTAATGCTAACAATGCTGAAATAGAACCATGTTGGTCTAGTTTAATTAATCCTGCATCAACAAGCCCATACGTGAGATACAGTACTTTTCAAGCTCAAGAAGGTTCTATTAGTGTGAGAATGTATAGTGGTAATGATGAAACTTCAGATATCTTTTTAATTACTCCTATGTTGTCTGATTTTGATAGCACTAAACAAATTCGTTTCCATGTTTATGATGATCACAATGGAGGTTTAGAGGTTGGTACTATGACTGATCCTACTGATGCTTCAACATATACTACATATCAAACATTTGTAGATGCAGATATGACTGATGATACATGGGATGAGAAAACTGTGACCTTTGATAGTTATTCTGGATCTGACAACTATATTGTGTTTAAGTACAACCCTGCAACAACTTTTGATAATTTATACATAGATAATTTTACTTATGAGGATAATCCTTCTTTAAGTACTAACGATTATGATTTTAACAGCTCAGTTAAAATATATCCAAACCCAGTAAAAAACACATTACATGTAAGTGGTAGCTCTATTGAGACAGTTGATGTTTATAGCATTAACGGAAAACACATCTTGTCACAACAGTTAAGTGCACAAACTATTGATGTATCTAATTTTGCTAATGGAATGTATTTTGTAAATCTTAAAGATGCAAACGGAAATACAGCTATTAAAAAGTTTATAAAAAATTAAACGTAATACTTTTTACTAAAAAAGTAGTTTTTTTCATGGAAAAGGCCAGTAATTTAGTTTGCTGGCTTTTGTTTTTTTAATCTTTAATTACAAACTCTAGACCAACTCCTCTAACGCTATTAATGCTAATATTAGGGTCTTCTTTTAGGTGTTTTCTTACCCTTGTAATAAATACATCCATACTTCTCCCAGAAAAAAAATTGCTTTGTCCCCAAACCTTTGCGAGTATATCATCTCTAGGGATAAGTTTGTTTTTGTTAGTGAATAAAAAATAAATAAGCTGCGCTTCCTTTTCAGTAATCTTAGCGCTTTTACCATTTATACTTAATGTAAGATTTTTGCTGTCAAATAAATACTTGCCAATAGCAATTGGCTCTTCTTTATCAGTCTCTAAGCTAATGGTTTGTTGCTGGTTAGTTCTTTTAATGATGTTGTTTATTCTTAAAATGAGTTCTTCAACATCAAATGGTTTTGAAATATAATCATCAGCACCTAAGCTTAAACCTTTTATTCGGTCTTCTTTAGCTTTACGAGCAGTTAAAAATAAAAAAGGTGTTTCGGGGTTTTTCTTACTGAGTTTTTTTGAGAGTTTAAAGCCGTCTAGCTTAGGCATCATTACATCAATAATGCATATGTCAAAAGAGTGCATTTTAAATAAATCTAAAGCTTCAGAGCCATCTTTTGCCCAAACAACTTCAAACTTATTTAGCTCCAAATATTGTTTTAGGGTAGTGCCAAAATCAATATCATCATCAGCTAATAAAATTCTCTTTTCCATTTTCTACGGGAATTTTTATATAGAATGTTGAGCCTTCTTTTACTTTGCTTTCAACGTCTATTATTCCATGGTGAGCTTTAACAATTTGACTACAATAGTAAAGACCTAAGCCTAAGCCTTTGTAGGTGTGCATGTTTTTTTCGCTCACTCTATAGAATTTATCAAAGATAAGTTTTTTATTTTTTTTAGAGATGCCTATGCCATTATCAGAAATTGCAATAGTATGCATGTTGTTAGTGATGTTATACTTTATTTTAAGCACTGTGCCATCAAATTTTATGGCATTATTTAAAATATTAATTATGGCTGTGCCAAGGAAGAACTTGTCAATTTCAACTTCGATATCATTAACTTCAATATCTCTTAAAAATTGAATATTAGTAGGTAATGTTAATGCAAAGTCATCGCACACTTCATTAATAAAATCTGGCAGACTAACTTGTTCGAGATTTAAATTAATGTCGTTATACCCTAAACTGTTATCTACTACCTGATCAATTAAATTTTGAAGACGTTTATTTTGTCTGTTAATAGTGTCAATAGATTCTTTAGCAATATCTGTATTGTCTTTTGCAAACCTATTGGTTAAGGTTTTGGTGGCAATTGATAAAGTTGAAAGTGGTGTTTTTAATTCGTGAGTAATATTATTGATGAAGTCAGTTTTAATATCAGAAATGCGCTTATGTTTAAATAAGTTTCTAATAGAGTATGTTACTAGAGATATTACAAAAAGGAACAGTAAAAATGCAATTAAGAAAAGAAACAGGAGTTGTTTAAAAATGATTTTATCCCAATCTACAATTTTCATGTAAATACTAGCTCTATATTTAACTGTTACAGATTCTAGTTGATGATTGTCATTTATAAACCCTTTGTCAAACGTCCAGTTCCAAGCATTAATGAGTAATCCTTCTTCAAGTAGGAAATCAGTACCAATTAAAAATATTGGTGAATCTTTGTCTTCTATAAGAAGGTTTTCGACGTTTCCATTTTCATCAATAAGCTGAATTGAAGATGCTACTTTTTTAAATAATATATTTTCGTTTAAACCCAAGCGCTCAGCTTCTTTATTAAAGTATTCTGTAAATTCGTCGTTCCTGTCGTTGGCAAAAAACTTTAAATCTGCGAGGAGTTCTTCTTTACTAATTCGGTTTCGTTTATAGTCAGGGATTTTATCTACAAAATCCATACGATAATGCCACGATAATGAATCAACATATTTGGTTTTTACTATGTCGCCTATTTTGGTTCTAGAGTCAACTGCAAAGCTTTTTTTTCTTAGATCAAAGGTGTTGAACGTTAAATACCCTTGCATGCTTGTCAAGGCTATTAAGGCAATAATTGCTCCAGCAATAAGGAATTTCGATTTTATTTGCATAGAGTTAAATTACCATAAAAAGATGAAAACAGTTTAATACAATACTCTATTAACTTATTGTTAACCGAGAATATTTCTATAAAAATAGGAAAATGAAATTAACCAATGAGTTTATACCCAAAGCCTCTTACGTTTATGATTTGGATAGTGTCGTCTTTAGATAGTTTTTTTCGAAGTTTAGTGATAAAAACGTCCATGCTTCTTGCAGAGAAAAAATCGTCATTTCCCCATAGTTTATTCAAGATGATTGACCTATCTAAAACCTGGTTTTTGTTTTTAATTAAATGAAATAGTAAATGTGCTTCTCTATGTGTGAGTTGTAGTTTTTCTTCAGCGTTAAATTGAAGTGTTTGCTTTGGGAAATCAAACGTGTAATCTCCAATTTTTAATACTTCTGAAGTTTTTTGAACTTGTGTTCTGTTAAGCAAATTGTTAATTCTTACAATAAGCTCTTCAATGCTAAACGGTTTTTTTAGGTAATCATTTCCGCCTATGGTAAAACCCTCAACAACATCTTGCGTTTGCGATTTGGCAGTTAAAAAAATAATAGGAATTGTATCATCAATTGCTCTAATGTCTTTAGCTAATGTAAATCCGTCTTTTTTGGGCATCATAACGTCCAAGACTAAAATTTCGGGAGTTTCAGACTGGTATTTTTCAAATGCTTTTTCGCCATTATCACATAAAATAACATTAAAGTCTCTGGTTTCAAGACTTTCCTTAATAATTTGACCAAGTGCTGGCTCATCTTCGGCTAATAAAATGGTGGTTTTAGGCATTTGGTAATGTTATTTTAAATGAGGTGATGTTATTTTTTAAATCAACTGTAATAGTTCCGTTATGTTTTTCTGCAATTTTCTTGGTGTAATACAGTCCAATTCCAAAGCCTTTAACATCATGTGTGTTGCCTTTAGGAACTCGGTAAAATTTCTCAAAAATCTTGTCTTTATTAGCTTTGGTTAACGTGTTTCCATTGTCAGAAATAGTAATGGTAAACGCAAAATGATTTTGCTCAAGCGAAATTGAAATCGTATCTCCACCATATTTTATAGCATTGTCAATAATATTATTGATGGCATTTTCAAAATGGAACACATCTATTTTTGCCGAAATGTTTTCAGGTATATTGAAGGTTATGGTTTTGTCACTATTAAGTTGGTGTTTTTCAATACTCGTGGTCAAAATTTCCGAGATGTTATAAGTGTCTTTGTTGAGCTCAAGATTTTCACTATCAAGTGTAGCGGTTTCTAGTAACTTTTCAACCATAGTGTTCAATTTTGAAAGCTGCGTGTTTGATAAATCTAAATACGTTTTTGTTTTAGCTTTATCTTCAATAACATTAAAGTTTTGAATGCTTTCAAGTGCAACACCAATGGTTGCAATAGGTGTTTTGAATTCGTGTGTAATGTTGCTAATTAGGTCATTTTTTACTTCAGCTAATTGTTTTTGGTGCTTGATGATTTTAAGTAAATAAAACAAGCAGCTTATCACTGCTAGAATTAACAATGTGGAAATTAAAATACCACCAAAAATGCGTTTTAAAATAAGCTTTGTTTGGTTTTCAAAACTTAAATTTAAAGAGCTTCCTTTAGGTAATAATGTAGATTTTGAAGCAACGTTTAAAATGTTTTTTGAATCGGTTATTGTGTCTTTTGCCTTCTTTGTTTTGTCTCTATTAAAATCAAGTTTGTAATCAATAGCGATGTTTTTTTGAGATAAGTCAGTAGTTATTAAACTGTCAATTTTTTTAACATCAAGCGTGTCATTTGAAATTGAAATAACAACTTTAGATGTAAGCAATTCAAACCCTTTTACTTTTATAGAGTCTTTTTTTATGTCAATAGAATTCAGCTTTTTGTGATCCCATTTTGCATTTAAAATTGAATCTACATTAGCACCTCTGTAGATAGAAATACCATCAGTAGTTTCAAGATTAAGGCTATCAAGGTTTTTAAACTTTTTTTGGGTAATATCAATTTGCTTTAAAATGGAATCAAACTTATGGTCTTCGGCAAAAAAGTCCTCTTTATAATCGCTTTCAAAAGCAAATCCAATGGTGGTTTGTTCGGCAAGGTTAACATAGTAATCATCAACAGCTTTATCTAAACTTACCTGAACATCTTTAATAAGCTGCTGCTTGTTGGCTAAATAGTTTTTATAATTCCAATACACTTGTATCGCAATAGTACTGAGTATTACGGTAACTATGAAGTATAATATTATTCGGTATCTAGAATCATTCATAGGTCAAAAGTAAATGTTAAAGTAGATAAAAACTAATTGGTTAACACACGTTAACACTGGTTAACTTAATACTCATTTGGGTTGGCTTAAGTTTGTAAAGTATTAATCAAAAAACGAATATAGAATGAACACATTTATTAAGCTTACGGTTTGTGTTATGATGTTGGTTGTAACAAAAGTAAGTGCTCAAGAGTTTACAGGAGTTGCAACCTACAAGTCAAAACGAAAAGTAGATATTAAGCTAGACAGTACTCAGGTAAACTCTGAAATGCATCAAAAAATGATGGATATGCTTAAAAAGCAGTTTGAAAAAACGTACATACTTACGTTTAATAAAGAGGAATCGGTTTATAAAGAAGAAGAATCGCTTGGAGCTCCACAACCTGGTGGGATGGAAGTAGTAATGATAAACACAGGAGGAGCAGATGTGCTGTATAAAAACACAAAAGAAGAACGCTACACTAATCAAAATGATGTGTTTGGAAAAATCTTTTTGATAAAAGACGAGCTAAAAAAACTTGATTGGCAATTTGGCTCAGAGACTAAAAACATTGGCGAATACACTTGCTATAAAGCAACCATAACTCGCGAGCGACCAAAAATTGTTGGAGGTATTAGCGTTAATGGTGATAAAGATTTAGATGAAGAAAAAGAACCTGAAATGGAAACCATAACTATTACAGCATGGTATACGCCTCAAATTCCTATAAACAACGGTCCAGGTAACTATTATGGACTTCCAGGTTTAATTCTTGAGGTAAACGATGGATCAGAAACTGTCATTTGTAGTAAAATAGTGCTCAATCCAAAAAATGAAGTTGAAATCACTGAGCCTAAAAAAGGTAAAAAAGTGACTAAAGAAGAGTTTGATAAAATTATGGAAAAGAAAATGGAAGAGATGAAAGAACGTTATAGCCCAAGAAGAGGAAAAGGTGATGGACAAGAGATTGAGATAAGAATAGGAGGTTAGTTTTTATTGGATTTTAACATTTTACAATTAAACTTTCAATTGTTTTAGATGTCTAACAATAGTTAAAACTGTATTTTTAACACAGACTCTTTAGACTTAAAACAATGAAATCAATCTCAATTAAACTTTGTGTTGTATTAATTACACTATTCAGTAACACGCTTTTAGCTCAAGAATTTCAAGGTAAAGCAATCTATCAATCCAAGACTACAGTCGACATGGATAATTTTGGAGGTCGACAAATGAGCGAAGAACAAAAAAAGATGATTACTGAGCGTATGAGAAGCATGCTCGAAAAAACCTTTATACTAACCTTTAATAGAACAGAGTCTACATATAAAGAAGAAGAAAAGCTAGAAACACCAGGTTCAGGAGGAGGTCCATGGAGAGGAATGATGAGTAGTTTTACAGGTGGTCCGCAATACAAAAATGTGAAGGAATCTAAGCTTTTACAAGAACAGGAGTTTTTTGGAAAACAGTTTTTAGTTGTTGATGAGCTTGAAACTCTAGAGTGGAAAATGGAGGGAGAAACCAAGCAAATTGGTCAATACACTTGTTATAAAGCTACAGCTGTAAAAAAAGTAGATGAAATGGATTTTATGAATATGCGAAGACGAAGAGATAGAGACAATGACGAAAAGGAAAAAGCAGAAAAATCTAAAGATTCAGTAGATAGAGATGATCCAATGAGTGAGTTGGAAGTGCCAAAAGAAATAACCATTACAGCTTGGTATACACCACAAATCCCAGTAAACCAAGGTCCAGGAGAATATTGGGGATTACCAGGTTTAATTCTTGAAGTTAATGCAGGTAGAACAACAATATTGTGTTCTAAAATTGTAATGAATCCTGAAGAAAAAGAAGAGATTAAAATGCCTTCAAAAGGTAAAGAAGTAACAAGAGAAGAGTACAACCAAATCATGAAAGATAAAATTGAAGAAATGCGCGAAATGTATGGAGGCAGAGGAGGTCGTGGTAACAGACGTTTCTAATCAATTCACTTTTAAATAATCCCAACTAAAAAATCAAATGAAAAAAATCTTTATGTTCATGCTGCTCTTAGCAGCAAGCAATTCCTTTGCTCAAATAAAAGTAGAAGGTGTAGTAAAAGACAGTATAGGAACTCCGCTTGAACTTGCTAATGTTGTTGCAATTAATCAAGAAACAAAAATTTTGGAGTCTTATGCTGTAACTAATGATAAAGGACTTTTTAAACTTTCGTTAGATAAAAATTCGGCATACAAAATTCAGGTGAGTTACATTGGAATGAAAACTTACGAAGAGCTGTTGAACACTAAAGAAGCCGATTTAAAAAAAGACTTCACTTTAAAAGTTGATAATAGTTTAGATGCGGTTGAATTGGTTTACGAAATGCCAGTAACAGTCAAAGGAGATACACTAGTTTATAATGCTGATTCCTTTAAAAATGGAACCGAACGGAAGCTAGAAGATGTCCTTAAAAAGCTTCCTGGAGTTGAGGTTAATGACGACGGAACCATTGAGGTTGAAGGTAAAGAAGTAAGTAAATTAATGGTAAATGGAAAAGATTTTTTTGATGGCGACACAAAATTAGCGACCAAAAATATTCCTTCTAATGCAGTAGATAAAGTTCAAGTACTTCGTAACTACTCTGAAGTTGGTCAGCTTAGTGGTGTTCAAAACAATCAGGATAATGTTGCAATCAACATTAAGTTAAAAGAAGGAAAAGAGAATTTTTGGTTTGGTGATGTTACATTAGGAGCTGGTACTGCACCTTCACCTAATGATGAGTTGTATTTGGTGCAGCCAAAACTATTTTATTACAGTCCAAAATACAGTGTCAACATCATTGGAGATATGAATAATGTTGGTGAAGTTGCTTTAACTAATAGAGATTTAAGAAACTTTGGAGGTGGTTTTAGAATGCCAAGTAGAACTAGTGGAACGAGTATTAATTTAGGAGATAATGGATTAGGAGGATTAACAAATATCTCAAGAGCTCAAGAAGTTGTTACAAAACTTATTGCAACTAACTTTAGCTATTCGCCTAAAAAATCATTGGATTTTAGCGGTTTTCTTATTTACAATAGTTCTAGAATGCGAACTAGAGAAGAGAGTTTTATAGACTATATCGAGTTTCAAGACGATCCAAATACACCAATAGACGAGTCGGCAAATATTCCTCCAGATGAAGCTACTGTACAAACAGGAAGAGAGGCAACAAACCAGTTTTTGGCAAAGCTTAGCGCTAAATACCAACCAAACGTTAATAATCAATTAGATTATGACGTGTTGGCACGTTTTTCTGATGATGAAGAGCGCCAAAATTTATTTTCATCTGTAGTAGGTAATACTGATCAGGTTGATACAGCTTCACCATTTAGTATTAATCAGAATTTTAACTACTACTACACGTTAAACGAGAATAATATTTTTGCTCTAGAAGCGCAACATTTAATAAAGGACGAAGATCCGTTTTACAATGCGCTATTGGTTAACGATCCAACAAACAATGATGACGAAGAAAATCAAGATGCATTTGATACTACAGCATCAGGATTAGGGCTAGATTTAGACCAGTTTTCATATAATTTAAATCAAGACCGTCGTGTAAAATCCAACCAATTAGATGCTAAATTGGATTACTACAATATTTTAAATTCAAAAAGTAACATCAACTTTACCTTAGGAACGATTTTAAGTAATCAAAAGTTCAATTCTAATATCTTTCAGTTTTTAGATGACGGATCACAGTTAGACCCAACACCTCAGGTTACTGATGCAGAGGGTAATATGCTGACTGCAATAAATGATGTAGAGTATAATTTTTCTGATATTTATCTTGGAGTACATTATAGGTTAAAATCAGGGAAATTTACCTTTACTCCAGGACTGTCGTTACATGCATACAGTAATAAAAACACACAAGCTGGTGAAACCTTATTTGACGATAATTTCTTTATGGTTTTACCAGATTTTGAAACCAGAATTCAATTTAAAAAGAGTGAAAGCTTAACCTTTAATTACCGAATGAATACATCGTTTACTGATGTTACTAATATAGCAGAAGGATTAGTGCTTAACAATTACAATAGTATTAATTATGGTAATGCAGAATTGCAAAATGCCCTTTCGCACAATTTGAGTTTGTTTTATCATAGTTTCAATTTGTTTAATTATACCAATGTGTTTGCTGGAGCAAATTATAGTAAAAACATAGATCAAATACGTTCATTAACCAATTTTGAAAATGTAATTAGAACAAGTACTTATTTCAATTCTGGATTTGCTGACGAAAGCGCATCTCTTTTTGGTAGAGTGCAACGTACCTTTGGTAAAGTAAGAGCAAGTTTAAGAGCAAATTTTAATTACAGTAAAAACAACCAATTTGTTCAAGGAACTCAATCTGTAAATGAGAGTTTTTCACAAAGCTATACTCCAGAAATTAGAACAAACTTTAGAGAAGCGCCAAACGTATCGTTTAGGTATGCATATAGTGTGTCTAAAAATAACCAAGGAACAAATAGTGTAACTTACACCACAAATGCACCTTCTATCGAGTTTGATGCTTATATCTGGAATTCGGTATCGTTTTTATCAGACTTTACCTATAACGAACAAGATAATGGCGAAGGACAAAAAGATGTTTTTAGAACTTGGAATGCTTCATTACGCTATAGAAAAGACAGAGATGCTAAATGGGAATACTCACTAATAGCTTCAAACTTATTAGATATCGATTCTAATGTTAGCAATGGAGCAGGAAGTATTTCGGTATTCAGTTCTGAAACGTTTATTCAACCGCGTTTTATAACTTTTAGATTGCAATATGAGTTGTAAAAAGTAATATTTTTTACAAATTGATAAATTATTGTTTGTTCAGAACAAAAACAATAATATATTTGCCAACGGTTTTGGGGAGATACTCAAGCGGCCAACGAGGACAGACTGTAAATCTGTTGTTTTTTAACTTCGCAGGTTCGAATCCTGCTCTCCCCACGAATAAATACAAAGAGCAAGCAAAACATAAAGCTTGCTTTTTTGTTTTGTGGGTCTTTGTGTTTTCAAAGCGTAGCTTTGCAGTATCAACGCAGTTAATCTTCCATAAAAACTTACTAGTTTCTCTCCAGTCTTAACGTTTATTTAGAGGCTCAATTTTAAAAATAGTTTTAACTTACGTTTCTTAAAATTAATAGCAAATCCATAAATGTATGATTTCAAATAAAATAATTAGAAATACTTTTCTAGCCTTGTTTTTAATGACGTTTTCAGTGTATTCTCAAAATAAAGAGGAAAACAAAGTAGTTGAGGACATTATTAAAGAAGCAAATGAAAATTCACAATTAGAATCCTTAGCACACCATCTATTAGATGTAATTGGTCCAAGATTGGTTGGGACACCTCAAATGAAACAAGCCAATGATTGGGTGGTTGATACCTATGATGATTGGGGAATTTCTGCAGAAAACGAACAATGGGGAGAATGGAAAGCTTGGGAAAGAGGCATTACTCACGTAGATATGGTATCACCAAGAGTGCAGTCGTTAGAAGGAATGCAGTTAGCTTGGAGTCCAAGTACACCACAAGAAGGTATTACGGCTGAGGTAATTGCTATACCTAGAATTAAAGATTCTTTAGATTTTGTAAAATGGTTGCCAAATGTAAAAGGGAAGTTTGTACTAACTTCTATGAAACAAATTACAGGACGACCAGATGAAAATTGGGAAGAATTTGCAACCGAAACATCCTATGAACGCATGAAGCAGCAACGTGATTCATTGACTAAAGAATGGTTGCAAAATATAGCAAGAACAGGTTATGGTCGAAGAGGTATTATTAAAGCTTTTGAAGATGCAGGAGCAGCAGGAATATTGTCTTCATATTGGTCTAAAGGGTTTGGTGTGAATAGAATTTTTAGTTCGCGTACTGAGAATATCCCAACTTTAGATATTGAAATGGAAGATTACACAATGCTTTACAGACTTGCTGAGAGTGGTAATACGCCAACTTTAAAAGTTGTTGCACAATCCAAAGATTTAGGAGTAGTGCCAACTTTTAACACTATAGGTAAAATAGAAGGAAAAGAATTACCAAACGAATATGTTATTCTTTCAGCGCATTTAGATTCTTGGGATGGCGCAACAGGAGCAACCGATAATGGTACAGGTACTATTTTAATGATGGAAGTGATGCGAATCCTTAAAAAAGTATACCCTAATCCAAAACGCACTATTTTAGTTGGACATTGGGGAAGTGAAGAACAAGGTCTTAACGGATCAAGAGCGTTTGTTGAAGACCATCCTGAAATTGTAGAACATGTACAAGCTGTTTTTAATCAGGATAATGGTACAGGTCGCGTTATAGAAATTTCTGGTGCTGGATATTTAAATGCATACGACTATATTTCAAGATGGATGTATCCTGTTCCAAGGGAAATAAAAAACCAAATAAAAACCGATTTCCCTGGTTCGCCTAGTAGTGGAGGCTCAGATAATGCATCTTTTGTGGCGGCTGGTGTTCCTGCATTTTATTTGAGTGCTTTAGATTGGTCATACCGAAAATATACATGGCATACCAACAGAGATACTTATGATAAAATCGTTTTTGATGATGTTAGAAGTAATGTCATTCTAACTGCAATTATGGCTTATATGGCATCAGAAGATCCTAATCTAGCTTCTAGAGAAAAAATTGTATTGCCTATTGACCCAAGAACAGGAGAGCAAAAAATATGGCCTGAGCAACGTTCACCCAAACGAAGAGGAGGTTTAGATGATTAAATCTAAATTAAAAGTATATACGTTAGTTGTTGCTTCTTTGTTGGTTTTGACCTGTAAGGAAAAAGAAGTAGCAGCACCTTTTCATGTAGCAAATCTTTTTGATAGTAACCAACCCAATACACTTGGGCTTACTGAGGCTAAAAATAAAGAAACAGTTACTATTTTTTCACCTACAGAGAACGACAATAAATACAATCATGGAGTGGTATTATTTCCTTTTAAGCACATGTTCTATGCACAATGGCAGAGTTCTTCAGTAGATGAAGATGGAGAAGATACTCAAGTGTTTTATTCTAGAAGTTATGACGGAAAAATTTGGAGCAAGCCTATTGCATTAACATCAACATCTAACTCAAAAATCACTACAAGTGGAGGTTGGTGGAGTAATGGAGAAACTCTTGTGGCTTACATTTGTGTATGGCCAAAAGACGAAGCTAATCCTAAACAAGGTTATACAGAGTACATGACTTCAAGTAATGGAGTAGATTGGTCAACTTCTCAAAAAGTTACAGACAAATTAGGGAATCCTATTTTAGGAATCATTGAGCAAGATGTGCATGCAGTGCCTAATAGAAGAGTTGTAACTGCTTTTCATATGCAACCTGGTTTAAAAATCACACCTTTTTATACTGATGACCCTTTAGGAATATCTGGTTGGCAAGCAGGAAAGATGAAAAATTTGCCTTCTGATAAAAATATGAGTAGAGCAATTGAACCTAGTTGGTTTTACAGGAAAAAGGACAAAGCTATAGTTATGGTGTTTAGGGATCAAGAAAGTACGTTTAAAAAACTGGCATCAGTAAGTTATGATAATGGAGTAACATGGACGATGCCTCAATTGGTTGATACTCCTGACTCTAGAGCAAAACAGAGTGCAGGTAATTTACCAGATGGAACTGCGTTTATGGTGAATAATCCTTCAGGAAGCAAAACAAGAATTCCGTTGGTTGTAACACTTAGTGAAGACGGTTTTTTGTTTGATAAAGCCTTTTTGCTGCGTAGCGGAAACGAATCTGATTTACAACCTATGCGATTTGAAGGGAAATATAAACGAGTAGGTTATAGCTACCCTAAAAGCGTAATTTGGAATAATTACCTTTATGTGTCTTATGCTACAAATAAAGAAGATGTAGAATTAACGAGAGTTCCTATTGAGAGCTTGAAAATAGATTAATAAAACCTCATAATTTAATTATGAGGTTTTTTTTGAGCTTCAATATATGTTATAGTTTATAAGCCAAAAGCAGTTTTAACTTTGTCTACATAATCAAGTTTTTCCCAAGTAAACAATTCAACATCAACTGTAATTGGTTCACCATTTGGTTGTTCAAAGGTTTTGGAAACAGTTTCAGGAGTTCGTCCCATGTGTCCATAAGCAGCTGTTTCACTATACATTGGTTGTCTTAGTTTTAATCGAGATTCAATGGCAGCAGGACGCATATCAAAAATTTCAGAAACCTTATTGGCAATTTCTCCGTCAGTCATATTAAACGGACAAGTACCGTAAGTGTCAATGAAAATTCCCATAGGTTCAACCACTCCAATAGCATAACTTACTTGCACTAAAACTTCATCGCAAACACCAGCTGCAACTAGGTTTTTGGCAATGTGTCTGGTTGCATAAGCTGCACTTCTGTCTACTTTACTTGGGTCTTTTCCACTAAAAGCACCACCACCATGGGCACCTTTTCCACCATAAGTGTCAACAATAATTTTTCGTCCTGTTAAACCAGTGTCACCATGTGGTCCACCAATAACAAATTTACCAGTTGGGTTAATGTGGTAAGTAATGTCATCATTAAACAAGGCTTGAATGTTTTCTGGTAATTTTGAAATAACTCTAGGAATCAGGATATCGATAATATCTTTCCTTATTTTTGAAAGCATTGCTTCGTCATTATCAAAATCGTCATGCTGTGTAGATATCACTATAGAGTCTATACGTTGAGGTATATTGTCATCACTATATTCAATGGTAACCTGACTTTTAGAGTCTGGTCTTAAATAGGTGATGTCTTTTTGTTCTCTTCTTAAATCAGCAAGTTCTTTTAGTATTCGGTGAGATAAATCTAAAGCAAGAGGCATAAAGTTTTCAGTTTCTCTTGTTGCGTAACCAAACATCATTCCTTGGTCACCAGCACCTTGTTCTTCTTTAGAAGCTCTGTCAACACCTCTGTTGATGTCATCTGATTGCTCATGAATAGCAGATAAAACACCACAAGAATTTCCGTCAAACATGTATTCGCCTTTAGTGTAGCCAATAGCATTAATAGTATCTCTTGCTATTTTTTGAACATCTAAATAAATATTCGATTTTACTTCACCAGCAAGTACTACTTGTCCTGTGGTTACTAAGGTTTCGCAAGCTACTTTAGACTCAGGGTCAAAAGCTAAAAAGTTGTCTATTAGTGCGTCGCTAATTTGGTCTGCTACTTTATCTGGATGTCCTTCTGATACACTTTCAGATGTAAATAAATACGCCATAAATAATAAATGTAATATTACGAAGGGATTTGACGAAAGCGTCAAAGGAAGTTTACACTGTCCTTTAGCATTTTTTAATGAGGTTGCAATCAGTCAAATCTCTCCTCTAAATTTGGCTACAAATGTACAGATAAAATTATAATGGCAAAACGCTTTGTCTAAAAAAGAAACCTTTGGTTTTTATTCATTTAATTAAAAGGTGGTACATTATTGATGAATAATGGTTTTCAGAAAAATGGAATAGAATCTCGATTTTAAAAAATAATTTTCAGTTTAATAGCTTTTAATTCATAATTCTGCAAAATTCAGAAAAGGCTCTTGTCTTTTGCTCTAGCTTGAGTATTTTTATAGTTACCATTTATAAGATTTAAAATTATGTCTACACCACCTAAATTAACCCGATTTAAGCAAAATGTACTCTCTAAGTATCAGATATACAATAGTATATTTATGACTTTGCCGTTTGATGCTATTTCAAAAACAGGTGTTTTGTTACCTCTGTTTCATGAAACCTGTAAAAAGGGCTTTGAAAATGGAGATAACCCAACAACCATTGTAGATACTTTTTTTAAAAAATATCAAGCGAGACGCTCGCACGAAAGCCAAATAAACTTGCTTTTTAGGTTTATACAATACATTGAGAGGCAAGTGGTGCTTTTTGATGCTATTGAAGACGCAGCGTTTCCAATTGTGAATAATATGGATGGTATTGGTACGCTGAGAAGTTTGAAAGAATCGGTAGTGTCAGAGCATAATGCTGAGATGCTTCAAAAATACCTCGAAGAATTTAAAGTGAGAATAGTGCTAACTGCGCATCCTACGCAGTTTTATCCAGGTTCGGTTTTAGGGATTATTACCGATTTGTCTGCGGCTATTAAAAACAACGATTTGTTGTTGATTAATGATTTGTTGGCGCAACTAGGTAAAACACCTTTCTTTAAACATAAAAAACCAACACCTTATGATGAGGCTGTAAGTTTAATATGGTATTTAGAAAACGTGTTCTATCATTCCTTTGGAACAATTTTCGATTATATTCAACAGAATATTTTTGATGATAAACCTGTTAAAAACGATATTATAAATATTGGCTTTTGGCCTGGTGGTGATAGAGATGGTAACCCATTTGTGACTCCAGAAATTACGAAACAAGTTGCAAAACGTTTAAAGCAAACAGTGCTTAAAAACTATTACAGAGATGTAAGAAAGTTGAGAAGAAAACTAACATTTAAGGATGTTGAAGATAAAATCACAAGTTTAGAACATAGGTTATATAATGCGTTTGTTGATGCTGATTCAAAGTCTATCATTCAGTTAGATGAGTTTGTGTCTGAACTTAAAGACATCAAAAACATTTTAAATAAAGAGCACCAGTCTCTATATGAAAAAGATGTAATTAGTCTTATCAATAAAACGCATCTTTTCGGTTTTCACTTTGCTAACTTGGATATAAGACAGGATAGTAGAGCACATGATAAGGTGTTTACTGCAATGGTGGATAGGCTTATTGAAAGTGGTAGTGCTATTTTTCCACAAGATTATAATACGTTGTCTCCTGAAAAGCAAGTTGAAGTGCTTTCTAAAGTTGAAGGAAGTGTCGATTTAGGCTTGTTTGAAGATGAAGAAGTGCTAAAGACTTTAAATACCATTAAAGCAATAAAAGAAATTCAAGATAATAATGGCGAAAGTGCCGCAAACCGATACATTATCAGTAATAACCAAACTACTCTAAATGTGATGCAGCTATACGCCATGTTAAAGTTGGTGGCATTTCAAGATAAGCTTACTGTAGATATTGGTCCTCTATTTGAAACCATTACAGATTTAGAAAATGCGCATTTGGTAATGGAAGAATTGTATACTAACCCAGCTTACAAAGCACATTTAAAATCTAGAGGTAATAAACAAACGATTATGTTAGGGTTTTCTGATGGAACTAAAGATGGTGGTTATCTTATGGCAAATTGGGCAATCTTTAAGGCAAAAGAGCGATTAACTAAGGTCTCTAGAAAGTATGATGTTACGGTTATTTTCTTTGATGGTAGAGGAGGTCCACCTGCTAGAGGTGGTGGTAAAACACATCAGTTTTATGCATCTTTAGGTCCAACAATTGAAGATAAAGAAGTGCAGTTGACTATACAAGGGCAAACCATAAGTTCAAATTTTGGAACCTTAGATTCGTCACAATACAACTTAGAGCAATTGATAAGTTCTGGTATTTATAACAGAATGAACGAGAAGAACAATTTGTTATCTGAGGCGAATACAGCAGTAATGGATGATTTGGCAAAAATAAGCCTAAAAACTTATATGGATTTTAAAGGTCATCCAATGTTTATTCCTTATTTGGAGCGTATGAGTACTTTAAAATATTACGCCAAAACCAATATTGGAAGTAGACCTTCAAAAAGAGGAAAATCTGATGCTTTGGTGTTTTCAGACTTGAGAGCAATTCCGTTTGTAGGTTCTTGGAGTCAGTTAAAGCAAAATGTTCCTGGATTTTTTGGGGTTGGTACAGCTTTGAAGCACTATGAAGATAATGATGAGTTTGATAAAGTAAAGAAACTGTACAATGAGTCTAGCTTTTTCAAAACTCTTATCGAAAACAGTATGATGTCATTATCTAAATCGTTTTTTGATTTAACAAAATATATGGCAGAAGACGAGGAGTTTGGAGAGTTTTGGAAAATTATTTATCAAGAATATGAAACCACTAAGAGGCTGTTGTTAAAGCTTACAGGATATAAAACTTTAATGGAAAATGAACCGTCTGGTAAGGCTTCAATTGAAGTTAGAGAGTCTATTGTGTTGCCTCTGTTGACTATTCAGCAGTATGCACTTAAAAAGTTGCAAGAACTTCAAAAAGAAAAAGTAAAAGATGAGGCTCAAATTCAAATTTTTGAAAAGATTGTTACGAGATCCTTATTTGGTAATATAAACGCTAGTAGAAATTCAGCTTAGTCTTTCTTTCTTCTTAATATATGATAGTAAAAAACCTCGAAGATATTCTTCGAGGTTTTTTGAGCAATTAATAATTAATAGTAATCAATTGTTGTAGGAATTTCATGTAGATTTCGATGTGTCTATTCATCGTATTCTCTCTGTCTTTTTCCTGGATAGGCAATTGAACCATGTTCAGAAATATCTAAACCTTGTATTTCTTCTTCTTCTGTTACACGTAACCCAAAAGTGTATTTAAGAATACCAAATACAATTATAGATAAAACGATTGCCCAAACTGCGTAAGCTAATACTCCAATGGCTTGAGCGCCTAATTGCGCAAATCCACCTCCATTAAATAGTCCAATACCAGTATCACCATCAACACCCCAAAGACCAATAACTAAAGTTCCCCAAGCACCAGCTACACCATGCACTGATGCGGCTCCAATTGCATCATCAATTTTGAGTTTCTTTTCAATAAATTCAATAGAGAATACCACAATAACACCTCCAATTAAACCAGCTAAAAGAGCTCCGCCTGCTGTCATGTTTCCGCAACCAGCAGTAATGCTTACTAAACCAGCCAAAGCACCATTTAAGGTTTGAGCTAAGTTTGGTTTTCCGTACCAAATCCATGTAGTGATAAGTGCTCCAAGACCACCTGCTGCTGCAGCAAGATTGGTAATTAAAACAACGGTTGAGGCTGCTGAAGAGTCATCTCCTCCCCAAGCTAGTTGAGAACCTCCATTAAATCCAAACCATCCTAACCAAAGAATAAATACTCCTAAAGTAGCTAGTACTTGGTTGTGACCTGGAATAGGGATTACTTTTCCGTCTACAAATTTCCCGATTCTTGGACCTACCATAAAAGCAGCAACTAAAGCTGCCCATCCACCAACTGAATGTACTATGGAAGAACCTGCAAAGTCAATAAACTCAGCTGGCATAGATTCGCTGTTTAACCATCCTCCATTCCATTCCCAGCCACCTGCAATTGGGTATATAACAGCTGTCATAACTATTGAGAAGATAGCATAAGTTGTGTATTTTGTTCGTCCAGCAATAGCTCCAGATACTATTGTTGCTGCTGTGGCAGCAAACATGGTTTGGAAGAATAGGTCAGCACCTTCACCTTGCATTAATCCGCTCCAAAAAAACCATCCGTTTTCTGAATCTCCATACATTAATGAGTATCCAATAAACCAAAATGATATTGAACCTACACAGATGTCTAAGAGGTTTTTCATTGCTATGTTTACAGCGTTTTTAGATCTTGTCATTCCGGATTCTACAAGAGTGAATCCAGCTTGCATAAAGAATACTAAGATACCTGCAAGAAGCATCCATAGCATACTCATGTCTCCTTTTATTGCGCTTACAGCATCTTCCAGATTTTTTGTGGTAGCTGTAGCATCTTGCGCTAATAAAAAGTGTGTAATTGAAAATAAAGTTGTCATTATAAAAAAATTAAATATTATTTAGTTTAAGAGTAGTAGTTAAGTTCATGGTGGATTTAAAATGCGTAAATCGCAGCTAAAACAAATGAGCTAAGGCTTTTTGTTGGCATTAAATCGGTATCAACAAAAGCGTCATCAGAAGCACTGTCGAGTCTTAGCTCAGGTTTTATAGTTAGGTCTCCAACAACGTAGCTTCCTGTTAATGTAGCGGCAATTACGCTAGAGTCTTCAACACCTGTTCCAATAGCTCCAAAATCGCCACTTTCAACAAAATATTCGCCTCTTAGTCCAATTGTAAATTTGTCAGAAGTAGAGTATTGAGGGTAAATAGCTCCACCTGCAAAACCAACTCCGTCGTTGTCAAAGTAAGCACCATTGATTCCTAAGTAAAAATCATCAGACAGATCAAAACCACCTGTGAAGTCAATTTCAAATGCGCCATCGTCAGTAATGAAGTTTAAGTACTGTCCTTTGTATCCTACTTGAGCACCAAAAGCATATTTTCCATTTGGATTATATTCTGTGGCATCTGTTGGATTCATTACAGCTAGCATAAAGCTAAAGTCGTCTGAAATGGCAAAGTCGGCTTTAAGACCTGTATGGCTAAAAGGGCCATAAGAAAATAGGTAAGAAGTGCTATAGTTGAAATTTCCTGTTGGAGAAATAACTTCATAGCCTAAAAAAGTGTTGAAATTACCAAAAGTAAGAGTTACTGTTTCGCTTACATTCCAATAAGCATAGAGCTGATTTACAATATTGGAACTTCCTCCTGGTCTTAATAAAGGAGAGTTGAAAATAGCATCTTCACCTCTTGGTCCAAAGACTAAATCGGCAACAAAGCCTACCTTTGCGCCTTCGTATGAAGCTACAACATTAGCCATGCCTAAGGCAAAACCAGGTAAATTAGCAAAAGAGGAGCCTGGATAAATGGCGTTTTCGTCGTTGGGTGCTCCAAAATTAACTCGATAGTATGCATCGATACTACCATTAAATGAGAATTTTTTCTTGTCCTCAGTTTCTTCTTCTTGAGCTTTCAAGTTAAAATTCACTACAGTCATTAATAGCAAAACGAGAGTAATTCTTTTTTTCATAATAAGTTAGTTTTGTTTAGAGAGGTAAAACTATGTAAAAACATTATTTGCCCCTAAAAAAATAGGGTTATCAATTGTATTTTTATTATATAATTAAATTATACCCTAAAAAAATTAGGGTTAAATAATTTATATTGATTTTTTTAAGGATTTGAAAATGTATTTTTTGATAAAAATTTAATTTTATTCAAAAAAAGATGAAAATATCGCATGTAAAATTCATTTTGATTGATTGATATTTATTAAAATGAATTTTTTATTAAAAAATAACTATTGCGAATTTTGTATTTTAAGAGGTGGTTTTTTAAGAGATTCTAATTATAAAACCTTTAAAATAAGGATGTCGTAATAATAAAGAGAGCGTTATTATTTATGGTGAAATACCTTATATATTAGTAAGTCCTAAGTTTAAAATTAGCAAAAAGTAGTAGGTTATTATGGAAAAACAAGGACTATATTTACCAGAGTTTGAACACGATAATTGTGGAGCAGGATTTATTTGTAGTTTAACAGGTAATCGCTCTAACGGTATTATTCACAAAGCATTAGAAATTCTTGTTAAGCTGGAACATCGAGGAGCTGTAAATGCCGATGGTAAAACAGGAGATGGAGCAGGTATTTTAATTGATGTGCCTCATGTGTTTTTTAAGGAAAGCTGTGATTTTAATCTTCCAGAGTTAGGTAGTTATGCTGTTGGTAATATGTTTTTACCAAAAAAGGAAAACCAAATGCAATATTGTATTAATGTTTTCGAGGATGCTATAAATAATCAGGGACTTAAAATTTTGGGCTGGAGAAATGTGCCTGTAGATAGTTCGGTTTTAGGGCAAGTTGCTGCAACTGCAGAGCCTTCTATAAAACAAGTATTTGTTGGTAAGGCAAGCGAGGAACAAACCGAGTTTGAGTTCAACTTAAAACTTTTCGCTGCGCGTAAAATTGCAGAGCATGATATTTATGGGTCAAAACTATCACAAGCGTCATATTTCTACTTTCCAAGCTTATCTACAAAAACCATTATATATAAAGGACTTTTAAAGCCCGAAGACATCAGTTTATATTATAAGGATTTAATGAATCCGTTATTGGATGCTAAACTGGCTTTGGTGCATCAACGATTTTCAACCAATACATTTCCAACTTGGGATTTAGCACAACCGTTCCGTTATATGTGTCACAATGGTGAAATCAACACACGTCGTGGTAATGTGTCGCGTATGTTTTCTCGTGAAGAACTTATGCAAAGCGATTGGTTTGGACCAGATATAAAAAAGATTTTTCCAACGGTTTTAAATGGGAAGTCAGATTCTGCTCAAATGGATATGGTTGTAGAATTGTTATTAATGACTGGTCGTTCGCTTCCTGAAGTTATGATGATGTTGGTGCCAGAAGCTTGGGAAAAATACAAGGACATGTCTGATGAGAAAAAAGCCTTCTATGAATTCAACTCTTGTCTTATGGAGCCTTGGGATGGTCCTGCGTCTATTCCGTTTACGGATGGAAATTATATAGGAGCAGTTTTAGATAGAAACGGATTGCGACCATCAAGATATACGGTTACAAAATCAGGTTACGTGATTATGTCTTCTGAAACTGGAGTTATGGATATCAAGCCTGAAAATGTTGAATATCACGGACGTTTAGAACCAGGGAAGATGTTTTTGGTTGATATGAACGAAGGTCGTATTGTAAATGACGAAGAAATCAAAAATAAAATCGTTAGTAAGTACCCTTATCGTAAATGGTTGGATGAAAATTTAACCAGACTAAAAGATATAAAGTATAGTGATTACGAAATCACGCATAACGAAATTGAACTAAACACGCGCCAGCATATATTTGGATACACGCAAGAAGATGTAAATACCATTATTCTGCCAATGGCATCCAAAGCAAAAGAGCCAATTGGTTCAATGGGTTCTGATACGCCAGTTGCAGTGTTGTCAGAGCGTCCGCAGTTAATCTATAATTATTTTAAGCAGTTGTTCGCGCAGGTTACCAATCCGCCTTTAGATGGTATTCGAGAAGAAATGATTACAGATATCAGTTTAACACTGGGTAGTGATTACAATCTGTTTGATATTAACGAAAAGCACTGCCGAAAATTAAAAATTCAAAATCCTGTTATTTCAAAACAAGATTTAGATAAACTTATTAATTACAAAGACAAAGAAGATTATAGTGTTGAGGTTATTTCAATGCTTTATGATGTGAATGAACGAGCAAATGGTCTAGAAAAAGCACTTGAAAGGTTGGTGCAACAAGCATCAAAAGCTATAGATAATGGTGTGAGTATTATTGTGCTTTCTGATAGAAATGTCACTCAAGGAAAAGCGCCAATTCCAGCTTTATTGGCTTGTTCTTATGTAAACCATGGTTTGTATGGTTTAGGTAAACGTTCTAAAGTAAGTTTGATAATTGAGTCTGCCGAACCTCGCGAAGTGCATCATTTTGCACTATTGTTTGGGTTTGGAGCTAGCGCAATCAATCCGTATATGGTAAATGAAATTATCGAAAGTCATTTACCAGATTTAAATTTAGAGTTTGAAGAAGCAATTCAAAATTACAACAAAGCCGTTGGTCAAGGTATTTTAAAGGTGATGAACAAAATAGGGATTTCAACATTAAATTCTTATCGAGGTGCGCAACTGTTTGAATGTATCGGAATCAACTCAAATGTCGTAAATAAATATTTCCCTAATACACCAACACGAATTGAAGGCGTTGGACTTATGGAGCTTGAAAAGGAAATCTACAAACGCTATCAAGTAGCTTTTGAAACACAGGATATAGCTGGTGATTTAGACTTGCAAATTGGAGGCGAATATCGTTGGAGACGTAATGGCGAAAAGCACATGTTTAACCCATTATCGGTTGCAAAATTGCAGCAAGCAGTTAGAGAGAATAATCCAACAACCTATAAAGAATATTCAGAGTTGGTAAACAATCAATCTAAAGCATTAATGACTATTCGTGGGTTGTTTGAATTTACAAATTACGATCCAATTCCTATTGAAGAAGTTGAGCCTTGGACAGAAATCGTGAAGCGTTTTAAAACAGGAGCAATGTCTTATGGTTCTATAAGTAAAGAAGCTCATGAAAATTTAGCCATTGCAATGAATCGTATTGGTGGTAAAAGTAACTCTGGAGAAGGTGGTGAAGATGAAACACGTTTTTATAAAGATGCTGCTGGCGACTGGAAAAACAGTGCAATAAAGCAGGTGGCTTCAGGTCGTTTTGGCGTGACTTCTAACTATCTAACCAATGCTAACGAAATACAAATTAAAATAGCGCAAGGTGCAAAACCAGGTGAAGGCGGACAATTGCCAGGACCAAAAGTAAATCCGGCAATTGCTAAAACAAGAAACTCCACACCTTATGTGGGATTGATTTCGCCACCACCACATCACGATATTTATTCTATTGAAGATTTATCGCAACTTATTTACGATTTGAAATCTGCTAATAGAGAAGCGCGTGTTAATGTGAAATTGGTGTCAGAAGTTGGAGTAGGAACAGTTGCTGCTGGTGTTGTAAAGGCTAAAGCAGATGTTGTTTTAATTTCTGGTTTTGATGGAGGAACAGGAGCATCACCATTAACATCTTTAAAACATGCAGGTTTACCTTGGGAATTAGGAATTGCTGAAGCGCAACAAACATTGGTGATGAACGATTTGAGAAATCGTGTGGTTTTAGAATGTGACGGACAATTAAAAACAGGGCGAGATGTAGCGATAGCGTGTTTGTTAGGAGCTGAAGAATTCGGTTTTGCAACAGCACCTTTGGTAGCTTCGGGTTGCATCATGATGCGCGTGTGTCATCTTAATACGTGTCCTGTCGGCATTGCAACGCAAAATCCAGAGCTTCGTAAAAAGTTCAAAGGAAAACCAGAACACGTTGTGAATTACATGTATTTCATTGCAGAAGAATTACGTCAAATCATGGCAAAACTTGGTTTTAGAACCGTTGATGAAATGGTTGGTCAAGTGCAAAAATTAAGTCGAACAAAAGCTATAGAGCATTACAAAGCCAAAGGTTTAGATTTAACACCAATTCTTCATCAAGTACCTGCAAAACCAGGAACAAAACTATATAATATAACAACGCAAGATCACGATTTAGAAAAGCATTTAGATTTTAAAATTATTGAAAAATCGCATCCAGCGTTATTCCGTAAGGAGAAAACATATTTAGATTTTAATATCCGAAATGTAAATCGTGCTGTTGGAGCGATAATAAGTAACGAAGTATCCAAAATTTATGGTGCTCAAGGCTTACCTGAAAACACGTTGAACCTAAATTTTACAGGTTCAGCAGGACAAAGTTTTGGGGCTTTTGCAACCAAAGGATTGACCATGATTGTCAATGGGAATACCAATGATTATATGGGGAAAGGATTGTCAGGGGCTAAATTGGTTGTTCGTGTTCCTGAAGACTCAACCATTGTTCCAGAGGATAACATTATTACAGGAAACGTAACCTTGTATGGTGCAACTTCTGGTGAGGTTTATATCAACGGAAAAGCAGGAGAGCGTTTCTGTGTTAGAAATTCAGGAGCGCAAGCGGTTGTTGAAGGTATTGGCGACCATGGTTGTGAGTATATGACAGGTGGAGTTGCTGTGATTTTAGGGGAAGTAGGAAGGAACTTTGGGGCTGGAATGAGTGGTGGAATCGCTTATATTTTAGACGAAAATAAAACTTTTGAAAGTAGATGTAATGGCGAAGGATTAAATATCGATCCAGTTACAAATGCAGAAGACATCAAGCTGTTAAAAGAATTGATAGAAAACCACTACAATGCATCGTTAAGTCCGTTAGCGCAACGCATTTTAGAACAATGGGAAAACTATTTGCCTAAATTCTTAAAAGTACTTCCAGAGGAATATCGTCAGGCATTAATCAAATTAGAACAAGAAAAATTAGTAACGCAATAAATCATGGGAAAAGTAACAGGATTTTTAGAATATAAAAGAGAGGTTGAAGATTACAAACCTGTAGAAGAGCGTTTAAAAAATTATGAGGAGTTTGCTGTTAAAATGGCAAAAAGTCGAGTGGAAAATCAAGGCGCTCGCTGTATGGATTGTGGTATCCCTTTCTGTCATAGTGGTTGTCCTTTAGGAAATTTAATACCAGATTTTAACGATAAGGTTTATAACGGAAAATGGAAAGAAGCAGCCGAAATTTTACATGCAACCAATAACTTTCCGGAGTTTACAGGGCGTTTGTGTCCAGCGCCTTGTGAAGAAGCTTGTGTACTTGGAATTAACGAAGATCCAGTAACTATTGAAAATATTGAAAAAAACATTGTTGAAGAAGCCTTTAAAAATGGATGGATTACAGCAAAACCACCAAAATCTAGAACAGGAAAAAAAGTTGCGGTTATAGGTTCAGGACCTGCAGGTTTAGCAGCTGCGCAGCAGCTTAATCGTGCTGGTCATTCAGTGACGGTTTATGAGCGCGATGCAAAAGTAGGAGGCTTACTTCGTTATGGAATTCCAGATTTTAAAATGGAAAAGAACATCATTGATCGTCGTGTTGAGGTTATGAAAGAAGAAGGTATTCTTTTTGAAACCAATGCGCATGTTGGTGTTAATGTAGATGCAAGTGCGTTAAAAAAAGAACATGATGCTGTCGTGCTTTGTGGTGGTGCAACGGTTCGTCGTGGTTTGCCAATTCAAGGAGCTGATGCAAAAGGCGTTTATCAAGCTATGGATTTTTTAAAGCAAAATAACAAACGTGTTAGTGGTGAAAATTTTGAAGAAGCTGAAATTTCTGCAAAAGGAAAGCGTGTTATTGTTATTGGTGGTGGCGACACAGGAAGTGACTGCATAGGAACAAGTAATCGTCATGGCGCAGTTAGTGTAACTAATTTTGAAATATTAAGTAAGCCAACTATCGAGCGTCCAGAAGCTCAACCTTGGCCTTTTTGGCCTATGCGTTTACGAACAAGTACCTCACATAAAGAAGGTGTTGAGCGCGTGTTTAGTATTTCAACAAAAGCATTTAAAAAAGATATCGATGGAAACTTAACAGGTTTGGTGACTTGTGAGGTAGAATGGGTGAAAACTCCAGGGCAAAGACCTCAATTGCGAGAGGTTCCTAATAGTGAAAAACATTGGGATTGCGATATGGTACTTTTAGCGTTAGGTTTTACAGGTTCCGAAACAACTTTGGTAGAACAGTTTGGGCTAGAAACCGATATGCGAACTAATATAAAAGCACCAGAAACCAGCTATCAAACTAATGTGAATAATGTGTTTGTAGCTGGTGATATGCGTCGTGGTCAGTCGTTAATAGTTTGGGCGATTTCCGAAGGAAGACAAGCAGCGCATCATGTAGATAAATATCTTATGGGAAAATCAGATTTACCACTTAAAGGCGATGGTGATTTACCTAGAATTTAAGACATAATTTGCTTTTTTAAAATAAACGTGTCATATTTGATAAGACAAAATGAACAGACAAATTATTAATATCATTTCTATTATTATCGTTGTGATTATTTCACATCGATGAGGAATGGTATTGTTGTAATATTTTATAAAAAATGCCTTCCTCTTTTCGGAAGGCATTTTTTTATGCATCAAATTCAAATTTTGAACATCATAATCACATTAAATTAAAGCATTGATTTTCAGTTATTTAAATACTTGTTAAAAGTGTTGAGTTTAGATGAAAATATTACAATGAAAAAGAAAGAACATTGCAAAAAATTACTTTAGAACAACCAAAAGGTTAGAAGATTAATAAACATAATGAGTAAATTAAACAAATACAGTAAAACCGTAACACAAGATCCAACTCAACCTGCAGCACAAGCCATGTTGCATGCCATAGGATTGACAGATGCTGATTTTGAAAAACCAATAGTAGGTATAGCAAGTACAGGTTATGAAGGTAACCCATGCAATATGCATTTGAATGATTTGGCGAAATTGGTAAAACAAGGCACGCAAAATGAAGATGTTGTTGGATTGATTTTTAACACCATTGGTGTTAGTGATGGTATTTCAATGGGAACACCTGGAATGCGTTATTCATTACCTTCTCGTGATATTATTGCCGATTCTATGGAAACAGTGGTACAAGCCATGAGTTATGATGGTTTGGTAACTGTCGTAGGCTGTGATAAAAATATGCCTGGGGCTTTAATGGCAATGATTCGTTTAAACAGACCTAGCGTTTTGGTGTATGGTGGAACAATTGATTCGGGTTGTCACAACGGACAAAAATTAGATGTCGTTTCTGCTTTTGAAGCTTGGGGAGGAAAAGTAGCAGGAACATTACCAGAAACCGAGTACAAAAGCATTATTCAAAAAGCGTGTCCAGGAGCTGGTGCTTGTGGTGGTATGTATACCGCAAACACAATGGCTTCGGCTATTGAAGCATTAGGTATGGCGTTGCCGTTTAACTCATCCAACCCTGCAACTGGGAATGAGAAAAAAGAAGAGGCTGTAAAAGCTGGAGAAGCCGTTAGGTTATTGTTGGAAAAAGATATAAAACCATCAGATATTATCTCTAAAAAATCTTTAGAAAATGCGGTGCGTTTGGTAACGATTCTTGGCGGATCTACCAATGCCGTTTTACACTTTTTAGCAATTGCAAGAGCAGCAAAAATAGAATTCACACTCGAAGACTTTCAGCGTATAAGTGATACCACACCGTTTTTAGCCGATTTAAAACCTAGCGGAAAATATCTTATGGAAGATGTTCATGCTGTTGGAGGTATTCCTGCGGTTATGAAATATTTACTAAAAAAAGGACTGCTTCATGGTGATTGCTTAACGGTTACTGGAAAAACTGTGGCTGAAAATTTATTGGATGTTGATGATTTAACCGAAGGGCAAGATGTTATTAAGCCACTAGAAGAACCTATAAAACCTACAGGGCATTTACGTATGCTTTATGGAAATTTAGCCACTGAAGGAAGTGTGGCTAAAATCACAGGAAAAGAAGGTTTAAAATTTATCGGAAAAGCAAAAGTGTTTGAAGGCGAATATGCAGCAAATGATGGTATTCGCGATGGAAAAGTAGAAAAAGGCGATGTGGTTGTTATTCGATATGAAGGTCCTAAAGGTGGTCCAGGAATGCCTGAAATGCTAAAACCTACAGCTGCTATTATGGGAGCTGGTTTAGGAAAAGATGTCGCATTAATAACTGATGGTCGTTTTTCTGGTGGAACTCACGGTTTTGTTGTGGGACATATTGCACCAGAAGCTCAAGAAGGAGGTGCAATAGCTTTGGTTAAAGATGGTGATATGATAATCATCGATGCCGAAACCAATTCCATTTCATTAGAAGTTTCTGAAGAAGAATTAGCAAAACGAAGAGAAAAATGGGTCGCACCAAAATTAAAGTTTGATAGAGGTGTACTTTACAAATATGCAAGAACTGTATCATCTGCTGCACAAGGTTGCGTAACAGATGAGTTTTAAATACGTAGACTATGGAGAATACTCAAACAATCACAAAAGACGAAAAACAAGTGGTAACATCAACGCGCATTTCTGGAAGTGAAGCTGTGGTGCGTTGTTTATTAGCAGAAGGCGTCGAAACGGTCTACGGTTATCCAGGTGGCGCAATTATGCCAATTTATGACGAATTATATAAGTATCAAGGTAAACTACATCATGTATTAACACGTCATGAGCAAGGAGCAACACATGCGGCTCAAGGTTTTGCGCGCATTTCGGGAAAAGTTGGTGTAGCAATGGCTACGTCTGGTCCTGGTGCTACCAATTTAATTACTGGTATTGCCGATGCGCAAATAGATTCAACACCTATGGTTTGTATTACAGGTCAAGTCGCATCGCATTTATTAGGTAGTGATGCGTTTCAGGAAACCGATATTATTGGTATTTCTACACCTGTAACCAAGTGGAATCATCAAATCACAAAAGCATCTGAAATTCCAGAAGTATTAGCAAAAGCATTTTATATTGCTAAAAGCGGAAGACCTGGACCTGTGTTAATCGATATTACTAAAGATGCTCAATTTGAAGAATTCGATTTTGAATATAAAACTTGCGAAGCAATTCGTAGTTATAAACCTGTTCCAGAAACGCAACCAGAGCAAGTAAAAGCTGCTGCGGACTTAATCAATAGTGCGAAAAAACCAATGATCGTTTGGGGACAAGGCGTTATTTTAGGTGAAGCTGAAGAAGAATTAAAAGCTGTCATTGAAAAAGCAGGAATCCCTTCGGCTTGGACTATTTTAGGTGCTTCCGCAATTGCAACATCACATCCTTTAAACATTGGCATGGTTGGTATGCATGGTAATTATGCGCCAAATAAATTAACCAACGAGTGCGATGTGCTTATCGCAATTGGCATGCGTTTCGATGATCGAGTTACAGGAAATTTAGCAACTTATGCAAAACAAGCTAAAGTCATTCATTTTGAAATTGATCCTGCTGAAGTTGACAAAAACGTAAAGACAGACATTGCTGTTTTAGGTGATGCCAAAACAAGTTTAGCGGCTTTGTTGCCACTTTTAGAAGCAAAATCACATGATAATTGGCACAATGAGTTCAAAAAGCTATATGATGTAGAATTTGAAAAAGTCATAAAAAACGATTTGCATCCAACCAAAGAAGGCTTAACAATGGGTGAAGTTTTAAAGCAAATCAATACCGAAACCAAAGGAGAAGCAGCTATTGTTAGTGACGTTGGGCAGCACCAAATGATTGCTTGTCGTTATGCTGATTTTAAAGTTTCTAAAAGCAACATTACATCTGGTGGTTTGGGCACAATGGGATTTGCGTTACCAGCTGCAATTGG
>NZ_JBNWKB010000020.1:0-57527 GCF_050509525.1 Gaetbulibacter sp. PBL-D1 | reverse complement strand
AAGGCTCAGAGGAAGAAGAAGTAGCAGTAGCTATAGCACTAGATCCAATAGAAGAGATAGTGGCAGTGGACAGAGTAAACTTAGACCCAATTTATTTTGATTTTGACAAGTCTAACATTACCTCACAGGCAGCATTTGAGTTGGATAAGCTGGTACAGGTGATGCAAAAGTATCCAGAGATGGTTATCTCAGTATCGTCACATACAGACAGTAGAGGGTCAGCATCATACAACATGGCCTTATCGGACAGGAGAGCAAAGACAACAGTATCTTATGTAGTCTCTAAAGGGATAGACAGATCAAGAATAACAGGATCAGGCAAAGGAGAGAGTGAGCCTAAGGAAGACTGTGGATCAGGATGTACAGAGGAACAACACCAGATGAACAGAAGGTCAGACTTCATCATCGTTAGTGGTGGACCTATGTAATATTGCTTTAAGTAAAAAATAAAAAAAGCTCTATCGTAAAAGATAGAGCTTTTTTTATGAGATTTTTACCAGAAATAGTATGGCAATAGCTATGGTTACAATTGGTAAAAGTATTAATGAGACAATACTATATTGAGGATTGTTACTCTTTGTTTTAGTATTAAGAATTTTTCGTTTTTTGCCACTATAGTACATCCAATTTCTAAAATAAAGTGCTATTGAAACTAAGATAAAAAGTGTCCACGCTTTAGAGGATGAGATAGTATTTACTTTCATTTGGGCTAAGAATTCAGAAAAGAAAATACCTAAAAGCAATACTAATGAACATTGTACTAAAGAAATGTAGGCAACACTAATTGTGTTTGAACGCTGTTTATACCTTTTTTTAATTTGATTAAAAAAGGAAAAGAATAAAGTATCAAAGGTTGTCATTTATTAAATATAAAAAAACCTGCTAAATAATTTTAGCAGGTTTTTAATAAGTTATCTAGCTTAATTAATCTACAGATATTTTTACATTATCAACATGTAATGTCATATTTTGGTTTGATGTATCACTTCCTGTATATCTAAACGCTATATAAGCAGTTCCTGTATAAGAAGAAAGGTCTACAGAACCAGAGCTTACCCAAGTAAACCATGTATCAAAATCTACAATATAACTTTTGTTTACTGTTAAAGTTGTCCAAGTTGCAGTTGTTACTCCATCTTCAGTACCATCAAAATCAGTTGAGATTAATACTTCTAAAGGGTCATGACCTGCATCAGGATAAGCATGCTCAGTTGCAAAAGTAAATGTTTCACCTGTTTGAGCATCCATATCAATTCCTGGAGTGATTAACCAAGCAATATTAGAAGAGTCTCCAGAGTTATAAGGATTAAGCTCAGCATAACCGTTTCCAGAATATACTTGCTCAGTCCAAACTACACTACCAGCTTCAGCATAGTTAATCCAACCATCAATATTAAGTTCGGTATTATCGATTGCCGAACCAAATCCTTCTTCAAAAACAGGATCGCATCGTTGATCGTTAAAGTCAATATCACTAGTATCATTAAGGCTTAATACTATTTCATCTCCTCCGTAAGTTTGGTAAACAACTCCTGATATAGTTCCTCTGAATTCAGTTGGAACAGGTAAGTCAGAAAAACTTGCAAATGAGCTAGTAAATACATCAAATTCATAACCTGATTCACAACTAGACATTGCTCTTTGTGTATCAAAATCATCATAAGGATCAACAAATGGTCTACCTTCTAAATCACTTAAAAACTGCATGTTTTCTAAAGACACAAACATTCCTAAGTGTGAAGAGTTAATGTCTGAAGGATCTACAACTAAAGGAACAATGGTTTCAGTAACATCAGATCTAAAAACATAGTCAGGCACCATAGCAGCTGTTATTTCAGTTACTTCATCGCCATCTTCTAATCCAATACTTAAAAGTTCGTTAGAGTTTTCTCCAATGTATAATCCATTTAAAGAAACATAAACTTCTCTACCCTTATTAAATTGATTGTATGAATCAACTTGATTTAAAAGTATACCTATTGCTGCTGTAGGGTTTTCAGGTGCATCTTGCATGTAAAACTCTTTATAGAAATTTCCTGTTAAATCTGAAGAAGATACATAACCTTTTACAACAATGTTAGATTCTATTGCAGTAGGTGCTCCATTATATAAGTTTTTTACATCTGCAATACTCATCATTGACCAGTTGTCTGACATAGCTACAGAATCTAAAATACGTTGAAGACCTAAGTTTTCTTCAGTTCCTAAATTACTAGGAATAGTAAAGTCGTCATCTTCTACACATGAAGTAATAGTAAATAATACCATTAAGCTAAATGCGAATGTTAATAATTTGTTTGTTTTCATAATTTGTTAATTAATTTTATTTAATTTTTCTTTTTCTAGAATCTAAAATACACATTTACAAAGTAGTTTGTGCCACGACCGTACCAATATTTTGGTCCAAATACTCTTTTTGGGTTAGCGCTGTCGTCTCTAAGCTCTCTATAATTAGCGTTTCTACCTTGTTCAAAACCACCTGTTTTGTACTCTTTGTCAAATAAGTTACCTACACTTGCAAAGAAACCAATGTAGTAATCGTCAATTTTCCAAGATTTTCCTCCTATAAGGTTAACTACCATATAATCGTCAAATTCTTCTTGTTTTAATAACTCAGTAGCAATAGCTTCATCATAGTCATTAAATGGTAATCCATCAGCGTCTAAATAGAAGTTTTCGGTTCTTGTTAATGGATTAATATCTAAGTATGCGTTTGAGAAAAAGTTTGCTGTTGCACCAAACCACCAGTAGTCTGGATCACGATATTCAAAACCAATTGAAGCAGCACGTTGTGGTCCTCCAGCAATTTTATAATCTTTTAAGTTAGCTTCTCCGTAAGAGATTGAACCGTCTTGCGATGTAAAGCTTGCAGATGTTAGGTATAAATTAGGGTTGTTATCGTAAGTGTATTGTCCTATTGAAGCTGCTCCTTTTAATTTAATGGTTGGTGTTACTTGTGCTTCAATACCAAATTCTGCTCCTATGTGTCTTTTATCTATACCTTGTAATACTTCTTGAACAAATGCTGAGGTTTCATTGTCTTCAATTTCAAAACCACTTAAACCGTCTGCGTAGTAAAAAGAGACCTCGTTAGCATCTTCTATTTTTGAATAGAAACCTGTAAGTCTAGCTTTTACAATTGGAGATCTAAAAATATAACTTGCATCTACTGAGGTTACTTTTTCTTCTTCAATACCTCTTACGATATTGTGGTTTTCTCTTGAGTTAGAGTACGTGTTTCTTAAAGAAGGTGCTCTTGTAATGTAACCAGCGTTAACATCAAATAAATGTTTACCTGTAATTTTATAGGTAAATCCACCTTTAGCACCAAAACCAGTAAATGATAGTTTTTCACCTTTACCGTATGAACCGTCTCCAGCAAATCTACTGTGTTCCCAAAGACCTTCTCTTTGATATTGTGTGCTTGTTAAGCTACCAGCAACATAAAAATCAACTTTGTTGTATTTAAATTGCGCTTGAGCATAACCTGAAACGATATCGGCATGTAAGTTATAGTTATATCTAAACTTGTCTCCTTCACCTACACTACGGTCAGGGTTTTGAGCATCAAATTGATAACCATCAAAAGCATCTACGTTTAAAGCTCCAACTGTTGAGCCTAAAACATCAATGATTTCACCAAAATTTTCTGATTTTAATTTTCTGTAATTAACAGAAGCATTTAATAATATATTTTGAGAAAGCTCAGAGCTTAAAATAGTATTAGCTGTAATTTGCTTATCGTCACTTCTGTCTTCATATAAAACATAAGCAGCATTATCACCATTAATATTATTGGTAAGGTTGGCGTCTATAATTCTGTTCCAGTCTAACTGACCATCGTTAATAAATTCTTGTTCAGCTGTATAAGCACCTGCATAATCAGGACCATCATTATCTGCTAAAAAGTAACTTGGTAGTTTTTGGTAATAAGCAGGACTTGGGTTAGCTCCACCTGAGAAATCTAATCTACTATTTCCTAATTTACCAAATTGGTAAGCAACGTTAGTGTTTAAAGATGTTTTGCTGCTAATATCCCAATAGTGGTTTAACATTAAAATTGGTTCTTCAACTTCTTTTACACGAGAGTTACGCTTTTCACCATCTAAATAACCCCAATATTCATTATACTTAATTCCTTTTAAGTCATAAATTTCTTGTGTGTTAGGAGAAGATTTTCCTCTTCTGTTAGGCGCATAAATAGAAGTAAAGTTTATGCTGTGCTTGTCATTTATTTTTTTCTCTATAGAAGCAAAAAATGAATTAGCATCATATAGTGTTGCATCTTGGAAACCTTCATTTCCCCAACGTCTTCCTACCATAAAAGTGTAAGCCCAACCTCCTTTTACTAAACCAGAAGCATAACTAGCCATTAAACGGTTAGTATAACTTCTATTTGAAGATGAATATGTAACACGAGCACCTTTTCTGTAGCTAGAAGCTCTTAAATTAATATTTGTAGTTCCTAAAACACCTCCAAAGTTGTAAGCAGAAGGTGTTAAACCAGTAGTTAATTCTTGGTTACGTAACACGTCATTAAGTCCACCCCAATTACTCCATTGTGGTCTTCCGTCAAAAACTTTGTTCATTTCAATTCCATTAAGTAATATGGAACCGTTTTCAGAATCTAAACCTCTTACTCTAAAGAAAGAAGAACTAAATTCAAAGGCAGCAGTGCGCTGAAAGATGTCTTGCGATGATTGTAAAAGACCAGAAATGTTGTCGGCAGCACTGGTATCATCGTTTAACTCATCGTCAGAAAGAGTGATAGTAAATAAATCAACAGAGTCAGAGACATCAATATCTAATGTCATGTCTGTAATATTTACTGTTCTTCCTTCATTTACTACAATAGGATATCTTTTAGTAGTATATCCATTTTTTGAAATTCTTAAAACTTGCTCACCTAGTGGCAAGTTTGAAGAAAATGTAAACTCACCAAGAGCATCTGTAGTAGTTGTTTGTTGTGTTTCTTCTATTGTAATCGTTACACCAGGAATTGGTTCAGATGTTACTGCATCTTTAACACTACCTTTTACAATTGTGCTTTGAGCATACATTGTAAGAGATGAAAAAATTCCAAATAGAAAAATTAATAAACTTTTTTTCATACTAAATTTTAAGTTAATTGTCTTGTCTACATTAAATAATTATTATTTAAGGCGTGCAAATTTACATTATTTATAATAAATATATACTTTTGGCCTGAGTTTTGTACTCATATTAATGATAACATAACATAGCTATAAATGAAATACTTGAAAATTTGTGCTGCATTACTACTTGTAGCATCTTTTTTTACCGCTAATGCGCAAGAGAAAAAGAAATTTAAAATTCACACAGTTGCTTTTTACAATTTAGAAAATTTATTCGACACCATTAATGACCCATTAAAGTTTGACGAGGCGAGTCCAATTATGGAAATGAGCGCTAACAGACAAGAGGTTTATGAGAAAAAGGTTAAAAATATGGCGAGAGTAATTTCTGAAATTGGTGCAGATGTTACAGGAAACGCTCCAGCTATTATTGGTGTTTCTGAAATTGAAAACAGAGATGTACTTGAAGATGTTGTTAACGATCCTCAATTATTAGATAAAGACTATGGTATTATTCATTACCATTCACCAGATGCTAGAGGAATTGACGTTGCTTTATTGTATCAAAAAAAGTTATTCAGACCAATAAGCACAAGTTCTCACGAGTTGAAACTCTATGACGATATTAGTAGAAAACGTGTGTATACTAGAGATCAACTTTTAGTGAGTGGAGAATTAGATGGTGAGTTAGTGCATGTTGTGGTTAATCACTGGCCTTCTCGTAGTGGTGGTGAAGCACGTAGTAGACCAAAGCGTGTTGCAGCAGCTAAACTTAGTAAGCGTATTGTAGATTCGCTTCAGTCTATCGATCCTTATGCTAAAATATTCATCATGGGCGATTTAAATGATGATCCTACCAATGAAAGTGTAAAAAAGGTTCTTAAGGCTGAAAACAATAAAGACAAAGTAAAACTTAAAGGAATTTATAACCCTTATGAAGATTTTTTTAAGAAAGATGGCTTAGGAACAACAGCATATAGAGATGCATGGAGTTTATTTGACCAAATTTTGGTTACTAAACCTTTAATTGAAAAAGATTACGATTCATTTAGAATGTACAAAGCAGGTATTTTTAACAAAAACTACTTAACTAATAAATATGGACGTTATAAAGGATATCCATTAAGAAGTTTTGCCGATGGTGGATTTACCGATGGCTTTAGTGACCACTTTCCAGTATACGTTTATGTCATTAAAGAAGTAAAAGAATAAGAAGAGTCATCTTCAAATAAAAAAAGCGCAAATATTTATTTGCGCTTTTTTTTATTTATGCTATACCCAACCAAGTTTTCCATGGTATCATATACAATACAAATGCTAACGCAATAGTATAAAATATGGCTAAAAGTTTAAACTTAGGTTTAGAAGTTAATTTCTTTTTGTGTTTAGAATAGCCAATTGTAATAAGTACAACGGCAATAATCATTGCAAAAGGATGCTCAATAATTTTAGAGCGCAAATCATCATTTCCCATAATACTACCCATTCCCATATCACTAATTAAAGCCATATAATCAGATACAAAAAAGAATATTAACCCTAATAAGAGCTGTATATGAGAAGTAATAAGAGTGAATAATGAAACTCTAAAATCAAAGGCTTGAAATTCTTTGTTGCCAAAAAACTTAACAAGAGCATTAACAGTAGCAATGATTAAAACCAAAAGCACCAAGTAAGCCCAATAGGAATGTAAAAATTTAATAGTATCGTACATAGTTAGTATATAAAATGTTTGTAAAACAAAAATAGTGATTTTATGGCATCAATAAGCATAAGCTTATTCTGAAATTGTAAAACGTCGTTTGCCTTCATTACCAAATTCATCTACCACAGTAATTAAGTGCTTACCTTGTTTGGGGATTATGGCGAGTTCGTGTATGTCTTTCGTGCTTCCCATATAAATATCATCAACATACCAAAACACAGTAGTTTCAGGTTTTGAATGTGAGATTTGGAGCACTAAATCGTTAGTTGAACCATCAAAATCTTTTGGCAGAAAAATACTGTTGTTTTCCTTTGGATAGATAAATGCCATTGAAATGCTGTTTTCACCCAAACAATCACTTCTAAATTTGGGCAAAGGCTTGTAAAACGGATTTTTGGTTTTGTAATAATACCCCATTAAAGGCGGCAGCACAAACCACGATTTATGCGTGATATTGCTTGTGCTTTCGCAAGAAGAATTCACTTGAAATGTTTCAGTCTTATCCAAATGTACCAACACATGATACGGACAAGGTTTAGTTTTCAATCCGCTAATTTGAATGAATTTATTTTCGGTATCATCACAATTTGGCGATGCTCTATGACCACTTTTTTTACAGATAGTAACCTCTTGCATTTCATCAAAAGGTTTTGCAAACCATGGGCTGTTGGGTAACACATCAAACACATCAAATAAAATAGGAGCTGCAGCTTGTACTCCAACCAAACCTGGTCTGCCTTCTCCATCGGCATTTCCAACCCAAACACCAACCACGTAATCTGTTGTAGTGCCAATAGCCCAAGCGTCACGAAAGCCAAAACTGGTGCCTGTTTTCCAAGCAATTTGTTTAGAACCATGAAAAAACTCCCAGTTTTCATCACCTTCTGGTCGGTTTACTTCTTTTAAACTTTCGTAAGTGAGGTAAATGGAGCCTGCATCAAACAAAGTTTTTTCACTGGTTTTTTTTCCGAAGTCAACCGTTTCCGAAGCTAAAAATGTTGGTTCGCAAAACTCGTTGGAATAATATTCACTTGACGCTTCAGAAAAATGATTTAAGGTTGAAGACAATGCAGCGTAGCTTTTGCACAAGTCCCAAAGGTTACTTTCGGCTCCACCAAGAATAAGCGATAACCCGTAATGATTAGCATTGTATTTTAAATCTTTTAGCTGAAGTGTTTTTAAGTAATGATGAAACCGATCCAACCCAAACTCTTGAAGCATCCTCACCGAAGGCACATTCAGTGAACGTGACAAAGCTCTACTTGCTGGTATGGCGCCATCGTATGTTTTGTTATAGTTTTCGGGATTGTAACTCCCAAATTGCGTCGGCACATCGGCAACTAAAGTGTTGGGTAAAATATCGCCAGCATCGAGCATTGCAGCATATAAAAACGGTTTTAAAATACTGCCTGTACTTCTTGGTTTATCAATAATGTCTACATCTTTTTGATGGGATTTATCGGTAGGCGTGTTTCCAACGTAAGCAAAAACTTGTCTGGTTCTTACATCTAAAACCAAAACTGCGGCATTGTAAATTTCATTCTGACTTAATTGATTGTAATGTCTTTTTACAATACGATTAACCTGTTGCTGCAATGGTGTGTTGATGGTTGTTTTTATATGTTTACCAGAATAATCTTGAGCCACTTTTTGCAACAAATGAGGTGCAATTTGAGGCAACGGATACGGTTTTTGTGGTAAACTTTCTGCAACTGATAAATTATAGGTTAACGAATCAATAATTTGGTTTTGAAGTAGTTTTGCTAAAAGTCGGTTGCGTTTTTTAAGTAAACGTTCCTGATTTTTCCCAGGGTAAATTAAACTTGGAGCATTAGGCAAAACCGCTAAAGTGGCACTTTCAGCCCAAGAAAGTTCGTTTGCATTTCTGTTGAAATAGCGCCACGAAGCAGCATCTAAACCAACGACATTGCCTCCAAAAGGCGCATTGCTGCTGTAGTAAGAGAGAATTTTATCTTTTGAAGTTCGCAACTCCAAGCGTGTTGCTAGAATAATTTCAATGGCTTTTTCAAAATAGGTTCTGTTTTTACCTTTTCTGGATAAACGAATCACTTGTTGGGTAATGGTGCTTCCGCCACGTTTTATACCATCTGATTTTAGATTTTCGCGTAAAGCTTTAAAAATGGAAACCGGATTAAAACCAGGATGTTTGTAGAAATATTCGTCCTCAAACTGAATAATGCAAGTTTTGAATTTTTCGGGAATACTATCGTTATGCGGAAATCGCCATTGGCCATCTTTTGCAATTTTAGCGCCTAATAATTCGTCGTTTTTACTGGTGATAACCGTTGCGGTTGGGTCTTTGAAAAGTTGTTTTGGCAAACAGAAATAGTAGGCAATCAGCAATACAAAAAGTACTACTGACTTTATTTTGTTGTTTTTTATGTAGGTTGTTATTCTGTTCATTTTACCCTTAACCCTTCCGACTTTAAACCCTTATTTGGGTTTAAAGCCACCTTCCCTTTAAAGGGAAGGAGTTTGGTTTGTTTGCTGGCTTGTTTCTTTCTTTGTTCGTTAGTTCGTGATATTCTCTGTTTTACTCTCCTCCTTTGTAAGGAGGAGTGGTTTCAATTTCAATAAAGAAATTGAAAGCGAGGTGGTTCTTACTCTCTGAAATGATTACTTATCTCCTTCAAAACTTCGGTTAAATTTTCAAACACTAATTTATTTTCAAAACGGATTACCTTGAATCCTAAATTTTCTAAAATTTGTGTGCGCTCATAATCATAATTTTGTTGTGCAAAATCTAAATGATATGCACCATCCAGTTCAATGATTAGCTTTTCCGAAGCACAATAAAAATCCACAATGAAATTGGTGATGCTGTGTTGCCTTCTGAATTTTCTGCCTTTTAACTGTTTGCGTTGAAGTGACTTCCATAGTGTGGCTTCAGCAGGTGTTAGATTTTTTCGAAGTTCTTTTCGACGTTCTTCTAAATGTTTATGGTTGTGTATTTTGTTTTTCATAGTGTACTTTCCTTAAACCCTTCCGACTTTGATTTCTTTCTTGAAATCAAACCCACCTTCCCTTAAAAAAGGGAAGGAGTTTCATTAGCTATTAAACTTATACTCACGCTCTACCTTACAAATTTTCACATTGTACCAACTGTACCAATCTTGTCTGCCTTTTTGTTGCGCTACTAAATGCTCGGTGTGCTGTTTCCAGTTTTTTATAGCTTCCAGACTTTCCCAATAGCTCACTGTAATTCCAACGCCTGCACTGAGCGCAGTCGAAGTGTCGTTTCTTGCGCTATCCATACCTAAAAAGCCGTTTTGAGTTTTGGCAAGTGCTTCCATTTGGTTTGCCATTTCAGCATAACCTTCTATGTCTTCTTTTTGAGTTGAAGTGAAAATGACTGCATAATAGGGTTTAAAATCTTTCTTCATAGCGTAAGCTTTCTTTTGTCCCAAGTTAAAACTTGAACTCCTTTAGAGTAGTGAATTCTATCAGGTTTGTTATTGATTAAGCGATTGAATTTAGGGTAATCTAGTTCTAACTTTTTTATTGAAATAGATTCCATTGGCCACTCTACGTGATGCACATCATACTCAATAATATGGTTTTTATAATCCTGAAAAACTGCATAGCGTTCGGTTAGCCAAATATCGGTTTCATCTTTGATAATCTGTTTGTTGTCAAAACTATATTCAGTGTAAAATGAATTGTTGTAATTCTTGTTTTTGGAAGTAAAACTAAAGTCCGTTCGATTCATTTTAGAATAATAATACGGGAATTTAGACATTGCTTTTAAGACCTTGCACGATGAACGTTTACCGCCTTCCATACTTAAAAAATAAACACTAGGTTTGCCATTGCAAGTAATATAAACGCGTATGTTTATTTCATGAAAATCTGATATGTGTGGGACTTTAGGCAAACTTCTTACACCAATATTATTCATATTAAAAGCCACTAAACTCACCCAAGTTTTTCCGTTAATTGTATCTACCAATACGCCTTTAGGCAGAAAAGGAATTATTTGCTCTGGAGTAACTTCCCAATGCAAAAAAATAGCTTTGTTCCATTCTTGGTAAAATTTCCAAGAGCCTGAAGGAACTTCAAAAGGCCTGTGTTTGGTATGATTTAATATTTCGTTTGCTTTCAAAACGAGATTAATGATTTATAAAATTATACAACTTCGGGAATTCATCTTTAAAACGTTTATTATCCATTTTGCCATTATAATCATTGTCACCATATTCTAATCCTACATCGATTAACCCTTCGAAATCTTGTTCGTTTTCAGGAAATCTTTTAACTAAATTTATAAATTCCTCCTCACCTAGTCTGTAAATAATTTGTGTTATTACATAGCCTAAATCATAACTACTAGCAGCACCTCCATTAGGAAAATTTTTCAAACTAACTAAAGCATTAGCATCCTTGTTCAAGGATTGTTGAATCAACTTTTTCATTTTTTTGTTTCTGCTAAAGCTTTGATGAACAAATAAAGTGTCACCTATTATGATCCCATCAACATTATCAGTTTTACAACCTATTAAAAGAGAGGTTGTAAATGCAAAAATTAAATAAAAAATTACCTTTCTCATATTATGAATTCAATTTTGTCATTCTGCGCTACGACGCAGAATCTATTTCATTTGGATTCCGTATCAAGTACGGAATGACAATTACTTCTCAACAGTTATCCATTGTCCTTTAGTTCTCACTAAATACTCATTATCATACATCGCTTCGGCTTGAATTCCCGGTAAATAATAGGTTCCTAAATAGGAAGCGTTCAACATCACGTTAAAGGTTTTGGTGTCATGTTTTCCTTTTTTACTTAAATCGAAATAGAAATTCACACGGTCGTCTCTTATGTCAGTATAACGTGCTTGACTTGTTGTCGTGTTGCCAAAATCGGTGAAACGTGTGTTCACAATTTCCCAACCAGAAGGGAAAATTTGCGTCAACGCTACATCGTTCACGTTTTCATTTTTAAGATTACTAACGCTAACAGTTGCCACAAAATCCTGACCTTGTTGCAGTTTAGAAACATCCATTTTGTTGCCTTTTAAATCTTTGTATTGCACCGAAACGCTTAATCCACGTTGTTCTGCAATTTCTTCACCCAAAGGCAATTTCCCTGAATTCAATACACGTACATACACCACATTGTCAATGTTATTGGTGAATGAAAGTGAATTAGCACCATCAATAATGTTGAGTTCTCGCTGCGCAATGGCACTTTTGGTGTTTATGGTTTCGGTTTTGCCATTGTTGGTATAGCTTATGTTCAAGGCTTTTCCTCCATTGGCTTCTACCATTTTTGCCATAGCCAATAAACTGTAGGCTGTGGTTTGGGTGCTCATCCAACGATTTCCAGACAGTTCTTTGGCAATGTATTGTGCCAATTCGCGCTGTTTTGGGTTTTTGGTCAAGACCATAGTTTCCAATGCCATGGCTCTATTCCTATCTATCGAACCGTAAGTATAGTAGTTGTATCTAGGCGGTTGAAAATCAATATTGGCACGTTGTGAAATGCTTTCACTCGCTTCTTTTTGTCCTGCCAATGCGTATGCTGCTGCCAAGCGCCATTTGGCTTCGTTTGAAATTTCGGTAAACTCACGCAAACGGTTCATGCTAGCTAAATCGGGTTCGCCAGCCAACGCCAAAGTGTATAATCGGTAGGCTTGCGCTAAATCGGAATTGTAAGTTCTGTAACTCGGTCTCCAATCGCGAGCAGCTTGTTTTTGATAGCTTAACCAATTGCTTTTGAAGGTTAACGGCAACACAAAACCTTTCTTTTCAGCTTCCAACATAAAATGTCCTGCATAACTTGTGCTCCAATCGTTAGCGGTATTTTCTCCCATCCAATAACTCATTCCGCCATTTGGCTGCTGAAAATGAGCTAATTTTTTAATACCATTTTCAATATTGGATTGAATGTTTTGCTTTTTATCATAGGTTAAATCGAAAATATCACTCAAGAATAACTGCGGAAATACAGCCGAAGTAGTTTGTTCCAAACAACCATGTGGATATTGAATTAAATACTGTAATCTGCGCGTGAAATCCATTGGAGGCAAGGTTGAAAATTCTACTGTTGCGCTGTTGGTTCCTGCAACGCCAAAGGTTGAAAAATCCAACGAACCTGTGGCTTTAGCTTCTAAAGTTTTGTCGATGGCTTTTGAAGTAATTGGATTCGGATTCACCACATCCAATTCTACTTTGTAAGTCGATTTTTCACCATTTCCAGAGGCAATGACTTCAACGGTATTGATACCTTTTGCTTTACTCACATCCAATTCAAAATACGCCATTTGCTCATCGGGTTTAGCAAAACTCAAGTTTTGGGTTTGCGCACCAACTACGGAAATGCCATCGCTTAATTTCAAGCTAATATTGACGTTTTTTACTTTGTTTTCCATCGCAAAAACAGTCACAGGAAGCGTTACTTTTTCGCCAGGGCTTAATTTCCGCGGAAGCGAAGCCAACACCATCAACGGTTTTTTTACTTGTACGGTTTTTTCGGTGCTTCCGTAAGCTTCTTTGGTATTGTCTCCAGCAACGACCATAGTGCGAACCGAACCAATATAATTTGGCAGTTTAATGCTGTGCGTGTTGTTTTCACCAGCTTTTAAAGTAAATGGGCCTAAATATGTAACCACAGGTTTAAAACGGTTGGCTTTTTTGTTCTTTCCAGCCAATGCGCTGCCATCACCACCAATGGCAAATACTTGGTCGATACTACCAGAATAAGCGCCAATAACATCGTCGAAAATATCCCAAGTTTTTACGCCCAAAGCTTGACGTTTGTAAAATTCGTCCCAAGCATTTGGAGTTTTAAAACGCGTTAAATCGAGCAAACCTTCTTCCACCATCGCAATAGTGTAAGTCATGGATTTGTTGTTTTTTTCTGAAACCGAAACTTTAAATTCTTGTTCTGGTTTTAACACATCTGGCATTTTTAGTTGAGGTTCCAACTTGGTATTTGGGTCTTCCACCATAATTGGAATGACGCCATACAAACGGATGGGTAAATCGTTTGCCGAAATAGCATGCGGTTGTAGTAATGAAATGTTGACGAACACATTTGGCGCCATTATATTGGTTATCGGAACATCCACAACCGTTTCACCTTGTTGGGTTTTTACCCATCTGTAATCGAGAACTTCAGTACCATTTTCTATACTTACCAAAGCACGACCTTCGTTACCAGAATTAAAAGTGATTTTTGCCGTTTCGCCAACATTGTACTGTTCTTTATCGGCTGAAAACACTAACATTTTAGCCGCTTCTTTATCGTTTGAAGGTGCTTTTTGCCACCAGTTTTTATAGAAATAAGCGGTTCGTCCTGTGGCGTGACCACTTTTTGGGTCAACCACTCTAATGAGATAACGACCACGTTCGTTATCTGGAATTTTTATGCTGAATGAGCCTTTTCCGTTGGCATTGGTATTGACTTTTGTGTCTAAATACGGTCTGTGGTAGGTGCTTGATACGTAACTCGATAGGTTATCGTAAGAGGAATTCCACCACCAACGCCATTCAATTTTATAGACTTTTACTTCAAGATTGTTACGCTTAATAGGTTTACCATCTTTATCGACCACAACCACATCAAAGGTTTGGTTTTCATCTGTAAAAAACGAACCGTAAGCATTTCCTTTAGGTGATTTCAACCCAACAAACGACTCGTAAGGTGCGTATTGTTTGGTAAAAGCATCCATTGAGAAATCGCCACCATTTTCAAAGGCGCGAACCAAAAACTGTACGTTCAGCATTCCTGGAGCATTTTTGCCGACTTCCAATTTTTTGTTGATGCTTGCTAAACCTTCGGCATTTACATTGCCTTCAAACACGTTGATTTCTTCGGTGTTGAACTCGCGCGTTGGATCGTTAAAAACGTAATCGGTATAATTTTTAAACCCTGAATACGACGTGCTGAATTTTGCCTTCACTTCAGCTTTTAAGTTTTTTCCAGCAGCTCCGTGAAGCCATTTTACGTCCAAAGTTCCGTTTAATGGTTCGTTACTTGTTAAAATGTCGTTTTCAAAATCGACTTTAAGTTTTAATCGGTTGGGTTTTACGGTTTCAATTTTCAATCCTTTATGAAAGGTCGCTCCACCAACCGACACTTTGGCGTTGTAATTTCCGGTTTTGTCTTCGGTTGATGTTGGTACAGTAAACGTATAAAAATTGTTGAGGTTATCCGCAGTTATATTTTTGTAAACCAACTTGCCATTAGGGTCTGTGATTTCTAGTTTTACAGGATGTCCTTTTGGGAGTTTGTTGGCAACATCATTCAGCATAAAAGTTAAATGCAGCGTGTCTCCAGGTCGCCACACACCACGTTCGCCATAAATATAGCCCTTAAGTCCGCGTTGCAATTTATTTCCAGAAACATCAAATTTGCTTAACGACAACGAATTGCCATCAGCTAATTTCACATAAGTTTTGTTGGCGCCTTTGGTGACAATGGCAAATGACGCGTGTTTTTCGGCATCAATAGTTACGAGTCCGTCTTTGTCGGTAAATAAAGAAGCGATTTCTTGTTGCTGAAAGTTGTAAATTTTAACCGACGCATTGGCTTCCGGATTGGTGGTTAAAATATCAGTTACCGCAAAATAATAGGAATTGTTCGTGCTTTTTTTGGCAATCACACCCAAGTTAGAACCTAACAGATTTTGAGATACGATACGATTTTCGTTGTAATACGCTTCGTGACAAGGGTTATCGCGTTCGCGCCAATTGTAGGTGTAGTTTCGGTATCTGTAAGTGAGGTTGTCCCAATATTCTTCTTCCTTTAATTCCTCATCTTCGGTAAAAGTCTCATTGTAGTCGCCTTCGTAATAATAGTCTTCTTCGTAGTAATAATCGTCGTATTCATCTGTATCAGAATTTGAAGTATTTACAGAGCAATCGTACAACGAATAATTTTTGTTGAAACTCAATTCCACACGATACATTGCGCCAACATCAGCCTTAAAATAATGGGATAAATCGATGCTATAGGCTTTCCATTTTCCGGTGTTTTCGGCAGCGGTTTGCAGTTGAATGGTTTGTTTGGCAATGCGACGACCAACTTTTTTAATGTTGTATTCGTTGTTGCTGTTGAGATTGTTGTCTTGAAGAAATTGCAAAATATTGTCTTCAAAAATTTTGATGATACGCACATCAATGGCACTTAAATTCACCGCTTCAAAGTTGAATTTCAATTCTTGTGAATTTGGTAAAATGGTACCATTGCTGATTAATCGAACTTGCGGTTTTAGAGCTTCAAAAGCAATACTTTCGGAAAACGGTTTTTTGAGTTTAAAGCCTTCATCGTTGGAAATGCCTTGAAACACATCTACCATAATATTGCCAACCAACTTGCTGTCTGGATACACTTTTAGCACATTGCCATCAACAACATATTTTGGGTTTTTAACATTTTGAATAGTGACCAATCCGTCAAAATTTTGCTGCTTCTTTAATGGGTCGGAAAAGTTTATAGAAAGGTATTGTTCAGGCGATTGAATAACATCTACATCAATAATGGTGAAGTTGTTAATACCTGGAATAAGCACTTTGTTTTCGCCTGAATTATCTGCTTTTATAGCCTTTCCGCTCCATTTTACGAGAATTTCGCTGTCCTCAATTTTTCGGTTGATGCTATCAATTCTAAATTCAAAAACTTTTGAACGCGTGTTGTTTTCATTAAAAACAATGGACAGATTTTTTCCGGCTTGAGTGGCTTCAACCAATTTTTTTGCGTCTTTTAAATTAATCACATCTGCCGAACGTAAAATAGACTCTAAATACTGCCAGTTTTTGCTGTAAGATTGTAGGTTGTTGGTAACGATACTGAAATTTGGCGTGATGGTTTTAAACTGAAAGGTGTAATCTTCAAACCCTTTCGGAATGTTATCGTAAATCTTGTTCAGCTTTACTGTAACTGTGTATTCTGTTGTAGGTTCTAGAGGTTCATCTGGAGTAAAAATTAATGTGTGCTTGTTGGCTACTGTTAGTTTTCCTTCGGAATGTGGTGAAATAGACACGATTTTATCGGTAATTTCTTGTCCCATTTCCCAACCCTCAACATCGTTTGCCAAATTAATTTGAATAGGATCAACTACCGAAACTAATCCTGAAGAGGTGTAACTTATATAATCTCTAAATTTAAAAAGGTTGTCGGTTTCTACTTCTTTCTTTTTGCAGGATGCGACTAGCGTAAGCACAGCTACGATAGCCAAAAATTTTCTTAATGGCATAGATTGATGGTTTTAAAAAATTGAACTTAATAAAAAGAAGTGTAGGTAATTCCTTATAAAATAATTACGCTCAATTTTTAAGTTTTAGTCTTTGGGTTTCTGTTAAATAAGTCTTAAAATTTTAATTAAACTTAAAGTTTTAAAGTTACGTTTTTTAAAAATGAACTCTCAAGTTAAAACGACAATTTATTAGTATCTTCGCATAAAAATTTAATAATTCATAAAAAAACGACAAATATGGATGCAATCGCTACCGATTTCGGAATAAAAGAAGCGTTACAACAATTAGGAGTTAAAGATATAAATGAAGGTACATCTACAGGTGTAAATAACTTCTCTAATGGAGATGTTATTGAAAGTTTTTCTCCTGTTGATGGAAAATTGATAGCCAAAGTAAAGGCGACAACAAAAGACGATTATGAAAAAGTGATGCAAGCAGCTACTTCAGCTTTTAAAACTTGGAGAGTAATGCCTGCGCCACAACGTGGAGAAATAGTACGTCAGTTTGGTGATAAATTAAGAGAAAAGAAAGAAGCTCTTGGTAAATTGGTGTCTTATGAAATGGGTAAATCTTACCAAGAAGGTTTAGGTGAAGTTCAAGAGATGATTGATATCTGTGATTTTGCTGTAGGGTTATCTCGTCAGCTTCATGGTTTAACGATGCACTCTGAAAGACCAGGACATAGAATGTATGAGCAATACCATCCGCTTGGTGTTGTTGGTATTATTTCTGCATTTAATTTCCCTGTAGCTGTTTGGTCATGGAACACAGCTTTAGCTTGGATTTGTGGTGATGTTTGTGTTTGGAAACCTAGTGAGAAAGCTCCAATTTGTGGAGTAGCTTGTCAAAACATTGCAGCTGAAGTTTTTAAAGCTAATAATTTACCAGAAGGGATTTCTTGTTTAATCAATGGAGATTATACAGTAGGTGAAATGATGACTAAAGATACACGAGTACCTTTAGTATCTGCTACCGGATCAACAAGAATGGGTAAAATTGTAGCTCAAGAAGTTGCAGGACGTTTAGGTAAAAGCTTATTAGAATTGGGAGGAAACAACGCAATAATTGTTACACCAGATGCTGATATTAAAATGACTGTTATAGGAGCAGTGTTTGGAGCTGTAGGAACTGCAGGACAACGTTGTACTTCTACAAGACGTTTAATCATTCACGATTCAATATACGATAAAGTAAAAGACGCTGTAGTAGATGCCTATAAGCAATTACGAATTGGTAATCCATTAGATGAAAACAATCATGTTGGACCATTAATTGATACTGATGCAGTAAAAATGTACCAAAATGCATTAACACAAGTTGTTGAAGAAGGAGGAAATATTGTTGTTGAAGGCGGTGTACTTTCAGGAGAAGGTTATGAAAGCGGTTGCTATGTAAAACCAGCAATTGCTGAAGCTAGAAATGACATGAAAATTGTACAGCATGAAACTTTTGCTCCAGTATTATATTTATTAAAATATTCTGGTGATGTAGAAAATGCTATTGAGATGCAAAATGGTGTAGCTCAAGGATTGTCTTCAGCGATTATGACTAATAACTTACGCGAGGCAGAGCGTTTCTTATCTCATGCAGGAAGCGATTGTGGAATTGCTAATGTAAATATTGGAACATCAGGAGCTGAAATTGGTGGAGCCTTTGGAGGAGAAAAAGAAACTGGTGGAGGACGCGAGTCTGGTAGTGATGCTTGGAAAGTGTATATGCGTCGCCAAACAAACACCATAAATTATACTACTGAGTTGCCATTAGCGCAAGGTATTAAGTTTGATTTATAAACTGTTTTTTTAAATAAATTAAAGCCACATCAAACGATGTGGCTTTTTTAGTTTTAACACTTTTTGACGCAACCTTTTCTTACAAAATACATCTTTTGTGTATATAAATACTTTATGGCTCAGCTAAAGATAATTTTAAGACGCTTAATGCTATTTCTGTTAATCACTTTACTTATAGCTTGTGAAACACGGTTTGAAGATAATACCAGAATTTTAGTTAAAGGGAGTGTAAAAGATCAATATGATTTAGCAATACAAAATGCACAAATAAATGTCTACACAAGCCGTGTTACTTCTTTTTTAGGTGGAGAACAAGAGTTTTTACTTGGAAGCGGTTTTTCAGATTCAAATGGTGAATTTTCTGTAGTTTCTCTTTTTGATAAAGATGAAGACTTTTCGGTTGAAATAGATGCAGGTCCAAACTATTCTAAATATGTTTATAAAACCAGTACAATTAATTATGAACCTACAAATTTGACTTTTGATTTAGGAAATAGAATTCTATTAGAGTTGACTGCTGTAAACTATACTATCAATAGAATTAGCGAAGAGGGAAATAACATTCAGTATTCATTTAGATTTACTGGTGAGTTTTGCTTAGAAGTATATGATGAAGGAGTATTAAATATTGAAGATTCTCAATGTAATACGCAACAGCTTTTAGATGGTATTTTAAATGACAGTACACCTGATATAGAGGGAGATTTTTATGCTCCCATTGGTACAGAAGTTGTATTTATTTATTCAGTTAATGAAGCTCCTGAAAGTACTGAAACATTCATAGTTGAAAACAATAGTAATAATGAGTTTATATTTTCCTATTAAGACATTTTATGTTGCTGTTTTTGTGTTGTTTGCGTTCAATGCTTTTTCCCAGTCAAGTTCTGAAAAGGATAGCGTGAGTTCAAATATTTCTTATGAAAATAATAGACAACGTTTTGGGTTTTTTTCTATGGGTTATCATAATCCAAACACAACAGGAGATAATTTCATGGGAGATGGTTTACAAGGTAAATCGGGTTTTGATTTTAAATTTCAAATGTATGTTTATAAACAATTTTTTTTAGGTCTTTACACAGGTGCAAGTTATTTTGATGTTAAAGATGTTGAATTGGTTGGCAACTATAAAAAATCAACATTAAATGAAAGTTATCTATATATTGGGTATGAGTTTTTGCCAGCTGATAGAATGCGATTAGGAGCATTAGCTTCGTTTTATGGAGACTCAAGATTTAAAAATTACTATTCCAAAACAAGTAATGTGTATCAAGTAGACAAAGGAAACCTTAATAGTTTTGGAGTCTATTTCAATTATGAATTAAGTAGTCACTTTATGATTTATATTGACTATGCTTATAGAACTACCAAAACGGAAATAAATACTTCAACTGAGCTGAACCAATTCTTCGAAAAAGGCAAATATCATAGCATAGGAATAGGCTTAATTTTTGCATTAGGCAGTAAAGATGTGTTATCTACCTTCATAGACTAGTTTGAAAGAATTCATTGATTAAAAATCAGTGATATTGTTAATCTATTAAGTAAAAATTGAAAGCTTTAACAAACTTTTAGTGTTGTTTTTAAAATTTTTGGAACTGTTTTTGAGTTATTGTTTTAAACGTTTCAGGTTTCTGTAAGTCAAATATATATGAATCAAAAGCACATTCAACACTTATACTGGAGAGCGGGTTTTGGTATTACACCAAAGCAAATAGAGCAACTTATTGGTAAAACCAAAACACAGGTAGTTGACGCGCTCTTTAGGCAATCTTCAAAAACTACTCCTTTAGTAATTGATTTAATAGAGCTCGAAAGTTTTTCTGGTGATAGGCTTAAAAAGAGTAAATCCGCTAGGATGGACTTCAATAAAATAAGTCGAGAAAAAATACTTGAGTTTAGTGACGCTTGGATGCAACGATTTTCTAGTGCTAATGAGTTACTACGAGAAAAAATGACTTTGTTTTGGGCAAATCATTTTGTTGTAAAAGAAGATAACGCAGTATTTGTTCAGCAATATAACAATGTTTTAAGACAATATGCTTTAGGGCATTTTGGCGATTTTGTAAAAGCCATATCCAAAGAGCCTGCAATGATAAAATACCTCAATACCAAACAGAACCGAAAACAAAGCCCTAACGAGAATTTTGCCAGAGAATTAATGGAACTTTTTACTTTAGGAGCAGGTCATTACACTGAGCAAGATATTAAGCAGAGTGCAAAAGCATTTACAGGATATAATCATGACTTTGAAGGTGATTTCAATCTTAGACAAAGACAGCATGACACAGGGTTTAAATACTTTTTTGGTAAGGCAGGAAAGTATGATGGTGATGATATAATTGACATTATTTTAGAGCAAAAACAATGCGCTAAGTTTATATGTGAAAAGGTGTACAAGTATTTTGTGAATGATAGAGTAAATTCAGTTCACATTGAACAGATGGTTAATCAATTTTATCCTAATTATAACATTGAAAAGTTAATGCGTTTTGTTTTTTCATGTGATTGGTTTTATGCTGAAGAACATATTGGTTCAAAAATAAAATCACCAGTTGAATTAATTGTTGGGATAAATAATACTGTACCATTTAAGCTGAAAAATGAGCGCGATTCTTTAAAAATTCAACGTGTTTTGGGTCAAGTATTACTTTCTCCTCCTAATGTTGCTGGCTGGAAAGGTGGAAGAAGTTGGATAGACAGTAACACAATTATGATTAGGCTAAGATTAGCTTCGGTTTTATTGAATAATGCGTTTATATCTAGTAAAGAAGATGGTGATTTTGTTGATGCTTATAAACAGCGTTTATTAAAAAGAAATAAAAACAACCTACCTTTTCAAACAGATGCTAAATGGTCGGTTTTTGAGTCTAATTTCAGTAAAACAAAGGTCAATGACCTTAAAGAGTATATTATTCAACAACCTTTAAACAATGGTACGCTGTCTTATCTTAATAATTTAAACAAATCTTCAAAACAAGATGTATGTATTCAACTTATGTCGTTGCCAGAATATCAAATGTGTTAAGTTATGGATAGAAGAAAATTTATAAAAAACTCAACCTTAGCAAGCAGTTTGTTTTTTGTTCCAAGCTTTGTAAAAGCCTTTGAAACAGTAGCAAGTTCTAAACTAGGCTTTAAACGATTGGTCATTATTCAATTGTCAGGAGGAAATGATGGGCTAAATACTGTTGTTCCTTTTAGAGATGATTTGTACCATAACGCAAGACCAACAATAGCATTAGGAAAAGACGATGTTTTAAAGTTGAATGATGATATAGGATTACACTCTAGCTTGGGTCCTTTAAAACGATTGTATGATCAAGGTTACTTGTCTATCATAAACAATGTTGGGTATCCAAACCCTAATCGGTCACATTTTAGAGCTACTGACATTTGGCAAACCGCAAGCGGCTCTGAAGAGTATAAGCAGAGTGGTTGGATAGGTCGTTTTTTGGATAATTATGGCGAACATCCTTACAATGCAATTGAAATAGATGACAGTCTTTCATTGGCTTTAAAAGGTGAAGAGTTTAATGGTATTGCAACTAAAAACCCTGAAGCATTATTTAAAACCGCAAACGACCCATATTTTAGAGGAGTACTTAACCACTATAATGATGAACACTTAAGTGAACACAATTTGGGCTATTTGTATAAAAGTATGATAGCTGCAGAGTCATCAGCAAAGTACATTTATGAAACTACAAAAACGATTAGTTCAACTCAAGAATATCCTAATAACCAATTTGGAGCGCAGTTAAAAACAATGGCTAAATTTATTAATTCAGGTATTGATACTAAAGTGTTTTATTCCTCTTTAGGAGGTTTTGATACTCATGCAAACCAAAAAGGTACGCATAGTAGGTTATTAGAAATTTATGCAGAAAGTATTGAGGCTTTTGTAAAAGATTTGAAACAGCAAAACACCTTTAAAGACACGCTCATTTTAACCTTTTCTGAATTTGGGCGACGCGTAAAACAAAATGCAGGACATGGTACAGATCATGGTTCTGCAAACAATGTATTTATTGTTGGTGAAAACTTAAAGCGACAAGGACTTTACAATGATATGGCTAGCTTATCTAACTTGGATGCCAATGGAGATATAAAATTTGAAATCGATTTTAGGTCTATTTATGCTACAGTATTAAACAAATGGTTAATGGTAGATGACACTAAAATTTTGAACAAAAACTTTATGAATCTAAAGTTTATATAAAACAAAAACCTTACTTCAATGCCGAACTTTTATCGGGAGAAATAAGGTTGATTTGTAATTGATTAATAGCACTGCTAAAATCATAAAAATTAAATATATAGGTAAAAAAATACTATGAGATGCAGAAAAAAATGTATGAACGGTAAATTCAATAAAAAACTAGCTGTATTTCACTTTTCTTAAAATTCTCATCGTGTCTTTATAAAGTGAATACACGTTGCTTTTATGTGCTTTTAAAAATGGTTTAGCTTCGTCAAGTTTATCAATAGCTTCATGAAAAAGGTTGAGGTAACATATTAAGTATGTTGCTGGTAAGTTTAATAAATCTTCTTCTTCATTTTTATTTAAAAGAAGCCCTTTTTTTAGTTTTTCAAGAATTTTATTGTTGGTGTTGTATATATGATGAAGTACTTTTTTGTCGTATTGTGGAGGCTGAAACAGTAGCTGTGTATTAATGCTGTAGTTTGCGTTGTTTTCAAAACTAATTATGGTTTCCTCTAAAGGATAATACTTATAAGAATTTTGAAGTCCAAGGCTAACGTATTCAACTATTTTAAAAGAACTTTCAGTGTATTCAATAGAAACTTCATCGAGTGTTGAATAAAACAAGCGCACTTCTTCGTTTATCAATTTAATATCTACTCTTGAAAAGAATATTTCATTTTTCACTACTTTTTTCTGCCCTGACCAACACACTACAAAGTATTCTTTAAACACCTTATATTGAGGGTTAAAATCTTTACGTTTGGTCATAAAATCAAACACACCATCAAGTGTGTGTTCTATATTGTTTTGCGCATGAGATTCAATGGCTTCAACAAGTTTTGAATTGACATCTTTTATTTCAATATCAAACACTTTAGGCATGCTCATGCTACCGTCTCTAAAAAAGACTGAGCCACCATAATATTTCCAAATGTTTTTTCTTAATGAAGTAATTTTATCATTTGGTCTAATGGTTACCAAACCCACAACTTTGTCGTCAGGTAAATGAGGAAATGGTATGTTTTCGTATTGTACAATAGGAGGATTTGTAAGATAAGCGTTGATGAGGTTTTGAATTTTACTATCGTCAAAAAAATCAACGCCAATAATAGCATTATCTGAATCTTCAACACCAATAACTATATAAGAATTGTTTTTAGGGTTGCTATTAGATAAGGCGCAAATGTGTTTTAAAAATTTAGCTTTTCCTTCCTTTTGACTAATATCAACTTTTCGCTTTTTGTCATAAAAACTGTTCTCATCGTTATGAGCTAGTAGGTTTTTTATGAGTAGGCGTTTATTAATCATAATTTAAATTTCCTGTGAAAGCAGGAATCTATATTATAGTTCAATGTTCTTTTTTCACAATTGTCGAGCTCGCTTGAGCGGTAGGAAATACAAGTAGGTCAGCGATATTTACATGAGCAGGTCGTGTTACTGCAAAATAAATTATTTCAGCAACATCTTCAGCCTGTAGTGCCTTGTAACCTTTGTAAACAGAGTCTGCTTGCTCACCTCCTTTAAAGCGTACTTTAGAAAACTCTGTTTCAACCAAACCAGGATTTATAGCAGTTACTTTTATTCCAAATTCGTTTAAATCTATTCGCATACCTTCAGTAATCGCTAACACGGCATGTTTGCTGGCACAATACACATTGCCTTTTGGATAGACTTCTTTTCCTGCTGATGACCCAATGTTTATTATATGACCTGATTTTCGCTCAGTCATTTGTGGAATAATCGCTTTGCTAACATAAAGTAAACCTTTTACGTTTATATCCATCATTGCGTCCCAATCGTCGAGACTTCCATCTTGTATTGGGTCAAGTCCATGGGCATTTCCTGCATTATTGATTAATATATCAATGGTTTTAAAATTTTCAGGTAACGAAGCAATAGCATCTAATGTTTCGTTTTTGTGTCTTACATCAAAATTAAGAGTCACAACATCGGTTTCTTTTTCTAAAGCCTTTTTTACAATCTCTAAACGTTCTTGCCTACGACCACAAAGTATCAAGTTGATACCATGTTTAGCAAATAGGTGTGCTGTTGCTCGTCCAATACCACTTGTGGCTCCAGTGATTAACGCTGTTTTTTTCATAGTCTCTTTTTTTTATTTTCTGGCGGAATTAGATACTTAGAGTTTTCAGTTTTATAATATGTGTCGATGATGAAAAACATACAAAAACTAAAAATGCAAGTGATACAAATATGCCACGAAAATGAAACAATTTTACTTTCTGTTTTGTCAGGAAAAAATCTAATGATTACTGCGGTTAATCCCATTAAAAACATTGCAGACCAGAAGAGGTATATGCTTTTTTGATAGGGAAGTTTAACCATAAAAAAGCCTATAACTATTGAAATAGAAAAATAAACTAATAACCTAAGTATTAATTTAAAGGCTTTTTTCTTCATTATATTTTTTGTTTTAAGGTACTTTATGGCCTTGGCAAGCGGTTAAAATTAAAAACCAATCTTCAAGCTCTAAATCAATAGTAGCAGCCTTTGAGGTAGCAACAATGCGTTCTTTATTAGTAGTTCCTACAACAGGTGTTATTTGAGCAGGATGCTTTAATATCCAAGCCAAAAGTAGTTGGTCTTTTGAGGCGTTATATTTATCAGTTAATGCTTCTAGTTGCTTGTGTATGCGTTGGGTTTGGTTAGTTTCATCTTTAAAAACTATTCCTAGAGGAGACCAACACATTGGCTTTATACCGTTGGTTAACATATAGTCTAGTGTGCCATCGTGCATAGCTGTATGTTGTGTAAGTGAAAACTCAATTTGGTTTACATCTATATCTATTCTTAACCCAAGAAGCTCCATTTGTGAAGGTGTAAAATTTGAAACTCCAAACGATTTTATCTTTCCTTCTTTTTTTAAGATTGTAATAGCTTCAGCAATTTCATTAGGATGCATTAATGGACTTGGTCTGTGTAATAATAATAGATCTAAGTAATCGGTTTTTAAATGCTTTAAAGAGTTTTCGGTAGACCAGATAATGTAATCTTTACTGTAGTTATAATGCTTCACTTTATTATTGCGGTTTTCAGTAATATACTGTATGCCACATTTACTTATCAGTTGTATGTGTTCTCTATTAATGCCACTTATAGCATAGGCATCACCAAATTGAGATTCATTGGTGTAACCTCCATAAATATCAGCATGATCAAAAGTTGTGATTTGTTGTTCTATGCAATGGTGCATAAAGGCCACCATTTCTTTTTTAGAAAACTGTTTTCCCCAATTTCCCCAGGTCATCGTACCTGCAATAATTTTAGAATAGTTCAAGAGATTTTAATGTTTATTGTAATTATCAGATAAAAATACTTAAAACACATTTATTATTAAACTTTTGTTGGTTTATAAATTTATTATGAATTGATTATTAGTTGTTTATTCGTGGTTTCATAAGGAAAAACATCTAAAATGCTTTTTAGTGCGTACATATTTATGTAACCAAAAAACAATTAATATGATTTTTATGAGACAAGCTAAATTAATTTTAATGTCAGTTTTAACACTAGGTTTCTTAGCATGTAGTGATGATGATACAACAAGTTCTCCACAAGGAACATCAAAGATTTCAGTAAAATTAATGGATGCACCTGGAGATTATGACAATGTATTTGTTGAAGTAGTTGACGTTATGGTTAAAGTAAATGACGACAGTGATGATGATAGTGGATGGGTAAGCGTTGAAGCTATAAACACAGGAGTTTATGATTTACTAGAACTCACAGGAGGAATTAATGTGCTTTTAGCTGACGATTATGAAGTGCCTTCAGGAACACTTAATCAAATACGCTTGGTTTTAGGCGATGACAATACAATTGTAATTGATGGGGAAACACAACCATTAAATACACCTTCAGCGCAACAATCAGGTTTAAAAATTCAAGTAAACGAAACACTGCTCCCAGATTATGAGTATACTTTTCTTTTAGATTTTGATGTAGATGAGTCTGTGGTAATTGCAGGAAACTCAGGGAATATTAATCTAAAGCCTGTTATTAGAGCTTCGGTTGAAGCTGAAACAGGTATTATTAGCGGAAGTGTTTTACCAATAGGAATCCAAACAGAAGTTAGTGCAACCAATGGTGTTGATACTGTATCTGCCTTTGTAGATGAATCAGGTTATTTCCAATTAGTAGGATTAACTTCAGGAAGCTATACTGTTACAATAACTCCTGATGTAAGTTCTGAATTGCCAATACAGACTATTGAAAATGTTGAAGTCAATGTAGGCTCAAATACTGATTTAGGCGTTGTAACCTTAGAGTAAATTATTAAAACATATAAATATTTGTTAAAGCGTAGTGCAATTGGCACTACGCTTTATTTTTTAACCAATTATTAACAACAGCACACAAAAAATTTTAACAATTTGCATCACTCAAATAAGCATACTATATTCGAGCTTTTTAAAAACCAAAAAATGATGGAAGATACAAGTACAATTGATATTAAGTCAATTAACGAGAAAATTGAAAAAGAAAGTGCTTTTGTTGATTTACTTACTTTAGAAATGAATAAAGTAATTGTTGGGCAAAAACACATGGTTGAACGATTACTTATCGGATTACTTGGACAAGGTCATATCCTTCTAGAAGGAGTTCCTGGGTTAGCAAAAACATTGGCTATTAACACGCTTTCTCAAGCGGTTGATGGTAGTTTTAGCAGAATTCAGTTTACACCAGATTTATTACCTGCCGATGTTACAGGTACATTAATCTACAACATGAAGCAAAACGACTTCTCTATAAAAAAAGGACCAATATTTGCCAATTTTGTACTTGCTGATGAGATTAACAGAGCACCTGCAAAAGTGCAGTCGGCATTACTAGAAGCGATGCAAGAAAAGCAAGTAACTATTGGTGACGACACCTTTAAATTAGATAAGCCGTTTTTGGTTATGGCAACACAAAACCCAGTTGAGCAAGAAGGAACTTATCCGTTACCTGAAGCACAAGTCGACCGTTTTATGTTGAAAACAGTTATTGATTATCCTAAAATTGAAGAAGAACAATTAATTGTTCGCGCTAACTTAAAAGGTGCTTTCGAAAAAGTAAACCCTGTAGTATCACTTCAACAAATTCTCAATGCTCAAAAAGCAGTTAGAGAAGTGTATATGGATGAAAAAATAGAAAAGTACATCCTCGATATTATTTTTGCTACACGTTATCCTGAAAAATATAAACTAGCCGATTTAAAACCACTAATTTCTTTTGGTGCATCACCTCGTGGAAGCATCAATCTTGCAACTGCTGCAAAATGTTATGCTTTTATAAAACGTCGTGGATATGTTATTCCTGAAGATGTTAGAGCTGTGGTTTATGATGTGTTACGTCACAGAATTGGAATTACTTACGAAGCCGAAGCCGAAAATGTAACTTCAGTAGACATCATTAATAAAATCGTAAACGAGATTGAAGTACCTTAATTAGTTGGCAGTATTCAGTCGTGAGTCTTCAGTGCAAAACTGAAAACTAATTACTGGATGCTATTTTAGGACTGCTTACTGCATACTGAACACTGCATACTAAAAAAAATGGATACTAAAGAATTACTAAAAAAAGTACGAAAAATAGAGATTAAGACACGTCGATTGTCTGATCATATTTTTGGTGGTGAGTATCACTCAACCTTCAAGGGTCGTGGTATGACTTTTTCTGAAGTAAGGCAGTACCAATATGGTGATGATGTTCGTAATATAGACTGGAATGTAACTGCACGTTATAACGAACCATATATCAAGGTTTTTGAAGAAGAGCGAGAACTTACCATGATGCTTATGGTAGATGTTTCAGGTTCTGAATTTTTTGGAACCGAAGCTCAGTTTAAAAATGAAGTTGTAACCGAAATAGCTGCAACACTAGCATTTTCTGCAACTCAAAACAATGATAAAATTGGACTCATTCTCTTTTCAGATGATGTTGAGCTGTATATTCCACCTAAAAAAGGACGCTCGCATGTACTTCGTATTATAAGAGAGCTCATAGAATTTCAACCTAAAAGTAAACAAACCAATGTTGCTGAAGCGTTGAAGTTTCTTTCTAATGTAATGAAAAAGAAAGCCATAGTTTTTGTGCTTAGTGATTTCATTACTGATGACTATAAGCAAACCTTAAAAATAGCATCAGGAAGACACGATGTTACTGGTATTAGGGTTTATGATAAACGCGAAGAAGACATACCAAATATTGGTATGGTACAAATGCAAGACGAAGAAAGTGGAGAGTTAATGCTTGTAAACACTCAGTCTAAAACAGTAAGACGTAACTACAGCAAATATTATAAAGAGCGTGTAGACTATTACAAGGACAGTTTTACAAAATCTGGTGCAGGAACTATTGATTGTCGAGTAGACGAAAGTTATGTGAAAAAATTGCTAGGGTATTTTAAACGTAGAGGATAAAACAATTTATGATTAACGATTTTAGAAATATGAATTTTAAAATAAAGAACAGAACAATGTTATTGTCTCTGTGCTTTGTGCTTTGTTCTGTATTCTCTTTTGCTCAGGTTACATCATCAATAGATTCTACTAAAATCAAAATAGGTGAGCAAATCACTTATAAAATTCAAGTTGAGGCAGACACCACTGCACTTGTGGTTTTTCCTGAAGGTCAAACATTTTCACCTCTTGAAATGATTGAGTCTTATAAAGTAGATACTACAAAGCTCGATGCCAAATATAGTCTCATCAAAAAATATGGTTTAACTCAGTTTGATTCTGGTCACTATACCATACCAAGACAAAAAATTGTTATTGGAGACAAAACCTTTTTTACCGATTCGTTAAAAGTTGAGGTTTCCAATGTAGTTGTCGATACGACCAAACAAGGTCTTTATGATATTAAACCACTTATAGGTGTTGAAAAAAGTAAATCCAATTGGATAACAACTCTACTTATTGTAATTGCTATTTTAGCATTAGTTGCCTTTTTACTGTATTGGTTTATATGGCGAAAAAAGCCACTAACCGAAGAAGAGGAAATTGCATTACTTCCACCTTATGACAGAGCAAAACTTGCTTTAAAAAAGCTAGATGAAACTAATTACCTTCAAAACGCTGAGTTAAAAGAATATTATTCTGAATTGACCTTTATTATCAGAAGGTATTTAGATGAAAAGGTCTATGATAAAGCCTTAGAAAGTACAACGGACGAGCTGATTTCAAGATTGAATCTTTTAAAAGATGCTAATCAAATTGACATTTCAAAAGAAGACATTAAAAACCTTGAGAATATTCTTAAGCGTGCCGATTTAGTAAAATTCGCAAAATCTGCTCCAGATGTTGCACTAGCCCAATTAGACCGAAATACTATTGATCTAGAAATTGACCATGTAAAAGAAGCCTTACCAGAACCTTCTGAAGAAGAAAAACTGCTTGACCAACAGTATAGAGAAGCACAAGAACGTAAGAAAAAAAGAAAGAAAATTATACTAACTGCTGCAATAGTTTTAGCGCTTATGGCAGCAACTTTTACAGGGTTTTCAATTAAATATGGGTTTAACTATGTTGTGGATACCATCATAAGAAAAGAAACCAAACAACTTCTAGAAGGTAATTGGGTAACTAGTGATTATGGTGTGCCTCCAATAAGAATTTCAACACCAGAGGTTCTTAAACGCATAGAAGTTCCTGTTCCTGATGAGATGAAGGATAAAATGAAATTGACCACTTTTGGTTATGAATTACCAAAAGAACTAACTATAGTCATTTCAACCACAACTTTAGCCCAAAAACAAGAAGGTATAGATTTAAACTTAGCTGTTGAAGATAACCTAAAAACGTTAGAAGGTAAAGGTGCAAAAAATATTATTACTAAATCAGATAAGTTTACCACACCTAATGGAGCCGAAGGCTTAAAAACCTATGGAACTTTAGATTTTCCTAAATCGCCAACCGATTTTATACATGGTAAATACACGATTTTGAGTTTTACTAGTAATGGTGTAGTTATCCAACAAGTACTTATCACTTGGGTTGAAGATGATGAGTATGCAAATCAAATTGTTGATAGAATAATTAATTCAATTGAATTACAACAAAAAGAAACCGAATAGATGTTTGAAGGTATTGAGTTTTTAAATAAAGAGTTGTTTTGGTTGTTGTTATTACTACCATTGTTGTTGGTTTGGTATATCCTTAAACACAAAAAACAAACAGCCGAATTAAAAATATCTAGCCTTAAAGGGTTTAAGGTAACTAGTTCATGGTTGCCAAAACTTAAGCATCTTTTATTTGCGTTTAGGTTAATAGCATTAGGATTATTAATTACTGCATTAGCAAGACCACGAACGGTTGATGTTTCAACAAAAACCAAAACCACTAGAGGGATTGATATTGTAATGGCTATTGACGTGTCGGCAAGTATGTTGGCAAAAGACCTTTCACCTAACCGTTTGGAAGCCTTAAAAAAGGTAGCTGCTCAATTTATAAAAGGTAGGCCAAATGATAGAATAGGGCTTGTTGAGTATGCAGGAGAAAGCTATACAAAAACACCTATAACAAGTGACAAAGCTATAGTGCTTCGTTCGTTAAACGAGATTAAATACAATACTATTATTGAAGGCGGAACAGCAATAGGAATGGGTTTAGCAACCTCTGTTAACCGTTTAAAAGATAGTAAAGCCAAGAGTAAAGTTATCATTCTATTAACCGATGGAGTAAACAATTCAGGGTTTATCGATCCAAAAATTGCTAGCGAATTAGCGGTTGAGTATGGTATAAAAACCTATACTATTGGTTTAGGAACCAATGGTATGGCATTGTCTCCTGTTCAAATTTTATCAAACGGAAACTTTCAATACGGAAGAGTTCAGGTTGAAATTGACGAAGAGCTGCTAAAAGAAATCGCTGAGGTTACAGGCGGAAAGTATTTTAGAGCAACTAACAATAAAAAGTTAGCCGAGATTTATGACGAAATCAATAAGTTAGAAAAAACCGAAATAGAAGAATTCAAGTTTTACAATTACGAAGAAAAATACCGTCCGTTAGTACTACTGGCAGGATTTTTACTGTTGTTAGAATTCTTATTAAAAAATACAGTTTTTAGAAGTTTTATATAGATGTTTCAATTAGAAGAAAAAATATGGTTTTGGTTGCTACTGGTTATTCCGGTAATACTACTGTTCTTTTTGTTACTCCAATTATGGAAGTATAAAACGCAACGTAAGTTTGCCAATAAAACACTTTTAAAACGATTAAGTCCTAATCAATCATTATTCAAGTCAATTCTAAAAGTATTAGTGCTTTGTTTGGCATTTACGTTTATTACAATTGCACTGGTAAACCCAAAAATTGGTACAAAATTAGAAACCGTAAAACGTTCAGGAGTAGATATTGTTTTTGCAGTTGATGTCTCTAAAAGTATGCTTGCTGAAGATGTTGCTCCTAATAGATTGGACAAGGCAAAACAGCTAGTAACTCAAATCATAAACAATTTAGCAAGTGATAGAGTAGGTATTATTGCATATGCAGGAAAAGCGTTTCCGCAATTACCAATTACAACCGATTATGCTTCGGCAAAAATGTTCCTTCAGAATATGAATACCGATATGCTATCCTCTCAAGGAACAGCAATCAACGAAGCTATCGAATTGGCTAAAACCTATTACGACGATGAGGAACAAACCAATAGAGTATTAATCATTATTTCTGATGGTGAAGACCATAGCGATATTGCCACTAATGTTGCTGAAGAAGCTGGTGAAGAAGGTATCAGGATTTTTACAATTGGTGTAGGAGACGAAAAAGGAGGACCAATTCCAATAAAGCGAAATGGAGTGGTTTTAAACTATAAAAAAGATAACCAAGGCGAAACGGTTATCACACGTTTAAATGAAGACACTTTAAAGGAAATTGCCGAAGAAGCAAATGGAGCTTACATTAATGGAAAAAACACAAACGAAGTTGTAGATAGCATTAGAGATATTCTTAACAAGATGGATAAAACCGAGTTTGAAGCAAAAGAATTTGCCGATTTTAAAGACCAATACCAATGGTTTTTAGCCTTCGGAATTTTTCTATTAGTTTTTGATGTTTTGTTGTTAGAACGTAAGACAGGTTGGTTAAAGAAGTTGAATTTATTTAACGAAAACTTATGATAGTAAATGTCAAAAAATTAGTAATATTCGTTGATTTTGAAGCTTATGCCATGAAACAGATTGCTTTATTAATACTTATGTTGACCGCTTTTTCTGTCTATTCTCAAGACAAAGAAAAAGAGCAATTATTGGCTTTAAAAAAAGCTAATGACCATGTATATGAAGCTAACGATTTAATAGAAAAAGACGACTATATTTCTGCTGAAATGGAATATAGAAAAGCTATTTCAGAACAGCCGTCAAATGTAGTTGGAGCTTATAATTTAGGAACATCCTACGTTCAAAAAGGGAGTTACGAAGAAGCCTTGTATCGATTAGAACAAGCCACAAAATATTCAACTGATAAAGCAGCAAAACATAGTGCGTTTCATAATATTGGAAATATTTTAATGGAAAACGAACAATGTAAAGAAGCTGTTGAAGCTTATAAAAATGCATTGCGAAACGACCCAACCGATGACGAAACACGTTACAATTTAGCATTGGCTAAAGAATGTGCAGAAAACCAACAAGGTCAAGATCAAGATAAAAAAGACGACGAAAACGGAGAGGACGAAAAGAAAGAAGATCAAGAAAAAGAGCAAGAACAAGACGATCAAGATAAAAAAGACGAAGGCGACCAGGACAAGAAAGAAGGTGACGATAAGAAAGATGAAGAAGGCAAGCCTAAAGATGAAAAACAAGAACAAAAAGATGGAGATAAAGACAAACCGCAGCAAAAACCGCAACCTGGTCAATTATCACCTCAACAAATAAAGAATTTGCTTGAAGCCATGAATAACCAAGAACAGAAAGTTCAAGAAAAAATGAATGCCGAAAAGCAAAAAGGAATAAAAGTACAAACAGAAAAGGATTGGTAATGATAGCTTGAAGCTGGAAGGCATAAGCTAGAAGAAACAAATACAATAACAGTAAACGTTAAATCATAAAATCAAAGAGTTTTACACCATGAAAATCTTAAAAAACATAACATTGTTAATTGCTCTACTTGTTACAAGTATAGGGATTTCTCAGGTTAAGTTTGAAGCTAAGGTGAGCAAAACTAAGTTAGGTATTAATGAGCGTTTACGTATTGATTTTGAAATGAATAAAGATGGAGACAATTTTACACCTCCAGATTTTCAAGATTTTACGGTTATTGGTGGACCAAACACATCAGTAAGTAATACGTGGTTAAATGGTAAACGTTCGTTTTCTAAAACCTATAGCTACTTTTTAGCACCAAAAAAGCGAGGTAAGTTTACTATTAAACAAGCAACTATTGAAATTGATGATCAGGTGTATAAAACTCAAACGGTTTCAGTAGAGGTTACTGCTGCTGTGAGTAGACCTAATGATCCTGATAATGCCGAAAATGTTGCGAATGAGAATATTCATCTAGTTGCCGAAATTTCTAAAACCAACCCTTACCTTAATGAAGCAATAACTGTAGTTTATAAGCTATATGTGTCGTCTTCAACAGGAGTAAGTAATTGGCGTGAAATTGATAATCCTAGATATAATGATTTTTGGAGTCAAAACATCAATATCAAAGGGTTAAAGGTTCAAAACGGAACGTATAATGGTGAAGACTATCGTTATGTAGTGCTTCGTAAAACAGTGCTTTATCCTCAAAAATCAGGAAAGCTTGAAATAGAACCTTTGTCGCTAGATGTTACTGTAGATGTGCCAACAAACCGAAGAGATATATTTGGAGGAAGATTAATGACCTCTGTGCATAGAACAGTATCTGCAGGCAGCAAAACTATAAACGTAAAACCACTTCCTGAAAGTACTAAACCAGCTGATTTTACAGGAGCTGTTGGTGATTTCGATTTTAATATTTCAGCATCTAAAAGTCAATTAAATGCTTCGGAATCTTTACAGTTAAAAGTTGAAGTATCAGGAAACGGAAATTTAAAACTATTTAACCTTCCTAAAATTACAGTACCTAGTTCATTGGAAATTTATGAACCAGAGCATTCTGAAAACGTGAGAACCAATTTAGATGGTACACAAGGAAGCATTTCTGATAGTTACACAGTTGTGCCACAATTTAAAGGAAAGTATCCTATACCAAGTGTGTCGTTTTCGTATTTCGATTTAAAGACTGAAACTTACAAGAGAGTATCTTCAAAAGAGATTATAATTGATGTTTTAGAAGGTCCTACAAACAATTCAGCATCAGATAACAGCATTACTACTGCAGCAAATAACAAACAGAAGGTTGTCTTAAGCAACGACCAATTTGCTTTTGTAAAGACTGAAACAAATCTTACGCCAACAACTACTACTCATTTCTTCAAGTCTACAGGATTTTGGAGTGCTTTGTTGTTACCGCTTTTAGCTATTCCTTTAGCAATAGTTTTTAGAAGAGAAAAAGAAAAGCGTAATGCAGATGTGTTCGGTAATAAAATTAGAAAAGCCGATAAGCTAGCTAAAAAATACTTAAGCGAAGCGAAACGTGCTTTAGGTAAAAAAGAAGCCTTTTACATTGCTTTAGAAAAGGCACTGCATAATTACTTAAAAGCAAAACTGCACATTGAAACAAGCGATTTAAGTAAAGATAAAATACAAGCATTACTTGCTGAAAAAAGTGTAGACGCTAGTGTTGTATCAGAATTTATTGAAATCCTTAAAAACTGCGAATTGGCAAGATATACACCAATTTCTAATGTGGAGATGCAACAGGATTATGATAAAGCTGCAAAAACTATTTCGTTAATTGATAAACAAATGCAATAAGATGAAAAAGATATTGGTAATTATAACAGTATTGGTGTCTTCTTTTGGTTTTTCACAAAACGAAGCATTGTTTGATCAGGGAAACACGTTATACAATGAAGGTAAATATGCCGAAGCAATAGAGAAGTATGATGCTATTTTAAAAAGCGACAAACACTCAGCCGAATTGTATTTTAATTTGGCCAATGCGCATTATAAACTCAATAATGTAGCTCCTAGCATTTATTACTACGAAAAAGCATTACAGTTGTCGCCAAACGATAAGGATATTAAAAACAATATGGCTTTTGCAAAGAATATGACTATTGATGCTATCGATGTAATGCCAGAAGTTGGTTTTTCAAGACTAATGAAAAGCGCAACAAATACATTTAGCTATGATAATTGGGCTTATTTATCGGTAGTAGGAATTATATTGTTTGTAGTACTTTGTATTGTATATTATTTTAGTCAATCTACCGGTAAAAAGCGAATAACTTTCGTTTCTAGCTTATTGTTTTTAGTATTGTCATTAGTGGCTTTAGCCTTTGCATTTCATAAATTTGAAATCGATAAAAACAATAAACCAGCAATAGTGTTTGCTCAAGAAAGCCAAGTTAAGAGTGAACCAAACCTAAGAAGCGAAGAAGCCTTTAAACTTCATGAAGGCACTAAAGTTCAAATTTTGGATACAGTAAACGATTGGAAAAAAATTAAACTTTCAGACGGAAAACAAGGCTGGATTCAGAATAAGGATATCAAAGAACTATAGTTTTAAAATATATTTAACGAATATTTAAAGTTCAAGTTTTATATTTGCAACTTATGTAATTTTCCTTTATGGGTAAGAAAGTCACATCATTAGCTATACTAATAATCTTTTCAGCTTTTTTAGCTGCACCTACAATTATTTCTATTGTGGACAAAGATTTTAATGTAGCTGCTTTCTACAGTGTAAACGAAGAGGAAAATAGCCAAAACGAAATAAGTAAAAATGTTGAGGTTAAGTTTTTAGACAATTCATTATACGATGATTTAATTGTATTTGATAATAGTATAAAACACAACTCGCATTACCAAATTAACTATTCTTCTCTAAGCCTAGAGAACCTCTCTCCACCTCCCGAACAGCACATATTATAATTAGTTTTTTTACCTATTAGCTTAGTAATAGGTCACATTTTTATTATCAAATTTTAAAAACAAATTTTAATATGTTTAAAACAATTAAAAGTGATTTGCCGGCAAGTATTGTCGTGTTTTTTGTTGCCTTACCATTGTGTTTAGGTATTGCTCTAGCCAGTGGAGCACCATTATTTTCAGGATTAATAGCTGGTATAGTTGGAGGTATTGTTGTAGGAGGTTTAAGTGGATCTAAAATTGGAGTAAGTGGTCCAGCAGCAGGTTTAGCAGCTATTGTATTAACTGCTATTGGAACTTTAGGCGGTTATCAAAACTTTCTTGTAGCTGTTGTAATTGCTGGTGGTATTCAAATTTTATTTGGAGTTTTAAAAGCTGGAGTTATTGGGTATTATTTCCCGTCTTCAGTAATTAAAGGAATGCTTACAGGTATTGGTATCATTATTATTTTAAAACAAATCCCACACTTTTTTGGGTATGATGCTGAGCCAGAAGGAGCTGATAGTTTTTTAGAAGCTTCAGGTGAAAACACATTTTCTGCATTGCTTAGCATTTCTGATAATATTATTTGGGGCTCTTTTATTATTGGAGCTGTAGGTTTAGCAATTCTTATCCTTTGGGATAAAGTTTTGTCTAAAAAAGGTAAAATATTCCAATTGATACAAGGGCCTTTAGTAGCCGTAATTTTAGGTATTATATGGTATGTGTTTACTAAGGATAACGAAAGCTTATCTATTGCTGAGTCGCATTTAGTAAGCGTTCCAATACCTGAAAACGCATCGGACTTTTTTGGTCAATTTAGTTTCCCTAATTTTTCTGCTATCACTAATCCTGATATTTGGGTTGTAGCATTTACAATTGCACTTGTAGCAAGTTTAGAAACTTTGCTTTGCGTTGAGGCAACTGATAAGTTAGACCCTCATAAAAATGTAACACCAACTAACAGAGAGTTATTGGCTCAAGGTGCTGGTAACATGATTTCTGGTTTTATTGGAGGATTACCAATTACTCAGGTAATTGTTCGTAGTTCTGCCAATATTCAATCTGGAGGTAGATCAAAATTATCGGCTATTATTCATGGATTCTTCCTTTTAATATCTGTAATTCTTATACCTCGTTTGCTTAATATGATTCCATTATCAGTATTAGCAGCAATATTACTAGTGGTAGGTTACAAACTTGCAAAACCAGCATTGTTTAAACAAATGTATAAACTAGGATGGAAGCAATCTGTACCATTTTTTGTTACTGTAATAGGTATTGTATTTACCGATTTGTTAGTAGGTATTAGTTTAGGTCTTGCAGTTGGTATAGTAGTTATTTTATTAAAGAGTTACCAAAACTCTCATTTCCTTCATATTGAAGACAAGAGTAATGGAAAACATAAAATAAAAATGACACTTGCCGAGGAAGTTATCTTTTTAAATAAAGGAGCAATCCTTAAGGAGTTGGACAGCATACCAAGAGATACATATCTTGAAATTGATTTAATTAAAACAAGATATCTAGATTATGATATTATTGAAATTCTTGAAGACTTTATCTTAAAGGCTGAAGAACGAAACATTGACATGAAACTAATCTCTAAACGTGGTGTGGTTGAAAACCCTTCGAGCTTTATTAGGTTCTTTAATGAAAGACCTAAATCGAAAATAAGTTTAAGCTAAAAACACCATGTCAAAACAATATAAAATATTAGTACTTACCGATCTTAAAGATTCACCAAGTACTTTACTCAACAACGCTGTCAACCTTGCAAAAAAGGTTGATGGCGAAATTGATCTCTTCTCTGTACAAAAATTTACTGATGTGGTTGAAAGAGAAAGTCAACTTTCAGCCATGAGAACTTTAAATGAGAAGTACAATGCATTTGAAAAAGACATAAAAAATACTGTCGAGCCAATTTCAAAAGCATGTGATATAAAAATCAACTATCAGTTTTCTTTTGGCAATGTTAAAGACGAAATCAAAAACTACATAAGTCAGCAACAACCTGATGTAATAGTTTTAGGTAAGAAAAAGAAAGCCTTTAGCGTGGTAGGAGATAGGATTGCTAATTATGTATTAAAACAGCATAAAGGAACCGTTTTAATTGTACCTTCAAAGAGTACTTTAGAGCCTAATCAAGAATTGTCATTAGGTTTGTTACAAGACTCAGGAGATACTGTAAACAATGCTTTTGTTAAAAACTTGTTTGAGAAAAACACCCAACCATTAAAATCATTTAAGTTGGTTGATGGCGAAATGCATTCCACCACTTCAAATGCACTATTCAACTCTAAAGTAATTGAATACGTATTTGATAAGAGTGATAATGCAATCAGTAACTTGTCAAATTATTTAACAAAAAGCAATGTAAATCTTTTGTATTTCAACAAAGAAGAAACAAGGTCTGGTAACAGTTCAAAATCGTCTTCAATGTTTAATGCAGAACGATTAATAAATAACCTTAATGTATCACTTTTAATTGCTTAAGTGAATATACACAAGGAGGAAGTATTTTTTGGTAAAAATAAGCCATAAAAAGCGATAATATAAAACCAAAGCTAATGTTTAGAATTGCTTTTTTCTTTGAGAAATAAAGGTTAAATTAGAAAGCAAACTTTTAAAAACTGCTAAATATGAAGCTTTTTTCAAACATAAGAGGAGATGCATTTGGAGGTATTACTGCAGGTATTGTAGCATTACCATTAGCATTAGCATTTGGAGTATCGTCTGGTTTAGGTCCAAGTGCTGGATTGTATGGCGCAATCTTTATAAGTTTTTTCGCAGCGCTTTTTGGTGGAACTAATACCCAAATATCAGGACCAACAGCACCTATGACAGCAGTAAGCATGGTAATTATTGCTGGTATTATTGCTGCTAACGATGGAGATGTTGAAAAGGCTCTACCTGCTATTTTAACAGTGTTTTTATTAGCTGGTTTAATGCAAATTGGTCTTGGTGCTCTAGGTTTAGGAAAATACATAAGGTACATTCCATATCCTGTAGTTTCTGGTTTTATGACAGCAATAGGTGTTATTATTTTAATTACACAAATTTTACCTGCTGTTGGGTATTATCCTAAAGAAGACCAAGAGTATGTAAATAAGTTTAAGCCTAAGGCCGAAAGTGTAATTCTAAAAAATATTCTTGAAGAGGAAGCAGATGAAGGAATTCTAGTACTTGAAGACTTTAAAGAAACCATTAGAAGAGCAGAATTAGTAACCGAAGCCGACATACTCAAAGAGTCTAAAACGCTAGCGGCTAAAGAAGCTTCAGGTGTTTTAGGAACATTTAAGGTTTTAGGAAGAGCTTTAAAAAACATTAGTTTACTTGAAGTTTTATTGGCATTAGGCACAATACTTATTATTTATGGTTTTAAACGAATTACAAAAGCGATACCAAGTACTCTAGTTGCTTTATTGGTGATGTCTGGGATTGCTGTAGGATTTGGTTTAGACTATAGACCTATTGAGGAAATACCTAGCGGATTTCCAATGCCTAATATAGAAATCATCACTCAGTTTAAACTCAGTAGTATAACACCTTATATTTTTACAGCTTTAACTTTAGCGCTTTTAGGAGCTATCGATTCACTTTTAACAAGTGTAGTAGCTGATAATATGACCAAAACTAAACACAAACCTAATAAAGAACTTGTGGGACAAGGTATAGGTAATACAATTGGAGCAGTTTTTGGAGGGCTTCCAGGAGCAGGTGCAACCATAAGAACTGTGGTTAACATTCAATCTGGAGGAAAAACAAGATTGTCAGGTATGATTGCAGGTGTAATGCTATTGGTAATACTATTGGCTTTAGGTCCAGTTGCATCAAAAATTCCTGCAGCTGTTTTAGCAGGTATTTTAATAACAGTTGGTATAGGTGTAATGGACTATAAAGGACTTAAAGCAATACCTGTATTGCCAAAAGACATAAAACTAGGACCATTAAATTTAAGTTCAGAAGTATTGATAATGTTAGTTGTGTTAACACTTTCAACCTTTTGGAATTTAGTTTACGCTGTTGGAATAGGCTTAGTAATAGCATCGTTGATGTTTATGAAAAAACTTGGGGATTTAACAGCACAACGTTCTGATGTTAAAAAACTTGGAGAAGAAAAAGCTTGGGCAGATGAGGTTGATTTTCCTGTAAAATTGAAAGAAGAAGTCTTTATTAAACATATAAAAGGCCCTTTGTTTTTTGGCTCAACTAGCGATTTTCAAAGTTTAGCAGCTCAAATACCACATACAGCCTCAACAGTAGTCATTCGTTTAGGGCGTATGCAATATATGGATCAATCTGGCTTATATGCTATGGAAGATGTATTACAAGAGCTAAGAAAAAATAATGTTCAAGTTCTTTTTGTAGACTTATTAAAACAACCAAAATATATGATGGAGCGTATTGATATCATACCAGATTTAATACCTCGAGAACACATCTTTAAAAATTTTAAAGAGTGTACACAATGGATAAAAATTAACGTAAAAGACAAATATTAAAAAACAGAAAATTATGAAAGCACATACAAAAGAATCTCAGGCAACTATGACTCCTGAAAAGTCTTTACAATTCTTAAAAGAAGGAAATATAAGATTTCAAAATAATTTAAAAGCAAATAGAAACTTACTAGAGCAAGTTAACGATACTAGTGATGGACAGTTCCCTTTTGCGACTATCTTAAGTTGTATTGACTCTAGAGTGTCAGCAGAGCTAGTGTTTGACCAAGGTCTAGGAGATATTTTTAGTGTTCGTATTGCTGGAAATTTCGTAAATGAGGATATATTAGGAAGCATGGAGTTTGCATGTAAACTTGCAGGAACTAAGTTAATAGTAGTTTTAGGTCATACAAGTTGTGGAGCTGTAAAAGGAGCTTGTGACCATGCTGAAATGGGTAATTTAACAAAACTTATACAAAAGATAACGCCTGCCGTTAATGCAACTGAAGAGCCTAAAGATGAAAGCTTAAGAACATCTAAAAACTTAGATTTTGTGGATTCAGTATCAAAAAAGAACGTGGAATTAACACTAGAAAGAATTCATGCAGAAAGCCCTATCCTTTCAGAAATGGAAAAGAATGGAGAAATTAAGATAGTAGGTGCAATGTATGATATCAATACAGGAGGAGTAACTTTTTATGAATAGTTTATATTAATCTCCAAAAACAAAAAGCCACTCCAATTGGAGTGGCTTTTTTAATTAACTAATTCTAAATATGAGAAAAATTAAAATGTAATCTCACCTTCGTTAGGTTGATATACATAGTTAAAGCTGTAATATTGTGAGTTGCTTAAATCAGCATTTGGCTCACCATTTTCATAGTAGCTTAAAATTTCAACTTTAGCGTACTTACCATCGTTAGTTCTTACAACTAAAACTTTTCCTGCAATTGGAGAAATAATGTGAGTTGTTGGATCATAGTTGTACCAACCATTACCTGAACCTGTTGTGATTGCTAAACCATTAGCTTCGCTATCTTGTGTAAAAAGAGTCGTATCAACACTTGCAACTTCTGATAAAGCTCCAGTAGCAAAATAAGCTCCAGCGTTACCCATTCTTACAGGTTGATCATCAGCAGTAGCTTCACCACCATTTACTAAAATAGTTGTACCTCTAAAAGCAATATCCCAATTATCTCCTGTTACAGTAGTACCTGTTTCAAATGAAAATTTAATGTAATCTCCAGTAATTGTTGGAGGGTTAGTTGAATAGTCAGCAGTTTGTGTTGCTTGTATATTAGATATGGTTTCTGCCTCAACGTCTAATAATTGTTGACCTCCATTGTCGTCATCGCTACTACAAGATGAGAATCCTATTAAAACGATTGCTAATGCTAAAAATTTAAGTGTCTTCATGATGTTTAAGTGTTATTTAATGTTTATTAAATTTGAATATTAAGTTTTCCGTATATAATGCGACCTGAAATATTGCTTATGTTTTGTGTATCTGTAAAGCCAAAAACATTGTCAATACCAAAGCCTAATGTGTAATTCTTATAAAGTGTTTTGTTAAACGCGATGTCCCAAGTAGAATAACCATCTACAAACTCATCATATTTATCTAAATAAGTGTTTCCGTTAGTGTCGTAAAGTCCATATTTACTTCTGTAAGTTCCTCTAAGGTTTGCATCGAGTTTCCAACGTTCAAACGTGTAGAAAATCTTAAAATTAGCCATGTGTCTCGAACGGTTGTAAAGCCCAAAGTAATCTTCTTTTTTAAGCTGAAATGAAGGTGAGCTAGGAGTTAACCTTGCATAAACTTCACCATTTTCAAAGGCATCAACAGCTGCTTTGTCTTTAGCAAATAGTAATTGATAACCTCCCATTAATTTTAAATTATTGCTAGGTTTCCAATTCACATTAAACTCTAATCCTTGTGTAAATACCTTATGAACATTATAGTAGCTAAATACATTTTGCCCATTGGTTTTATTAGCGATTACTCGAGTATCAATTAAATCTTCAATATTGTTTCTAAATACATTAAGGTCTACTTTTACTGTACTAGAAAGTCTGTAATCTGCACCTACGTTAATACCAATTGAGTTTTCAGGGTTTAATTCGTTTTCAAATTCTGAAATAGGAACAACAATGTTAGCAAGCTCTCCATTAGCTTCCATTTGCGGAATTGCAGTAGTAACAGCATTGTAACCTAAAACCGTATAACCTACTGATGAGTTTGTAAAGTCGAAGTACAACTGTCTAAAATCAGGAGCTTTAAATCCGTAACCTACTGATCCTTTTACAGCAATTTTATTAGATAACTTATACCTTAATGCAGCTTTAGGGCTAAACTGTGATTTGTATTCGCTATGGTTGTCAAAACGAGCACCAAGGATAACGTTTAGTTTTTCGGTTGGATTGGTGTCATACTGTAAGTAGGCATAAGGAGAATTAAACTCAGGGTTGGTCGAAAAATCAGTACGTTTTAAGGTTTCATGATTCCAGCCAATACCACCAATAAAATCACTTTTTTCTGAAGATTTATAACTCGCTCTAATCTCTGGTCTTAGTAATAGTTGGTTAAAATCACTTTCACTAAATCTAGAATTGTCTGTATTGTTTAAGTATTCATCTGCTATGTAGCGTGTCGCGTAAAACTCAAAATAGCTGCTCCATTTTTCGTTATAGGTATGGCTTAATTTAGCATGAGCATTCCACTCATTAATATCACTTTCGCCTTTTAAATCTTCAGATGCTACATAATCTTGATTTTGTGTATAGTATCTTCCTGATAAAAACAGGCTAGTATTTTCGTTAAAATTATAAGTAAGCTTTGTGTTGAACGTGTGGTTTTTAAAAGGTTCAACAGTGTTTAAGGCATCATTTTCATTAAGGTCGTAACCATCACTACTAAAACTATTTACAAAAGCACTTACAGAAAACTTTTCTTTTCTGTAACCTAAATTAAAGCTGTTGTCTAGTGTATTGAAGCTTCCAACTCTAGAGTTTAGCTCTCCATTAAACCCATACTTAGGGTTTTCAGTAATTATATTTATAACACCACCAAGAGCTTCACTTCCATATAAGCTAGACGAAGCACCTTTAACAATTTCTATTTGTTTGATGTTTCCAACTGTAATTCGGCTAATGTCTAGTGTTCCTGCAGAACGACCAATAAGAGGTACTCCATCAATTAAAACTAATGTGTATTGAGAGTCTAAACCTTGTAGTTGTATACCTTCACCACCACCAAAATCAGGCACTGTAATTAATCCTGTTTGCTCGTTTAATATGTCACTTAATCGTAATGAGTTTACACTTTTTATTTCTTTTTTTGAGACTAACTGAGCTGGTAATGGTAACGAAGATAATTGTCTTACTGTACGTGTTGCAGTAACAATTACTTCGTCAAGTTGCTTGGTTTCAGTAGAATCAGTTTCAACTTCTTGAGCAAACGCTACCAAGCTAAAAAAAAGTGAAAAATAAATACAGATTTTATTTTTATTTAGACTCATTCTTGATTAAATTTGCTGCAAATATAAAATGTTATTTTAAATCAGTCTAAATAAGAACAAAATTTTTTCAATAAAATTTAAAACAGTAAAACAAAACTTTAATAATGAAACAATTAGCCTTAACAACAGTTTTAGCGTTTGCATTTATAATTAATTTAAATGCTCAAAGCACAAAAAAGCAAGACCAGGACGCCATAAAGAGTATGTGTGGTTGTTATGAAGTTACTTTTAACTTTGCCGAAACTTTTGAATACTCAGGAGATTCAACTTATATACCATCAAAAGTAAAACATGATAAAGGTTTAGAGTGGGTTCAATTAGTTGAAGATGATAAAGATAAAATTTCTATGCAACACTTATTAATTGTTGGTCCTCCTAATAATAAAATGATTGTAAAACATTGGAGACAAGATTGGGAATTTGAAAATACCGATTTGTATGAGTACAACTATGATAATAGCTGGAATTATGTTAGTCTTCCTAAAAGTGATGTTAAAGGACAATGGACTCAAAAGGTATTTCAAGTAGATGATAGCCCTCGTTATGAAGGATCTGCTTCTTGGGTACATGTTGATGGTAAAAGTTATTGGGAAAACACAACGTCTGCACCATTACCAAGACGTGAGTACACTAAACGTAGCGATTACAATGTAACTATTAGAAGAAATCGTCATGAAATCGTTAATAACGGTTGGATTCACGACCAAGATAACGACAAGGTAATTCGTGAAGAAGGAAAAGCTGATGTAGTATTAGCTCAAGAAAAAGGGTTTAATACTTACGTTAAAGTTGAAGACAGTAAATGTAAAGCAGCTCAAGATTACTGGAAAGAAAACGAAGCTAAATGGGCTATTGTACGTGCTAAATGGAGTGAAGTTTTTGCAAGACATACAAACTTGTCTTTGGAGGAAAAAGTTGATAATAAAGGACTCTTTAAATATTTATTTGATGAAGAGAACTATAAAACAGCTGAAGAAATCAATCCGTTAATTGAATCATTTGTAAAAAAATAAGATGCAAAATTTTAAACTAAAACTCCTTGGTTTAGCACTTCTATTAAGTGTTCAAGGATTTTCACAAGACAATATTTTTTTAAGCCGTGATTTTTGGGATACTAAACCTACACCTAAGGTAATTGACCAAAAAATAAAAGAGGGCAACAATCCTGCTGAGGCAAACAGGAATAATTTTGATGGTGTAGTGTATGCGATTTTACAAAACGCACCATTAGAAACCATTATTCACCTTCAATCTCAAGAAGGAAACGATGCTAACAAATTAACTCACGATGGTAGAACGTATATTTTTTGGGCTGCCTACAAAGGAAATATAGAGTTTATGAAGCACCTTTTAAAACAAGGGGCTAAAACCGACTTAACTGACGATAAAGGAAACACCATTTTAAACTTTGCCGCTGGTTCAGGTCAGCAAAATACTGAGGTATACGAACTTTGTATTAAAAATGGAGCAAACCCAAAAATAGACCTAAATCCTGATGGAGCTAACGCTTTATTATTGTCCGCTCCTTATGATTCAGATTTTAAATTGTTAGACTATTTCGTGTCTAAAGGTGTAGATTTAAAAAGTACTGACGCTAATGGTAATGATGCCTTTAACTATGTTGCTAAAACAGGAAATATTGATCTAATGGATAAGCTTATAGCTAAAGGGATTAAAGGAAACGACCAAGCATTTATGTTTGCTGCTTATGGAACACGCGGAAAAACCAATGGTTTAGAAGTGTATAAATTTTTAGAAGAAAAAGGATTAAAGCCTAATTCAACAAACCACGAAGGTGTTTCGCCATTGCATGTGCTTGCTTCACGATCTAAAGATACTGAAGTCATTAATTACTTTTTAGAAAACGGATTAAATGTAAATGCTAAAGATCACAATGGTAATACACCATTTTTAAATGCAGCTTCTAGAAACGACTTAGCTATAGTAAGCTTGTTGTACGATAATAAACTTGAAAACATTAATCAAGCTAATAAAAAAGGAGAAACCCCTTTAATGCTTGCAATGCAAAACAATAGTCCAGAGGTTGTCAATTTCTTGATAGAAAAAGAAGCTAATTTAGAACTAGTAGATGCTGATGGTAACAATCTAGCTTACTATGTTGTTAGTGGTTATTCAAACAGAAATAAAGACGGTTTCTTAAAAAAGTTAGACCTAGTAAAGAGTACAGGGTTAGACCTAAAAGCACCTCAAAAAAATGGAAACACATGGTATCATTTAGCTGTTGAAAAAAACAGTTTAGAGCTTTTAAAAATGGCTACTGAATTTGGTCAAGATATCAATGCTAAAAACAAAGAAGGGAATACCGCTTTGTTAATTGCAGCGATGAAAGCAAAAGATGATAGCATTTTAAAATTCCTTTTAGAACAAGGTGCAGACAAAACTATCACTACCGATTTTGATGAAACAGCTTACGATTTAGCTTCAGAAAATGAGCTACTAAAAAAGAACAATGTTTCAATTAAATTCTTAAAGTAAAATTTATTGTCTGTTCGAGCGCAGTCGAGAACTTTTAGTTAGGTCTCGACTGCGCTCGACCTGACACTTATTAATAATTAAAACATGAAATTAAAATATATAACCCTTTTAAGCATTTTAGTTTTAGGATTGGTATCCTTTACAACTTTAACAGAATCTACCAAGTATAAGTGTATGATTCAAATGACGAATTATACAGGAGAAGGCGCTTACATTGTGATTTCGTTAATCAACCCTGAAGGAGCTTATGAAAAAACCTTGTATGTAAAAGGTGATGACGATGAGTGGTACAATACGGTTGAAGAATGGTGGCAATTTTATGGCAAAAAACGTCATAATATTGATGCAATCACAGGCGCAACAGTTGCAGGTGGCGAACGTGCTATAGAAGTGATAGATATTGAAGACTCTAAAATAGATGCTGGTTACAGCATCCGATTTGAAACCGCTGTTGAAGATGATGAATATTTTGTTGATGATGTACAATTCCCATTAACAACAGAAAACATCAAAGGAAAACACGAAGGTAAAGGCTTTATTCGCTATATTAGAATGATGCCGAATTAATGCGTTGAAATCGAAGTAGAAGATGAAGACGAAACTGGTAAAACTTGATAAAAACAACGAACTGTCATCCTGAATTTGATTCAGGATCCAAATTGACACAGTGTTTTTTTATTAATGGATTCCGCATCAAGTACGGAATGACAAGATTATAATAATTGTCACTTCGAGCGCAGTCGAGAAGTCTCTAAACAAAAAATTAATACAAGTTTGTCATTTAAAGTAATGTAGGAATAAGAAAGAATTTTGAAAGACTGCTTACTGCCACTGAAAAACTGTTTACTAAAAAGAACACAATGACCATATCCATTTGGAGATACAGTCACCTTGCGTTGGCTGTATCTTCTTTTGTTTTTATCGTTTTAGCTTCTGTAACCGGAATTCTTCTGGCGTTTCAGCCTATTTCCGAACAATTAGAACCTTACCATGTTGCCGATTTAGACAACATCACACTTGCTGAAACTCTTACAGTTTTTCAAGAGACTTATCCTGAAATTATTGACATAAAAGTTGATGGCAATGATTTTGTGGTTGCCTCTGTTTTTACTGAAGAAGGAAACGATTTAAGTGGTTATTTTAATCCTGTTACTGCCCAATATCTTGGCGAAGAGTTAAAACCTTCACCTTTTTTTCAATGGGTAACCAATTTCCATAGGTCGTTATTCTTAAAAAGCGTCGGCCGATTTTTTGTAGGTTTATGCTCATTCTTGTTGTGCTTAATTGCTGTTACTGGAACTGTCCTAATCATAAAGCGACAACGTGGTTTTAAGCGCTTTTTTTCAAAAATAATTAATGAAGATTTTAACCAGTATTGGCATGTCGTTTTAGGGCGTTTGTCTTTAATTCCAATCATCATAATTACGGTTACAGGGGTGTATTTGTCGTTAGAAAAGTTTGATGCTTTACCAGAAGCTAAAATGTCACATCAAGTAGATTTTGATACGCTTTCTGAAACACCAAAACAACCGTTATCAGATTTTGAAGTGTTTAAAAACACACCGCTTTCTAAAGTAAAAGCTATTGAATTTCCTTTTTCTAGTGATGTAGAAGATTATTTTACAGTAAAATTAAAAGATAAAGAACTGCTTGTTAATCAGTTTACAGGCGATGTTTTAAGCGATATACAATTACCTAATGTCACGCTGTTTTCTAATTTAAGTGTGAATTTACACACCGGAAAAGGCAGCATTTTATGGTCTATCATTTTAGCCATTGCAACGGCAAATATTCTGTTTTTTATCTATTCTGGGTTTGCCATGACTTTAAAACGTCGTAAAAGCCGATTGAAAAATAAGTTCAAACCTCAAGATGCTGAAATTGTTATTCTTGTGGGTTCAGAAAACGGAAGCACGATAAACTATGCCAATGCATTTTACAAACAACTTATTGCTACTGGAAAAAAAGCAGTAATTACCGAAATGAATGCATACACGCAGTATCCAAAAGCAAAGCATTTGGTAATAATGACTGCGACTTATGGTCAAGGCGATGCACCAACAAACGCCAATATGTTTTTGCAAAAACTACAATCGGAAACCAATGCAAGCACCTTGCAGTTTTCGGTGGTTGGATTTGGCTCGTTAGCATATCCAGATTTTTGCCAATTTGCGTTTGATGCTGATAAAGCATTACAGCAATTATTTCAACAAGATGTTTCTGTGTTTACCATCAATGACAAGTCGGTTGAAGCGTTTAATCAATGGATCAATCAGTGGTGCGAAGCTACAGGAATTACTGTAAATATTCCGCAAGAGCAATTAGTGATCAAACCCAAGCAGCTTAAAAAATTTAAGGTAATCAGCAAAACAGAAACCAATATAGATGACACGTTTTTTATCACCTTAAAGCCTAAAAAACACCATCAATTTACTTCGGGCGATTTATTGGCTATCTATCCAAAAAACGATTATAGAGAGCGTTTGTATTCTATAGGAAAAGTAAACGGAAATGTTCATTTAAGTGTTAAGTTACATGATAAAGGTTTAGGTTCAGGGTTTTTACATAACGCTGAAATAGGCTCAAAACTAAAAGCGCGTTTGGTGAAAAATTCTGCATTTCATTTTCCTAAAAAAGCAAAGCGTGTGATTATGATTGCAAACGGAACTGGAATTGCTCCATTTCTTGGAATGCTTCAGCAGAACAAAAAAACAGAAACTCATTTATATTTTGGGCTGCGAACAAATGCGTCATTCAGCATGTATAAAAATCAAATAGACGCGCTTATTTCCGAAGAAAAGCTAAACACGTTTTCACTAGCTTTATCTAGAGAAGAAGATAAACAATATGTGCAAGATGCGTTGCATAAAGATGCAAAACGTATTGCAGAAACACTTTACAATAATGGTGTGATTATGATTTGCGGTTCGCTAGCAATGCATAAAGGTGTAATAAGTGTTTTAGAGGATATTGTTATGACGCACAATAACAAACCATTGAGCTATTATCAAAACAACCAGCAAATAAAAAGCGACTGCTATTAAGTATCGCTTTGTTCTTGAGTGTCTTCAGGACCAGTTTCTTCATCAACGTCTTTTCCTTTGTTTAAAATACTTGGAAACAGCATAGGAGCTAAAGATTTTACAGGTTTGTAAAGAATAGACGTTTCTAAATCTTCTTCATCTGCAAACGGAATGGTGTTGTTCATATTGTCAAAAACAATAAGCAATATGCTTAATATTAACCCAATTTTAAGTGCACCAAATACACCTCCCAAAAGTTTGTTTAAAATTCCTAAAGCAGCAAAATCAGCTAGTTTAGTTAAGGCTTTTCCTGCCAAAGCAATTGCTAAAACAATAACTACAAACGTAATGGCAAAGGCAAGAATGTTTACATATTTTTCATCCCAATCTACACTATCTTCAAAAAAAGAAGCAGCATAATCACTAAAATGAATGGCGCCATAAACACCAGCAACCAAAGCTACAAGTGAAGCAACTTCAACAAAAAGGCCTTTAAAAAGCCCTCTTACAAGTCCAAAAAGCAACAACGCTCCTAAAACAATATCAATAACAGCCATTATGTTAATTTTTTTCAAATATAACTTTTTAATAGTTAACGTGAGTTTGACGTAAAACATTAGTATAGTTGTTTCTTAAGTCAATGAAATTGTAACATTGTCACCTTGAGCGCAGTCGAAAGGTCTCAAAATCGGTCTATTTTGATTAGGTCTCGACTACGCTCGACCTGACAGTAATTTTAAATTAATTGTGATCAGTTCGTTATGAAAATAATTATATCGAATTGCGTTAGTTAAAAATATTGCGCCTAAGATTTGTTAGTTCTGGCCAAGTCTAGAACAGCTAGATTATAAGTAAAACTTTTTTTAAGGTTTCTGTTACCTTGTAGGTTTAAATATCAAGGTTTTTTAACTTTGCAACTTAATTAAATTGAGATTCCTGCTTTGGTAGGAAAATATATATGTCTAGAGACGAACAGTTAAAACAACGATGGGAACTTTTGGTTAACAAGCTGTCTGTACAGTTTGCTGATGGCGACACGTTAGATTTAGATGCCATTATATACCTTATTGGCGTTCAGGAATTAGGGCAAATACACCGTCGTTTTAAAAAAGACCACAAACTAGATTTGATGCATATTGCCATATGTAGGTTGTTAGAACCTTATGGGTATTATGAATTTGATTTTTTTGATGACGATGGTTGGCCACATTATAAAGTAAAAGAACAACTGCCTCACCTTAAAGCAGGCGAGCAAAGTGTTTTAATGAAAGAAGCCATTGTCAATTATTTTTTGGAAGCTGAGTTTATTGAATAGATTTACTAAATTTGCACTCATTTTATTGATATCATGATAGACAAGATTAAAGCGCTTATTGCTGAAGCAGAAGCATTCAAAGCTGAAACTAAAGATGAAGTTGAAGCATTTAGAATTAAATACCTTGGAAAAAAAGGGTTGCTTAATGATTATTTTAAAGAATTTAAAAATGTAGCTAACGACCAGAAAAAAGAATTTGGTCAAGTTATCAATGCTTTAAAAAAGACTGCTGAAGATAAAGTAAACGCTTTAAAAGAAGAGTTAGAGAGCAAAGAAGAAGATAAAGGTGTTTATGATGATTTGTCACGTCCAGGAGAACCTATTGAAATAGGAGCGCGTCATCCAATATCTATTGTGAAAAATCAGATTATTGATATCTTTTCGCGTATAGGATTTAATGTAAGCGAAGGTCCAGAAATTGAAGACGATTGGCACAATTTTACAGCGTTGAACTTGCCAGAATACCATCCAGCACGTGATATGCAGGATACGTTTTTTATTCAAACCAATCCAGATATCTTATTGCGTACGCATACCAGTTCGGTACAAGTGCGTTATATGGAAAACAATAAACCACCAATTCGAACTATTTCACCAGGTCGTGTTTACAGAAACGAAGCTATATCTGCGCGTTCGCACTGCTTTTTCCATCAAGTAGAAGGTTTGTATATAGATAAAGATGTAAGTTTTGCTGACCTTAAGCAAACGCTTCAATATTTCACTACTGAAATGTTTGGAAAAAGTAAAATACGTTTACGTCCGTCGTATTTCCCGTTTACAGAACCAAGTGCAGAAGTAGATGTGTATTGGGGACTTGAAACGGAAGTAGATTACCGTATTACAAAAGGAACAGGTTGGTTAGAAATTATGGGTTGCGGTATGGTAGATCCAAATGTATTAGAAAACTGTGGTATAGATTCTAAAGAATATTCAGGGTTTGCATTTGGTATGGGAATAGACCGTATTGCCATGCTACTACACCAAATAGGTGATATACGTTTATTAAGCGAAAATGATGTGCGCTTTTTAGAGCAGTTTAAGTCTTCGATTTAAAATTTAGGGATTGGTTGCGTAAAATCTGATGGATTTCCTATGAGTAAATCGGAAGTAATGAATTATATACGTTGCTGTACAACGTTTTTTAATTAGGTTTTTCAAGTTCAAATTCAAATTTCATCGCAGGTTTTCCTTCTACTTTTTCTATTCCAATCGTTTTTTCTATTTCAGATAACCATTCATCAGCATCACTTTTCTTTTCACACCATTTTGAAAATTCATCAATTTCTCCAACATTATTTTTATCAAAATAAATCGTGAATCCATAATATCCACACTCGTCGAGGTTTTCAAAAAACAGTTGTCTTTTTACCGATAAATTAAATTTTTCGCCTTCTCCAGTCCAATCATAATTTCCGTATTCAAATAATAACATATCACAATCAGGATTATCCAAGTCAAGTCCTAAAATTTCAACTTCTGAATAATCCATTTTTACACTTTTCATAATTGCTTTCAAATTCAAGTCCTCTACACTGAGTTCTCCAACATTGATTGTCTTTAAGAAATTTTGATATGCTTTTTTAAATGTCAGTTTCATAATGTTGTACAACGATTTCGGCTATGATTTCGTTGCGTAAAATCTGATGGATTTCCTATGAAGAAATCGGAAGTAATGAATTAGATACGTTGTTAGGCACAGTATTTATATCATTCCAAAGATGAAAATTAAAACCGATGTTAATATTAGACCTCTGTTAAACTTCGTTTTTATTTTATTTATTCTTAATCCTATTATGAGAATCAAAATTCCAATTATTGATTTAATTATAGTTTTCCACATAGGATATCCTATTATAAAATCTGGCGCAATGAAATTTGGTTCTAAAGTTTTGGTCAATACATAAAGTATTGTAAAAATTCCGACTCCAATAATTAGAATTGCATAATCTGTAATATGTTCAGTTTTCTGTTGTTTTGAAAACTTAATTGCGAAATACAATAATGAAATTCCGCTTAATAGTTTCAAAAGAAAAGTGGGATTTTGAATTAAGTTTAGTCTATTAACTTCAAAAAAAATTAAGTCAGTTAGAAATTGATTTAATGTTAAAACACATGGAAATATTAGATAAACAATTATAAATATTCGAGAAAAACGTTCTCCATTAAATTTATCTATAAACAATGAAACTAGAGCAGTTATAGAAACTAAAGCAAGAACCATTCTCAAAAGGAAACTACTAAAAAATTCGAATCCTTTGAAAATATTTATCAAAGTTATTACTGAAAAAATTAGTGATATTCCGATTATAATCCAGTTAAAATTTTTATCAGTAAATGTTTGTTTCATATTGTACTCTAACGGTCTCGGCTATGAATAGTTGCGTGGGTTTGCGATTAGCTTTACAAGTACACACGAAGCTGAAAATTCCAACGGAGTTTTCAAAGTAGGCGAGTAGAAGCAATTATTTATAGCCATTGTTGGCAAACGTTATTTTATTTGTCGAAAAATTAAATTATATTTTTCCATATTAGTAATTCGAAATTCTTTTTCTGTTGCTTTTTTTTGATAACAAAATATAAACTTGAAGGTATTATTTTGGTAATGAAACTTATTTATGCTTTCAGAAGTTATTTCTTTATCAGTTTCTAAATCATATTCCGTTCCATATGATTTAAAAACTAAAGTGTCATTCTCAAACGAAAAATTACAACTTTCTTTTCCGGTGTCAGTACTAATGTATGTTAATGTTTTAGGATTGTCGAATATTATTGTATCTGGTTTTTCTCCATTTAGGCCAATTTCACCAATAATCCATTTTGTACCTTTGAACTGGTCGTAATTTAAATTTTCTCTTTTAAGATAATCTAATTCCGTTTCGACTTTATTTATTTCAGTTTTCTTAACTCTTTTGTTACAAGAAATCAATAATGTTAAAAAGCCTATCAATAATGTCTTAATTTTTATTTTGTTTTGAGTCATAATGTTTGCCAACGGTTTTGTGTATGATTAGTGCGGGAAAAGACGCAGCAATGAGCTGTACACGTTGTTGCCCACAGTATTTTTTAGTATTCCAATTTTAGAATTTCGCCTTGCTCTGTCAATGGATGAATATTATCTACCTTATCCCAATTCTCTTTAGCGCTTGGTATTTGTTCGGGATACAGATGGTAAACATAATACATATCTGCATCAATGTCTATCTTCTGTTCTTTAGCATTTTTTAAAATCCAATATGGGACGAATGCCCAATCAATATTTTTAATTTTTCCAATTGTTTGAGGTTCTGTTGTGTCGCCAGATAAATACATCCGTTTTCCGTGCCACGTTATCAGAAATGAATAGTGTCTGAAATTAATTCCAAAAACCTTATGTTCAGTCTTAAATGTCTCAATCTCAAAATTATCCAAAGTTTCGTTTAATTTTTCTAATTCTGAAATGTTTGAAACACCATAAGTCTGTCCACCTTTTTCTTTCATCACTTTCTTTAGATTCTTTTTAGAGTAATGGTCAGAGTGTTTATGTGTAAAAATGAAAATTGAGTTTTCTTTAATACTATCTAATTCCGATTCTTTAAATTCCATATATCCGTGAGCTCCAGATTTGTATGGAAAATCAATGTAGAAATTTGTGATACCATCTGTCATATGAAGTCCACAATTTCCTATAAATTCAATTTGAATTTCTTTTGTCTGTGAAAATCCAAAAGCTGTAATTAGGCTAAAAATCAGAGTAAAAATTTTATTCATATTCGTGGTTTTATATTGTGCTTACACGTTGTTGACAAACGTTTTTATTTTTTAAGGAATTATATAACTTAATCCGTAAAAATATACGATTCCGATTATTATAATCCCGAAATAATTCATTTTCAGTTTTGTTCTTTTTAAGTCAGTCCAAATTGTTTTTAATTTTTCTTTTTCAGATGAAACAACTTTGGTGTTAGCTAAAAAATCTCCGATTCTTCTTTCTGGGTTAAAAAATCCAACTATAACTTCTATTGGCCAAGCAACGCATATTGTAAAATTCCGCACGAAACATTGTAATTCAGTCGCAGGTTTTTCCGTTTTTCTGTCGATGACTTGATAGCCCATTATTCTTTTCGCAGGACTTTTAGCATTGAAAAAGTCTTTATTGTAGTATACAAAGATTATCAAGACCCAAACATAGAAACTCATTCCGTCTATCAATTTAAATCCGAGTTTTTCAGATGCTATAGCAAATACAATCGCAATCGGAATTATCAAAATACACATTAAAAAATGGTCTAATAGCATTGCTGAAATTCTATGAAAACTAGGACTTCGATTTGCTAAATTGTCAAACATTTCGATTGATAAAATTCCGCTATGATTTTCTGTGTTTTTCGTCATTCTCAAATGTTTGCCAACGGTCTCGGCTATGAGTAGTTGCGTGGTTTAGCGGTTAACTTTGCAAGTACATACCAAACTGAAAATCCGCGAGGATTTTCAGAAGTAGGCGAGAACAAGCAATTACTTATAGCCATTGTTGGCAGCTGGTTTTTTTATTGTTTTTTATATAAAAATCTTTCTCCGGAATCTGGGTCTCCAATAAAATTCCAAATTATGATTCCGTCATCTTGCAAATACAAATCGTATGAAGTTGACATTCCGTTTTCATACAAGTTGCTTTTGTCGAAACTCATATTCAAAACCCATTTCTCTCCTTTAAAATCTTTTCCGATTTTCCACGTTCCGCTTGTATTAACAAACCTTTCTTCGGTTTGGTAAAACACATTTATATAATTTGGCAGATTTGTTATTTCGAAAGTTCCGTTTTCTTTTAAATCCAATTCAATTTTTTTCTTTTCATATCCTTTTTCCTCATTTAATTCGTAACTGAATTTATCCACTTCCCAAATTCCAATCATTTCAGATTGAGTTGGTTTTTCAGTCAGATTTTTAGTTGTAATTCCGTTTACAGGACTTACATTAAAATATCTGCAACTTGCTAAAGTCAAAATAATAAGTAGATATAAAATTCTTTTCATTTCTTATTTTCAATTCGGTTTCTGCTTTGGTCAACTTGCAGCTAACAATTGGATATACGTATTACGTACATTCATACTATATGTCTAAGATAGCAAATCTTTTATTCAGCCAAAGATTAATTTCTCTATCAATATTGAGGTCACATTTAAAAGTTGTAATTGTTTCTTCTAAACTTATTGAATATAGTTCCTCAAAAAATCAAACCGTTTACTCCCTCAACGTTTCTTGAAACAATTTAAAAATGCGTCGGTACTCATCGCTCCAGCTAGAGCTTTCTACAAAGCCATGACCTTCTAGAGGGAAAACAGCTAACTCCCAGTTTTCTTTTTTCAGTTCTATTAAACGTTGTGATAGTCTTACCACATCCTGAAAATGTACGTTAGTATCAATCATACCATGCAGCATCAATAAGTTGCCTTTTAAGCCATCGGCAAAATAAATTGGTGAACTTTGTTGGTAGGCTTTGGGGTCTTCAACAGGTGTGTTTAAAATATTTGCGGTATAGCCATGGTTGTAATGTGCCCAATCGGTCACTGAGCGTAAAGCTGCACCACTTTTAAAAGTATCAGGATATTTAAACATAGCCATAAGCGTTATAAAACCACCATAAGAGCCACCATAAATTCCTAGTTTATCTGGTGAAACACCATGTTCTTCAACCAGGTATTTTGCACCATCAATTTGGTCGTTAAGGTCTTTTCCTCCCATGTGACGGTAAATAGCTGTTCTCCAATCTCTACCATAACCTTTACTTGCTCTAAAATC